>JADYZH010000317.1 GCA_020853215.1 Sulfuritalea sp. | reverse complement strand
TAGAGCACCTGCGCCTGATCAAGCGCCTGATGGACCAGGGCCAGCGCCCCGGCGCGCTGCTGCGCCAGCCGATGGCGGCATTGACCGAGAGGCTGGCGGCGTCCCCCGAAAAAGTCGGCGCTGACGACACGGCGGACTGGATCGTGCCCAGGCTCAAGGCGCGCGACATCGATTCCTTGCGTGCCGAGCTGGCGCAGCGCCTGGCGCGCGACGGCCTGGAACGTTTCGTCATCGAGACCTTGCCGGCGCTCAACCGGCGCATCGGCGACGGCTGGATGAGCGGGGAAATCGCGATTTTCGAGGAACACCTGTACACGGAACTGGTGCAGAACCTGCTGCGCTCGGCGACCCATGCGCTAGGCGGCCGCGGCACGCGACCGCAGGTGCTGCTGACCACGGTCAAGGACGAGGAGCACCTGCTCGGCCTGCTGATGGTCGAGGCCCTGCTCGCCGCCAACGGCGCCTTTGCGGTGTCGCTCGGCGCACAAACCCCGATTGCGGACATCGTCGGCGCGGCGCGGGGAACCCATGCCGACATCGTCGCCCTTTCGTTTTCAGCCGCCTATCCCTGGCGCAAGGCGCGCGATGCCCTGGTCGAACTGCGTGCGGCACTGCCTGCCAGCGCCGAGCTCTGGGCCGGCGGTGGCGGCCTCGCCGGCCGCGGGCGCGGCGTCGACGGCGTGCGCCTCATCGGCGCCCTGCGCGATGTAGCACCCGCGCTGGTTGAGTGGCATGCCGCGCACCCGCAGCGCGGTAGGCATTGATGCGGCCGGTCCGGCGGTGGTGAGCAGGAGCGTCGGCGCGGACTTTCAATCGCCCAAAAAGTAGTTGACTGTTTTTATCAAGTTAAGTAAATTTCGTCCATCCCAAGGGGGAGTAGCTCTCCGCCGCGGCGTCGTCAATACGGAAACTCTTGTCGCTGAAGGGTTCCCCGGCGCCCCGGGTGCTTGCCGCAAGGCAGGCACGAGCAAGACCTTTGCCGCATTGGCGGAGGTGCCCTTGTCGAAACCACGGCCCTTCGTCTGCGCTGGATAAAGGGCCGTTCCGTTTGCAGCCTGGAGTGTTCAGCAGCTGCGGGGGGAACGGCGAACCGGGTCTGACAAGGAGAGCATGCAATGGAAACTATCGGTACGTGGTGGATGTGGGCGGGATTCCTCGCCATCGTCCTGGTGATGCTGGCGATCGACCTGTTCGTGGTCGGCGGCGGCAAGCAGCACAAGGTGTCGCTCAAGGAGGCCGCCACCTGGTCGGTGGTCTGGGTCTCCGTATCCTTTCTGTTCGCGGCGGCGCTCTGGTGGCACCTCGACGGCAGCGCCGGGCGCGAGGTGGCCAACCAGAAGTCGCTCGAATTCGTCACCGGCTACCTGATCGAGAAATCGCTGGCGATCGACAACGTCTTCGTCTGGCTGATGCTGTTCTCGTTTTTCGGCATCCCGCTGGAATTGCAGAAGCGCGTGCTGGTGCTCGGCGTGCTCGGCGCCATCGTATTGCGCACGGTGATGATCTTCGCCGGCGCCTGGCTGATCACGCAATTCCATTGGATGCTCTACATCTTCGGCGCCTTCCTGCTGGTCACCGGCATCAAGATGTGGTGGTTCGCCGAGGAAAAGCCCGACATGGCGAACAACCCGCTGATCCGCTGGCTGCGCGGCCACATGAAGATCGCCGACGAACTCCACGGCGAGAAGTTCTTCGTCTGGAAGGATGGTGTGCGCTACGCGACGCCCCTGCTGCTTGCGCTGATCCTGGTCGAGATCTCGGACCTGATCTTCGCCGTCGATTCGATCCCGGCCATCTTCGCCATCACCGCGGATCCTTTCATCGTGCTGACCTCGAACGTCTTCGCCATCCTGGGCCTGCGCGCGATGTACTTCCTGCTGGCCGACATGGCCGACCGCTTCTCGCTGCTCAAGTACGGCCTGGCGGCGGTGCTGGTGTTCATCGGCGTCAAGATGCTGCTGATCGACCTCTACAAGATCCCGATCGGCTTTTCGCTGGCCGTGGTCGCCACCTTCATCGGCATCTCCATCGGCATGTCGCTGCGCAAGGAAAAGCTGGTGCGCGCCGCGGTGGGCAGCCGCGGAAGGTAAGCGCGGCCATGGACGTCCTCACCGCCTGGGACCACACCGGTCTCGCGCTGCTGCATACCATGCGAGCCGGGTGGCTCGATAGCCTGTTCCTCGCGCTTACCTGGCTCGGCTCGCTGGCGGTGCTGCTGCCGCTGGCGCTGCTGGTCTGGTGGCGGGGGCGCGGCGACAGGAGTGCCGCCTTTGTCGCGCTGGCCCTGATCGGCGCCTCCGCGCTCGGGCATCTGGTCAAATTGATCGCGGCCCGGCCGCGGCCCGACATGTTTCCGTCCTTGATCGCCATGCCCGAGGACTGGAGCTTTCCCAGCGCCCATTCGGCGCAGGTCACCGCCTTCGCCCTGGCCTGGCTGCTGCGGCCGGGAGCGGCGCCGCGCCGGATCGAGATTGCCGTCCTTTTCGCCACCGTGACGGCGGTCTTCGCCTCGCGGCTCTACCTGCAAGTTCACTTTCCGAGCGATGTCGTCGCCGGCGCCCTGTTGGCGACCCTTTGGGTCCTGCTGTTGCGTCGCCTGCCGGCATGGCGGGAGACAACACGATGAGACACAAGTTTCTCGGCACCGGCGACGCCGGCTACCATCCGCTGCGCAAGATCTGCACCGTTTTTTCCGGTCTGCGCTACGCCGTGCTCTACGACTGGTCGGTGACCTACAAGCTGATCGCGTCGGTGGTGGTGCTGGCGATCGCCTTCGGCGCACGTGCCTGGGTCGATTTCCTGCTGATCCTCGTCGTCACCGCCTTCGTGCTGGTCGCCGAAATCTTCAACAGCGCGATCGAGGCGCTGTGCGATTTCGTCGAGACGCGCCACAACGAGAAGATCAAGGTCATCAAGGACATCGCCGCTGCCGGCGTCGGCATCGCGATCTTCGTCTGGATCATCGTGCTCGGCGTCGAGCTGAGCCGCCTGCTCGATCTTGCGCTGCCGTGATGTCCGTTCTCATTCCAGCAGCGAGGCTATGCCGCCGGCCTGGATCGCCTCGACGGCCGGGTGCTGGATCCGCCGCTGGGTGACAATGGCATACCAGTGCTCGCGCACGTCGGCCAGCGTGCCGAGCGGGCGGGCGCCGAACTGCGCCAGGATGTCGGCATGCATCCCGGAGGGCGCCGGAAACAGGCCGAGCCCGGCGCGGCCGAAGGTCTTGAGCAGGGCGCTGTCGGAAAACTCGCCGACGACCTCGGGCTTCAGGTTGTGCCGCGCGAACCAGGCATCGATGGCGCCGCGCAGCGGATTGCTGCGCACCGGCAGCAGCACCGGCGCCCCGTTCAATCGCTGCGGAAAGTCGGCGGCATGGCGCGCGTGCAGGCCATCGGCGGCGTACAGGTCGATGCCGACCGTGCCCAGCAGCCTCGACTGCAGCTTGAGATGGGCGTCGGTCGGCGCGGAGCGATCGGTCAGGACCAGGTCGAGCCGGTTCAGCGCCAGTTCGGCCAGCAGGTGCTCGACATTGCCTTCGATGCATTCCAGGCGCATCGACAGCGGCGCCTGCAGCACCGGCTGCAGCAGGCGAAAGGCGACCAGCTTGGGTACCGCCTCGCTGAGACCCACGGCGAAGCGCCGGCGTCCCGACGCGTGGTCGGCCACCGCATGGCGCAACCGCTCGCCGAGCAGGAATATCTGGTCGGCATAGTCGAGCGCGGCGCGCCCGGCCTCGGTCAGCGCCAGCGAGCGGCCCTGCGGCGCGAACAGCGCCTGCCCCAGCTGCTGCTCGAGCATGCCGAGCTGGGTGCTGATGGTCTGCACCGAGAGATTCAGGCGTTCCGCCGCACGGGTGATGCTGCCTTCCTTGGCGACGGCCCAAAAATAGAGCAGGTGGCGGAAATTGAGGTCGTCCGGGGTCATCGACTATTCCAATAAATGGGAGCATATTATCAAAAAATATCCATTTATTGGAAGCAAAGCTTTCTCTACAGTGCCCTCCATACGCAGCAAACCTGCTGCGGCGGATCAACCCACCAAGGAGACGGCACATGATTACCCTCAACGATTGCAAGGCATTTTGCACTGTCGATTCGGCGACCGTGGCGCGCGTGGCGCGGCATGAGCGGCTGCCGGAAATATTGGCGATCGCCTGCGCCCAGAGTCGCGTCTCGAAAGCCCGGCGCCTGAATGCCCGCCAGCCGATTCTTCCCGTGTCCGTTGCCGCGCTGACGCAGCGCCTGGCCGCCTGAGGAGAGAAACACCATGATGACCCTACAAGCCAGGGAAAGCTTCTCCCCGATCAACTATCCGGGCCGCCCCTTGCGCGCCTACCCGACCGACAGCCCGCGCGCCAAGGCGCGCCTGGTGGTCCTGGCACTGCTGGCCGACGGACGGATGGATGCTGCCGAGCTGGACGGCCTGGCGAAAAACCGGGCCTTTGCCGAACTGGGTGTTACGCGCGAAGACTTCTTCGAGGTGCTCTACGATTTCTGCGCCGACGCAACGGGGTTGCCCGACGGCCGGGGCAGCTACCTGCTGTCGCCGGCGCTCCTGGAAACCCTGTTCGCCGAGGTCGGCAGCGTCGCGGAGCGCCAGAAGCTGGTGCGCCTGATCTTCGACGTGATCCGCAGTGACGGCCACCTGGCCGACGGCGAGGCGCGTCTGATCTGGCATGCGCTCGACACCTGGCGCCTGCGGCTGGACGACGGCATCGAATACCGTCCGCGCGCGGCGGCTTTCAGGCAGCGGGCGCAACCGCGGATGGGCAGCGCCTGGTCCTGAACCGCGGCAGGCCGCCACCGCCATGGGCCGGCCCGTTCAGGGACGGAGCAGGCAGTGGCGCTCTGCCGCGGCGAGCGGCTCGAACCATTCGAGCTGCCTTTCGAGTATGGCCACGGTCGCTTCCGAGGCATCGCCGCGGCGCGCCAGCAGGCGCCGGCGCAGTTCCTCGGGCGGCGCCTCGGCGGCGAGGATGCCGAAACCGACCCCCAGTTCGCCGGCCAGCGCCGCAAAGCTGTCGCGCTCGGCGCGCTTGAGGAAGGCGGCATCGACGATCACCGGCCAGCCGGCGCGAAGCAGCTCGCCGGCCAGCACCAGCAGCCGTGCATAGGTGCGCCGGGTCGCCGCGGCGGTGTAGATGCCGCCGTCCGGCGCCGAGTTGCTGTTGTCATGCGGGGCGAGGCCGAACAGGCGCTTGCGCTCGACGTCGGAGCGCAGGCGGACGATGCTGCCGGCGGCATCGAGCGTCGCATCCAGCAGCCGCGCCGAACTCGCCGTGGTCTTGCCCGAACCCGACAGGCCGCAGGTGATCACCAAAGTCGGCGCTGGCGGTACGGCGATTTTCCACGCCAGTTGCAGATAGGCGATCGCCGCGTCGAGATCGGCTTGTGCCGGCTGGCCATCTTCCTGCCGCGCACGCAAGGCGGCGATCTTGGCCCGCACCACGGCGCGGTACACGGCGTAGAAGCGCAGCACCCGCAGCGCATCGAAATCGCCGCCGGTTTCCAGCCAGGCATTCAGCAACCAGGCGGCCAGGTCCGGCCGGCCATGGTCGAGCAGGTCGATCCAGACGAAGGCGATCTCGCCGGCCGGATCGTTCCAGCGGAAGTCCTCGTTGAACTCGATGCAGTCGAAGGGAGTGACGCGGCCGTCGATCAGCACCAGGTTGCCCAGGTGCAGGTCGCCATGGCCCTCGCGGATGAAGCCGCCGCTTTTGCGCGCGGCGAAATCGTTGGCGCGGCGCGCGAACTCGGCTTCGGTCCAGTTCGCCAGTTGTTCGACCCGGGCTTGCGCCCCCGGCGGCAGCAGTTGGCGCAGTTCGACAAAGTTTTCCTGCGCCGCCGCCAGCACCTGTTGCGGGGCGCCGAAGCGCGTTCCGGGTGCGGCGCGGGGGGCGGCCTGCTGGAAGGCGTGGAGGGTGGCGGCTAGTTGGTCGAGATGTGCGGGCTGCAACTCGCCGCGGGCCGCCATGTGATCGAGGCGACCGCTCTCGTCGAAACGCCGCATGCGCACCGCCCACTCGATCGCGGGCGACGCGCCGACCACCGGCCGGTCGGGCGTGCCGCCGATCGGCACGACATCGAGATACAGGTCGGGCGCGAGCCGCCGGTTCAGCACCAGTTCGGCGCGGCAGCAGTCTTCGCGCTTTTGCAGGCTGCCGTAATCAAGAAAAGGCAGCGTGATCGGTTTCTTGACCTTGTAGGCGAACTCGCCGGCCAGCAGCAGCCAGGACGCATGGGTTTCGACCAGCTCCACGCGGCCGACACCATGCGGATACGGGCGCGCGGTGAGCAGGGCGGCGATCAGGGGCGGCAGGGCGGCGGACATGGCTGCATTATGCGGCTGCGCGCAAGGCCCGGCGTGCCCGCTGCGCCGGGCCGGTGCTGTCCGCGCAACCCGGCGGCGTCGGGTATATTGGCCCATCCTATTGCGGACCCGCCAGGCCCAACGATGATCGGCGCCATTACCCTGCTGCTGGTGTTCCAGCTTCTCGGCGAAGTGATCGCGCGCACGCTCGCGCTGCCGATTCCCGGCCCGGTGATCGGCATGGCGCTGCTGTTCGCGGCGCTCGCGTTGCGCGGCGGCCCGTCGACCGACCTGCGCGATACCGCGCAAGGTTTGTTGCAGCATTTGTCGCTGCTTTTCGTGCCGGCCGGCACCGGGGTCATGCTGCATTACCAGCGCCTGTCCGATGAATGGTTGCCGCTGGCGGTTTCGCTGCTGCTGAGTACCGCGCTCACCATCGGCTTGAGCGCGCTGGTGTTGCGCCTCCTGATCAGGCGCAGCGCAGCACCAAAGGATGCATCGTGACGCCGCAACTGGGCGAAGCCTGGGTCTACCTTGCCGCCTCGCCATTGCTCGGCCTGACCATGACGCTGCTCGCCTACCAGGGCGCGACCTGGCTGCACCGGCGTTGCGGCGGGCATCCGCTGGCGAATCCGGTGCTGCTCGCCGTCGCCGTGCTGGTGGCCCTGCTCGCGCTGACCGGCACCTCCTACCAGACCTATTTCGACGGCGCCCAGTTCGTCCATTTCCTGCTCGGCCCGGCCACGGTGGCGCTGGCGATTCCGCTCTACGCCCAGTTCGACCGCCTCAGGCGCATGGCGCTGCCGCTCCTCGGCGCGCTGCTGGTCGGATCCTTGACCGCGGCGCTTTCGGCGGTCGCTATCGGCGGCCTGCTTGGCGCAAGTGAAGCGACACAGCTTTCCCTGGCACCGAAATCAGTGACGACGCCGATCGCCATGGGCATCGCCGAGCGCATCGGCGGCCTGCCCTCGCTGACCGCGATACTGGTGATCGCCACCGGCATCCTCGGCGCCATGGGCGCAAGCTTCATCTACCGAGCACTGAAGATCGAAGACGACGCCGTGCGCGGCTTCGCACTGGGTATCGCCTCGCACGGCATCGGCACCGCCCGCGCCTTTCAGGAAAGCGAGCAGGCCGGCGCCTTTGCCGCGCTGGCGATGGGCCTCAACGGCCTGATGACCGCCCTGCTGCTACCGGTGGTGATGCCCTGGGTGACGGGGTAGACAGGGGATTGCGAGACAGGGTATCCGCTGCCGGGCAGCCACCCCGAAAACGCAGGCGCTACAATGGGCCGGACCGGCATACGATCCCCGCTATCGCCCATGACCCTGACCGAACTCCGCTACATCGTCGCCCTCGCCCGCGAGCGCCATTTCGGCCGCGCCGCGGACAAGTGCAACGTGTCGCAGCCGACGCTGTCGGTGGCGGTAAAGAAACTCGAGGACGAACTCGGCGTCGCCCTGTTCGAGCGCGGTTCGGGCGATGTGCGGCCGACACCGATCGGCGTCGAAGTGGTGTCCCAGGCGGAGCGCGCGCTGGCCGAAGCGGCGCGGGTGGCCGAAGTTGCCGCCGCCGGCAAGGATCCGCTGGCCGGCCCCCTGCGCCTCGGCGTGATCTACACCATCGGACCCTGGCTGCTGCCCGCCCTGGTGCCGCGGGTCAAGGCGCTGGCGCCGCGGATGCCGCTGTTCATCGCCGAGGGCTACACCGAAATCCTGCTGGAGCGATTGAAGTCCGCCGAACTTGACGTGCTGGTGCTGGCCCTGCCGGTCGAGGAGCCCGGCCTCGTTGCGCAGCCGGTCTATGACGAAGCATTCCGCACCCTGGTCCCGGTGGCGCATCCCTGGGCGAAACTCAAGTCGCTGCGGCCCGAACAGCTGCTCGACGAGCCGCTACTGATGCTGGGCGCCGGCAACTGCTTTCGCGACCAGGTGCTCGACCTGTGCACCCGGGCCAGCCAGGGTGAATCGCCCCAGGTGCTGGAAGGCAGTTCGCTGGAGACCATCCGCCATATGGTTGCTTCGGGCGTCGGTGTCACCGTGATGCCCGCCAGCAGCGTCGATGGCATAGCCGCCGACGATCCGCTGCTGCGGGTGAAGCGCTTCGTGGACCCCAGCCCGACGCGTCGCGTCGGCCTCGTCTGGCGTTCCAGCTTCCCGCGGCACAAGGCGATCGACGTGATCCGCCAGGCCATCCTCGACTGCCGCCTGCCCGGAACCAGCATTCCGGCACGATAGCCGGCGTCTATCGCGGCGGTGAAAAAATACAATTAGAACTTGCCGGCTTACTCGGCTAAAGTCGGTACAGGTCCGCAAGCGCTCGCGCTTTGCGACTTGGGGTCGCGCGCTGGCGCGGCGCCTTCTATCCAACTCCGAGGAGCACACCTATGGAACTCAAGGGATCCAAGACCGAAGGCAATCTGAAAGCCGCTTTTGCCGGCGAATCGCAGGCCAACCGCCGCTATCTGTATTTTGCAAACAAGGCCGATATCGAAGGCTATAACGACGTTTCCGCCGTATTCCGCTCGACTGCCGAAGGCGAGACCGGCCACGCCCACGGCCACCTCGAATACCTCGAAGCATCGGGCGACCCGGCCACCGGCCTGCCGATCGGCGCTACCGCCGACAACCTGAAGGCGTCCATCGCCGGCGAAACCCACGAGTACACCGACATGTACCCGGGCATGGCTAAGACCGCGCGCGACGAAGGTTTCGACGAAATCGCCGACTGGTTCGAGACCCTGGCCAAGGCCGAGCGCTCGCACGCCAACAAATTCCAGCGCACGCTGGACGGCCTCAACGGCTGATATAAAGGCCCGCGGACGGCAGCGGGGCCAGCCCGCCGCCGTACCGCCAGCGCCGACTCCTGACCCCGACGCCCTTTTTCAATCAAGCCACAAGGAAGGACGCCATGCGCGAAGGCAATCTCGAAGCACCCACCCGCCACGCGATCGACTGGAAGAACCCCGGGTTCTACGACCAGGCCGCCTGCGAAAAGGAGATGGAGCGCATCTTCGACATCTGCCACGGCTGTCGCCGCTGCGTCTCGCTGTGCAATGCGTTTCCCAAGCTCTTCGATTTCATCGACGAGGCGGGTGACGCGGAAACCGCCGGCGTGCCCAAGGAAAAGTACTGGCAGGTGGTCGACCAGTGCTACCTGTGCGACGTTTGCTACATGACCAAGTGTCCCTACGTGCCGCCGCACGAGTGGAACCTGGATTTCCCGCACACCATGCTGCGCGCCAAGGCGATCCAGTACAAGACCGGCAAGATGAAATTCCGCGACAAGCTGCTGACCTCGACCGAACTGGTCGGCACCCTGTCCTCGATTCCGGTGGTGGCGCAGGTGGTGAATGCCGCCAACAAGTTCGGCCCGGCGCGTGTCGTGCTGCAAAAGGCGCTCGGCGTCGATGCGCGCCGCGAACTGCCCGAGTTCGACTCGGCCAACTTCCGCGCCGATTCCACCGCCAGCTACAACCATCCCGTGAAGGACGGCAAGCTGTCCCCGGGCAAGGTCGCCGTCTTCTCCACCTGCTACGTCAATTACAACGAGCCGGGCCTCGGCCACGACCTGCTCAAGCTGCTCGACCACAACGAGATCCCCTACGTCGTGGTCAAGGGCGAAACCTGCTGCGGCATGCCCAAGCTGGAACTGGGCGACCTCGACACGGTGGAGAAGTACAAGGAACGCAACATCCCGCTGATGCACGACCTGGCTCAGGCCGGCTATGCCATCGTCACACCGGTGCCCTCCTGCACGCTGATGTTCAAGAGCGAGATCCCGCTGCTGTTCCCCGACGACGCGCGCTGCAAGGACGTGTCGGCGGCGATGTACGACCCCTTCGAGTACTTCGTCCTGCGCAACAAGGACGGTCTGTTAAAGACCGATTTCAAGGTGCCGCTGGGCAAGATTTCGTACCACATCCCCTGCCATTCCCGCGTGCAGAACGTTGGCAAGAAGACCGAGGAAATGCTCAAGCTCACCGGCGCCACGGTGAATACCGTCGAGCGCTGCTCGGGTCACGACGGCACCTGGGGCGTCAAGGAGGAGTATTACGAACTGTCGATGAAGATCGGCAAGCCGGTGTTCAAGGCCATGGCCAAGGATGAGCCGGACTACGTCAGCTCCGACTGCGCCATCGCCGCCCGCCACATTCTGCAGGGCATGAACGAAGCCGGCGCCGCCGGCAGGAAAAAAAAGCAGCATCCGCTGGCCCTGCTGCGCATCGCCTACGGACTGGACTGAATGAAATGGAAAGCGCAATGACCATCACCCGCGATTCACTGCTGACTCTCGAAGCCTATGCCAGGACGCGCAGTTCCATGCGCGAGCAGGTCATGGCGCAAAAGAAGCTGCGCCGCGTCAAGTTGGGCGGGAACATCCTGCTGATCTTCGAGAACGATCTGCTGATCCGCTATCAGATCCAGGAAATGCTGCGCGTCGAAAAGATCTTCGAGGAAGACGGCATCCGGCATGAGCTGGAATCCTATGCGCCGCTGGTGCCCGACGGCAGCAACTTCAAGGTCACCATGCAGATCGAGTACGCCGACGAGGAACAGCGCAAGACCATGCTGGCGAAGCTCAAGGGCGTCGAGGACCGCGTCTGGGTGCGCATCGATGGCTTCGACCCGGTGTTCGCCATCGCCGACGAAGACCTCGAACGCGAGAACGCCGAGAAGACCTCGGCCGTGCATTTTCTTCGCTTCGAGCTTTCCGCCGGCATGATCGCCGCCGCAAAGGCCGGCGCCGCGATTTCCGTCGGCGTCGACCATCCCGCCTACTCCGCCAACACCGGCCCCCTGCCGGACGCGGTCAGGGCGTCGCTGGCCTCCGACTTGCTCTGATCCGCAAAAGTCGGCGCTGGCGGGACGCCGAGGCAATCGCCGCCAGCCACCCGGTTCCGGCCCCCACCTGCTGTTTGCGCAATTCGCGCCTGGCATGATGACCCGATGGCCCCCGCCGCCAGGCAAATATATCCGGGCAGGAAATGGTGTCAGAATGTCCGCCAACCCATCAACAGGTCGCGTCCATGAAGTCCGGCACTTCTTTTCTGATCACTGGCGTTCTGGGCTTCTTCATCCTGCTGACTTACCTGGCGCTCGGCCTCGGCGGGAATCTGACCCCGCTTTGGCAGGGCTTGCTGTGGGCGGCCCTCGCAGGCACCTGTATCGGCCTCATCGCGGGTCTGAAGGGCCGGACGCGGGTGGCCATTGGCGGTTGGGGCCTCGCCGGGGCCATCCTCGTCGGGCAACATGTGAATTCTGAAATAGCTTTGACCGAGTCGCGGGCGAAAACGGCGGAGGCCAATCGGCTGGAAAACGAGTTGCGTTTCGCCAACGCGCTGGCGCGGGTACCCTGCAAAAACGGGGATACCGCGACGCTGCAGATGTTCAACAATCGCGGCACGGACAGGTATTCGCTTTCCATCCAGATCGTTCCGGCCGATCGGGCGCAAAAGGGCTACTTCCTGACCAGCACGTCCGGAGAATTCAAGCCGCCGGGCGACGACGATATTCGAGACTACCGGGGCAGGCACAGGACGGATTGCAGCAGCGTGGAATATGCGTCATTGGATGCGCTGATGGACCGCCTGCGCGCACACTACGCCGCGGAGCGCCACAAATATTCCAAATGATTGTCCGGCCTGCCGGACCGCATCAAGGCCGACGACGCGGCCTGCGCTGAGCAGTGAAAAGTCGGCGCCGGCGGGACGGCGACCGGCTTTGCGGTGCCGCCCCACGGCAACGCGGCATCTCCGGTAGCCGTCCCGCGGCTCAGACAACGATCGCAATGATCTGGTCTTCGCTCAAGCCTGCCCGGTACATCCAGGTGGCGACCACCGCGATTCCCAGGGGATGGAGATGCGCCTTCGTGATTGCAGCGTGCGCCTGGCGGTTTTTTCCGTTCCGAACTTGTCCGATGATCCGTTCGGCCAACTGATGCAGGGCGGCAATGGAAAGCTTTCGACCCGGCGTGGGATTCGAGTTGCTGCTTGCCAGTCTGAGTTGGGCTTGCATGATCGTCTCCTGATCTTCCACTCTTTCTACGTCATTCCCGGGTTGCGGCTTGAGAGCAGTTGCGGGAATTCCGCTGAGCGGATGCGGCCGGCAACCCCGCCGGAAAGCAGGCAACTGCGCCGGGCACCCCCCGACGCGGGGCTAACAGCCGCCGGTTTGACTACGATCAACTGATTTTTCAAAGACTTCGTCTACACTCGCGCCCTCTTTTTGGTGGGGGCAGCAATGGCCAAACCTCAACTGGTGTGTCCGGCGGGCAGCCTGGCGGCGCTCAAGGCGGCGGTGGATAACGGCGCCGACGACGTCTATCTCGGCTTTCGCAACGACACCAACGCGCGCAACTTCGCCGGCCTCAACTTCGACGACAACGCGGTCGCCGAAGGCATCCGCTACGCCCACCAGCGCGGGTGCAAGGTGCTGGTGGCGATCAACACCTATGCCCAGGCCGGGCGCTTCGCCGACTGGACGGCATCGGTGGACAGAGCCGCCGAGTTGGGCGTCGACGCCGTGATCATCGCCGACCCGGCGGTGCTTGACTACGCGACGAAGATCCATCCGCAGATGCGCCGCCACCTGTCGGTGCAGGCTTCCGCCACCAGTTACGAGGCCATCAATTTCTGCCGCGAGAAGTTCGGCATCCAGCGCGCCGTGCTGCCGCGCGTGCTGACCCTGGCCCAGGTCGAGAACGTGATCCGCAACACCGAAGTCGAGATCGAGGTGTTCGGTTTCGGCAGCCTCTGCGTGATGAACGAGGGGCGCTGCTGGTTGTCGTCCTATGCCACGGGCGAATCGCCCAACACGGTCGGCGCCTGCTCGCCGGCCAAGTTCGTGCAATGGGAAAAGAAGTCGACCGAAATGGACGTGCGCCTCAACGGCATCCTCATCGACCGCTACGGCAACGACGAGAACGCCGGCTACCCGACCATCTGCAAGGGGCGCTTCGAAGTCGCCGGCGAGACCTACTACGCGATGGAGGAACCGGCCAGCCTCAACGTGCTGGAAATGCTGCCGGAGATCATTCGCATCGGCGTCGCCGCGATCAAGGTCGAGGGCCGCCAGCGCAGTCCTACCTATGTCGCGCAGGTCACCCGCAACCTGCGCCAGGCGCTCGATGCCGCATTCGCCGCACCGGAGAAATTCAGTGTCAAGCCGGCCTGGGCGGCGGAACTGGGCAAGGTCGCCGAAGGTTCGCAAATAACCTTGGGCGCCTACAACAGGCCGTGGCGCTGAAGCGCATGCAGATCACGCTCGGCCCCCTGCTGTTCTTCTGGCCCAAAGCCGAGGTCATGGAGTTCTACGCCCAGGCCGCGCAGCATCCGGCGATCGACCGTATTTACATCGGCGAAGCGGTCTGTTCGCGCCGCCAGCAATTGCGCACGTCCGACTGGATCGGCCTGGCGCAGGACCTGCGCGATGCCGGCAAGGAAGTCGTGCTTACGGCGCAGGCCCTGCTTGAATCCGAAAGCGACCTCAAGGCCCTGCGCCGCCTGCTTGCCGATGCCGGTGGCATGATCGAGGCCAACGACCTGGGCGCGGTCAAGGTGGCCTGCGACCAGGGTATCGGCTTCGTCGCCGGCCCGCACCTCAACATCTACAACGAACACACGCTGGCATTCTTCGCCGCGCAGGGCGCGAAACGCTGGCTGCCGCCGCTGGAAGTTGCCGGCAGCGT
>JADYZH010000316.1 GCA_020853215.1 Sulfuritalea sp. | reverse complement strand
GATGCCATCGTGCAGACCCGCATTTTCGAGTACCACGGTGAGGCGCGCGGCGACCTGTACTACACCAAGCAGATGCTGCTGGCCGTGGGCGACAGGAACGAAGCGCAGATCGCCGCAGACCGCGCGCAAGACGCCCCCTACCGCTGATCCCGCCATGGAATTCAAATCCGTACTCTTCTACATCTTCTCCGCCGTGACGGTGCTGGCCGCGCTGCGCGTGATCACGGCGCGCAATCCGGTGCATGCGGTGCTGTTCCTGGTGCTGGCCTTCTTCAACGTCGCCGGGCTGTGGATGCTGCTGCAGGCCGAGTTCCTCTCCCTCGTGCTGATCATGGTCTATGTCGGTGCGGTGATGGTGCTGTTCCTCTTCGTGGTGATGATGCTCGACATCAACATCGAGCGCGTGCGCCAGGGCTTCTGGAAGAACCTGCCGATCGGCGCGCTGGTCGGCGGCCTGATGGTGGCGGAAATGGCGCTGGTGCTTTCCGGCCGTTATTTCAGCCTGGCCAACCTGCCGCCGCACAATCTGCCGGCGGACTACAGCAATACCAAGGAGCTGGCACGGGTGCTGTATACCGAGTATGCCTATCCCTTCGAGATCGCCTCGGTCATCCTGCTGGTGGCCATCATTGCCGCCGTCATGCTGACCCTGCGCCGGCGCAAGGACAACAAGGCCATGCATTCGGCAGACCAGATCGCGGTCAAGGCCGCGGACCGCATGCGCCTGGTCAAGATGACGCCCGAAGTCGAACTGCCTTCGGCCGGCAAGGGGGAGCAGCCATGATTTCGCTGTCGCACTACCTGATCCTGGCCGCCATCCTGTTTGCCATCAGCATCGTCGGCATCTTCCTCAACCGGAAGAACCTGATCGTGCTGCTGATGGCCATCGAACTGATGCTGCTGGCGGTGAACCTGAATTTCGTCGCCTTCTCGCATTACCTCAACGACCTCTCCGGCCAGCTCTTCGTGTTTTTCATCCTGGTCGTGGCCGCCGCCGAATCCGCTATCGGCCTCGCCATACTGGTGGTGCTGTTCCGCAATCTGTCTTCCATCGATGTCGAGGATCTCGACACGCTGAAGGGCTAGAGGGCCAATGGGCATGAAGACACTCTACCTACTCGTTCCGCTGGCGCCGCTGCTCGGTGCCGTCCTCGCCGGCTTCTTCGGCAGCATTCTGGGCCGCGCCGGGGCGCACATCGTCACCATCGCCGGTGTCGCCCTCTCATTCGTCCTTTCAGTGATCATCTTCCAGGACGTCCAGGCCGGACACACCTTCAACGGGGCTGTCTACACCTGGATGGAATCCGGCGGACTCAAGCTCGAGATCGGCTTCCTGATTGACCAGCTGACCGTGCTGATGATGCTGGTGGTGACCTTCGTTTCGTTGATGGTGCACATCTACACCATCGGCTACATGGCCCACGACGAGGACAACTGGCCCGCCGACAGCAAGGCCGGCACCCACAGCTACCAGCGCTTCTTCAGCTACATTTCGTTGTTCACCTTCTCGATGCTGATGCTCGTCATGAGCAACAATTTCGTCCAGCTCTTTTTCGGCTGGGAAGCCGTGGGCCTGGTCTCCTACCTGCTGATCGGCTTCTGGTCGGTGCGCGAGACCGCGATCTACGCCAACCTCAAGGCCTTCCTGGTCAATCGCGTCGGCGATTTCGGTTTCCTGCTCGGCATCGGCCTCATCGCCGCCTATGCCGGCAGCCTCGACTACGCCACGGTGTTCGGCAAGGCCAAGGAACTCGCCACGATGACTGAGGCCATCACCGGCTGGCCGCTGATCACCGCCGTCTGCATCTGCCTGTTCATCGGCGCCATGGGCAAGTCGGCGCAGTTTCCGCTGCACGTCTGGCTACCCGACTCGATGGAGGGTCCGACACCGATCTCGGCGCTGATCCACGCCGCGACCATGGTCACGGCCGGCATCTTCATGGTTTCGCGCATGTCGCCCCTGTTCGAACTGTCCGACACCGCGCTGTCCTTCGTCATCGTCATCGGCGGCATCACCACGCTGTTCATGGCGCTGATCGCCATCGTCCAGACCGACATCAAGCGCGTCGTTGCTTATTCGACCCTGTCGCAACTCGGCTACATGACCATGGCGCTGGGCGCTTCGGCCTATTCGGTGGCGATCTTCCACCTGATGACGCACGCTTTCTTCAAGGCGGTGCTGTTCCTCGGCGCCGGCTCGGTGATCATCGCCATGCACCACGAGCAGGACATGCGCAAGATGGGCGGCCTGCGCAAATACATGCCGATCACCTATGCGACGATGCTGATCGGCGCCATCGCCAACGCCGGCCTGCCGCCCTTCGCCGGCTTCTTCTCCAAGGACTCGATCATCGAGGCGGTGCATTTCGCCCAGGTGCCGATGGCCGGCTTTGCCTATGTCTGCGCCCTGGCGGCGGTCTTCGTCGGCGGCCTGTATTCCTTCCGCCTGATCTTCTTCACCTTCCATGGCGAAGAGCGTTTCCGCCACGGCCATGATGACCACGGCCACGGCGCGCACCATGATGCCCACGACGACCACGGTCACCATGGTCCGGTCGAGCCCCACGAGTCACCCAAGGTGGTGACCTTGCCGCTGGTCCTGCTGGCCATCCCGGCGATCGGCTCCGGCTGGCTGATCGGCACCATCCTCTACGGCAACTGGTTCGGCGACGCGATCGTGATCGCCGCGACGCACAAGGGCATGGCCGCCATGGCGGCGCAGTTCCACGGCATCTTCGGCATGATGCTGCACGGCGTGATGACCCTGCCGTTCTGGCTGGCTCTGGCCGGGGCCGCCACGGCCTGGTACCTCTACATCCTGCGTCCCGACCTGCCCGCGGTGATCAAGCAGAAACTGGCTTTCCCGGCGATGATCCTCGAAGAGAAATACGGCTTCGACCGTTTCAACGACTGGTTCTTCGCCGGCGGCGCACGCCTGCTTGGTCGCGGCCTGTGGAAAGGCGGCGACCAGGTCCTGATCGACGGCGTGATGGTGAACGGCTCGGCCGGCGCCGTCGGCTGGATTTCCGGCCTGGTGCGGCTGTTCCAGACCGGTCGCATCTATCAGTACGCGTTCGGCATGATATTCGGCGTCTTTGCGCTGCTGACGCTCTGGATCAGCAGGGCCTGATGACAGCACATGCTCAAGCACACCGGCCAGATGGAATAGGAAACCGATGAATTCGCAACTCCTGAGTCTCGCAATCTGGGTCCCCATCCTCGGCGCCGTGCTGGTGTTTGCCGTCGGCTCCGAGCGCCGTACGCTGGTACGCTGGCTGGCTTTGGCCGTCGCCATCGCCGGCTTCCTCGTCACGATCCCGCTGTACACCCGGTTCGACGCGACGCAAAGCGGCATGCAGTTCGTCGAACAGTTGCCCTGGATTACCCGCTTCAATGTCTGGTACCTGCTCGGGGTGGACGGCATTTCGATGCCCTTCATCCTGCTCAACAGCCTGATCACCGTGTTCGTGGTGCTGGCCGGCTGGGAAGTGATCGAAGAGAAGCAGGCGCAGTACATGGGCGCCTTCCTCGCCATGTCCGGCCTGATGAACGGCATCTTCAGCGCGCTCGACGGCGTGCTGTTCTACGTCTTCTTCGAGGCTTCGCTGATCCCGATGTACATCATCATCGGCGTCTGGGGCGGCCCCAACCGCGTCTATGCCGCAATCAAGTTCTTCCTCTACACGCTGCTCGGCTCCCTGCTGATGCTGGTTGCCCTGATCTGGCTGTTCCTCGAATCCGGTGGCAGCTTCAGCATCCTCGACTGGCACCAGCTGCCGATCGGCATCAAGCCGCAGATCCTGATCTTCATCGCCTTCCTGGTCTCCTTCGCGGTCAAGGTGCCGATGTGGCCGGTGCATACCTGGTTGCCCGACGCCCACGTCGAGGCGCCCACCGGCGGTTCGGTGGTGCTGGCCGCCATCGCGCTGAAGCTCGGCGCCTACGGCTTCGTCCGGTTCTCGCTGCCCATCGTGCCCGATGCCAGCCACACCCTGGCGCCGATGATGATCGCCCTGTCGCTGATTGCCGTCGTCTACATCGGTTTCGTCGCGCTGGTGCAGGCCGACATGAAGAAGCTGATCGCCTACTCGTCGATCTCGCACATGGGCTTCGTCACCCTCGGTTTCTTCATCTTCAACCAGATCGGCGTCGAGGGAGCCCTGGTGCAGATGATTTCCCACGGCTTCATCTCCGCCGCCATGTTCCTCTGCGTCGGCGTCATGTACGACCGCATGCACTCGCGCATGATCGCCGATTACGGCGGCGTGGTGCACACCATGCCGAAGTTCGCCGCGCTGTTCGTCTTCTTCGCCATGGCCAATTCCGGCCTGCCTGCGACCTCCGGGTTCGTCGGCGAGTTCATGGTCATCCTCGGTGCGATCAAGACGAATTTCTGGCTTGGCTTCGCCGCCGCGACGACGCTGATCCTCGGCGCCGCCTATACCCTGTGGATGATCAAGCGCGTGGTCTACGGACCGGCCGGCAACCCGCACGTCGCCGAACTGCAGGACATCGACGGCCGCGAATTCCTGGTGCTCGGCCTGCTCGCGCTCTGCGTCCTGCTGATGGGCGTCTACCCCTTCCCCTTCACCGAGGTGATGCACGCCTCCGTGGACAACCTGCTCAAGCATGTTGCGCTGAGCAAGCTCTAAAGGCGCGAGAACAGCGATGCTTCAGAATTTCGTGATGCCCGACCTGTACCCGGCAGCGCCGGAGATATTTCTCCTGCTGATGTCCTTCCTGGTCCTGTTTGTCGACCTGGT
>JADYZH010000315.1 GCA_020853215.1 Sulfuritalea sp. | reverse complement strand
ATCGACAAGCTGCGCGCGCACAAGGAAAAAGTGGTCGGCAAGCTGACCGGCGGCCTGGCCGGCATGGCCAAGGCGCGCAAGGTGGAGACCGTGCGCGGCTACGGCCATTTCCTCGACGCCAACCATCTCGAAGTCGAGGCCATGACCGGCAGCGCACAGGAAAAGACCGGCGAGAAGAAGGTGATCCGCTTCCAGAAGTGCATCATCGCCGCCGGCAGTGCGGCCTTCCACCTGCCATTCATTCCCAGGGATCCGCGCATCGTCGATTCCACCGGTGCGCTGGAACTGCGCGCAGTTGACGGAAAGGCGCCCAAACGGATGCTGGTCATCGGCGGCGGCATCATCGGCCTCGAAATGGCGACGGTGTACTCGACGCTGGGTTCGAAAGTCGATGTCGTCGAGATGCTCGACGGCCTGATGCAGGGTCCGGACCGCGACCTGGTCAAGGTCTGGGAGAAGCAGAATGCCAGGCGCTTCGACAAGGTGATGCTGAAGACCAAAACCGTTGCCGTCGACGCCAAGCCCGACGGCCTCTGGGTCAAGTTCGAAGGCGAGCAGGCGCCGGCCGAGGCGCAGTGCTACGACATGATCCTGCAATCGGCGGGGCGCGCGCCGAACGGCAAGAAGATCGGTGCCGAGAAGGCCGGTGTGGCGGTGGATGAGCGCGGCTTCATCGCGGTCGACAGCCAGATGCGCACCGGCGTGCCGCACATCTTCGCCATCGGCGACATCGTCGGCAACCCCATGCTGGCGCACAAGGCGGTGCATGAGGCGCACGTCGCGGCTGAAGCTGCCGCGGGACAGAAGGCGCACTTCGATGCTACGGTGATTCCCGGCGTGGCCTATACCCATCCCGAGGTGGCCTGGGTCGGCGTCGGCGAGGACGAGGCGAAGAAGGCCGGGCGCAAGGTCAGCGTCGCCAAGTTTCCCTGGGCGGCCTCGGGCCGGGCGATCGCCAACGGTGCCGACTACGGTTTCACCAAACTCGTGTTCGACGAGGAAACCCATCGCGTGATCGGCGGCAGCATCGTCGGTCCCAATGCCGGTGACATGATCGGCGAAGTGGCGCTGGCCATCGAAATGGGCGCCGACGCGGTGGATATCGGCAAGACCATCCATCCCCACCCGACCCTGGGCGAAACCATAGGCATGGCCGCCGAGGTGGCGCACGGTTCCTGCACCGACCTGCCGCCGATGCGGAAGAAATAAACCGGTAAGATTCGCTCCGTCATGTCCCCGCGCCAGCGGGGACGATACCCCCTGGCGGGAGAACAACGGAGTGGATCGATGACCCAGGATGAACTGAAACAGGCTGTCGCGCGCGCGGCGCGCGACTATGTCGCCGACCGGCTGCCGGTGGGCGACATTCTCGGCGTCGGCACCGGCAGCACGGCGAATTTCTTCATCGACGAGATCGCCGCGATCAAGGGCCGCATCGGCGGCACCGTGGCGAGTTCCGAGGCCACGGCGAAGCGGCTGCAGGGCCATGGCATCCGCGTCCTCGACCTGAATGATGTCGACGCCATGGGCATCTATGTCGATGGCGCGGACGAGATCGACCATGGCATGGCGATGGTCAAGGGCGGTGGCGGCGCGCTGACGCGTGAAAAGATCGTCGCCGCGGTTGCCGAAACCTTCGTCTGCATTTGCGATGCATCGAAGCGGGTGGCGGTGATGGGCAGATTTCCCCTGCCGGTGGAGGTGATCCCGATGGCACGCGCCCACGTCACCCGCGAGCTGGCGAAACTCGGCGGTACGCCTAAACTGCGCGAGGGCATGGTGACCGACAACGGCAACCTGATCATCGACGTGCATGGCCTGTCGATCACCGATCCGGCCGGGCTGGAGGCGCGGATCAACCAGATCGTCGGCGTCGTTACCAACGGCCTGTTTGCCGAGCGCGGCGCTGACCTCCTGCTGCTGGCGACAGAGGGTGGCGTGCAGACCTGCGTCCGTTGAAACAAATCCGTCACACGCAGCCGTTATAGTGGCTGGATTGTAAAAAGGAGTAGCCGTATGAACCTGGAACATACCGTCAAGCAGTTCGATGCCGATCTCGAGGGCTTGCGCACGCGCGTGCTGGCGATGGGCGGACTGGTCGAGCAGCAGGTGATCTTTGCCATGGACGGGCTTGAGTCCGGCGACATGGCGCTGATCGAGCGGGTGATCGCCAACGATCGCCAGGTGAACCGGCACGAGGTCGAACTCGACGAGGCCTGCAACCACGTCATCGCGCGGCGCCAGCCGGCGGCGGTCGACTTGCGCATGATCATGACCGTGGTCAAGACTATTACCGACCTGGAGCGCATCGGCGACGAAGCCAAGAAGATAGCCAAGATGGCGCGTGACATCCATGCGTCCGATACGCGCATGGTTCCCCGCGTCGACCTGCGGCCGCCGGCCGATATCGCTGTGGGCATGCTGCGCAAGGCACTCGATGCCTTCGCCCGGCTCGATGTGACCGCATCGGCCGAGGTGGTGCGTCAGGATCGCGAGGTGGATGCGGGCTACAAGGCGGCGATGCGCCAGCTGATCACGTTCATGATGGAAGATCCGCGCACCATTTCAAGCTCGCTCGACCTGCTGTTCGTCGCCCGGGCGATCGAACGCGTTGGCGATCACGCGAAGAACATTTCGGAGTATGTCGTCTACCTGGTCAAGGGGCGCGACGTACGCCACATCGGACTAGCGGCGATGGAAAAGGAAGTTGCGCAGCAGATGGACAATCTCTGACCTGCGCGGCGCTCGCGGTCAGCGCGGCGGCACGTAACCGCCAACCTGGTCCGCGCCTTCACCGAAGAAGTGTTTCTGCACCTGCTCGGCGAGATACTTGCGGTGCTGGGGATCGGCAAGGCTCAGGCGGTTCTCGTTGATGATCATGGTCTGCAGCTTGATCCACTGCTGCCAGGCTTCCTTGGAAACATTCTCCCAGAGTTTCTTGCCCATTTCGCCGGGCATGGGCGGCAGGTCGAGGCCTTCCGCCTCGCGTCCGAGCTTGATGCAATTTACCATGCGTGCCATGGGATTCCTTTCGTGATGAATTGGTGGAAGCGCGAAGTTTATCCCGAATGCCCTCCTTCTACAGCGACTTTACCAATACCTTCGAACGTCGCTGCAGGTTGTAGAGTTCGCGTCGCGCGGCCGGCAGTTCATCGACGCCGGTTTCGACGAAGCCGCGTTCGATGAACCAGTGCGCGGTGCGCGTGGTCAGGACGAAGAGGCGCTTCAGCTTGAGTTGTTTGGCGCGGGCCTCGATGTGGCTGCAAAGCTGTTCGCCATAGCCGCTGCGGCGGAAGTCCGGCATCACGGCAAGGCAGGCCAGTTCCGCCGACTTATCCGTCGAAAAGGGATAGAGCGCGGCGCAACCGACGATCACGCCGTCGTGCTCCACCACCGAGAATCGCGTGATTTCCATTTCCAGCCGTTCGCGCCCGCGCTTGACCAGGGTGCCGTCGGCTTCCAGGGGTTCGATCAGGCCGAGGATGGCGCCGACGTCGTCGATCGTCGCGTCGCGCAACTGCGCCAGCGGGGCGCTGGTCATCACCGTGCCGACGCCGTCACGGGTAAAGAACTCCATCAGCATGGCGCCGTCGGCGCGGGCGTCGAGGAAATGCACGCGACCGATGCCGGCGCGGCAGGCGCGTATGGCACTGGGCAGGACGCGGGCGATTTCCGGTGCCTGCGCCGACAGGTACCTGGCGGCGAGCTTCTGCGCCTCGTCGGCGGTGACGGCATCGATCAGGGCGCCCTTGGCGGTGACCAGGCCGGGGGCATCGCACAGGTAGATCAGCTTGTCGGCCTTGACCGCCACGGCCACGGCTTCCGCCACCTCTTCCCAGGCCAGGTTGAAGATCTCGCCGGTCGGCGAGGCACCGATCGGGGTGATCAGCACCACGTTTTCCTGTGCCAGGTCGGCCTGGATTTCCTCGGCGATCACCTTGCGCACTGCGCCCGTATATTGGAAGTCGATGCCGTCGACCACGCCGACCGGGCGTGCGGTGATGAAGTTGCCGCCGGTGACGCGCAGAAAGGCACCGGCCATCGGCGTGTTGGGCAGCCCCTGCGACAACAGCGCATCGATCTCGATGCGGGTTACGCCCATGGCGCGCTTGACGCACTCCAGAGCCTCGGCATCGGTGACGCGCAAACCCTTGTGGAACTTCGGCACGAGGCCGCGCGCCTGCATCTCGGCATCGATCTGCGGCCGCGCGCCATGCACCAGCACCAGGCGGATGCCCATGCTGTCGAGCAGCGCGATGTCATGGATCAGCGCCTGCGCCGCGCCCGCCTCCAGCACTTCACCGCCGAAGGCGATGACGAAGGTGCGGCCGCGAAAGGCGTGGATGTAGGGCGCCGCCTGCCGCACCCAGGCGACCAGGCGGGCATCGGTGTCGGGCTGGGTGCTGCGGGTCTCCAGGGTCATGGGGCGGGTTCGCCTTTCTTCGGCTTGGCCGCGCGGGATGCGGGCATCCTGGCGCGGGCCGCTTGCGCGGCGGGCCGTGTCGGCTTGGCGGGCGGCGCAACCGGCTTGGGCGGCCTGGCGGGCGTGGTCACGGCAACCGGCTTGGCCGGGGCGGCCGACTTCATCTTCTTCCTGCCCTTGTCATCCTTGGCCGGCTTTTCCGGTTTCGCTCTCGGCACCGGTTTGCCCTGCAGTTCAGCTTCGAGCCGCTGGCAAATCGTGCGCAGGATCTTGACCCGGGCGTAGCCCTTGTCGTTGGCCTCGACCAGAGTCCATGGCGCGATGCCGGTACTGGTGCGGTCGACCATGTCGCAGATGGCCTCCTGGTAGGCATCCCACTTCTCGCGGTTGCGCCAGTCTTCCTCGGTGATCTTGAAGCGCTTGAATTCGATCTTCTCGCGTTCCTTGAAGCGCTTCAACTGCTCTTCCTGGCTGATCTGCAGCCAGAATTTGACGACGATGACGCCGGCCTCGGCCAGGTCATGCTCGAAATCGTTGATCTCGGTATAGGCGCGCAGCCAGTCCGCCTCGGCGCAGAAGCCCTCGACGCGCTCGACCAGTACGCGGCCGTACCAGGTGCGGTCGAAGATCGCCACCCTGCCGTTACGCGGGATGTGGCGCCAGAAGCGCCAAAGGTAGGGTTGCGCACGTTCCTCTTCGGTCGGCGCCGCCACCGGGATGATCTGGTAGTCGCGCGCGTCCATCGAGGCCGCGATGCGGCGGATGGCGCCGCCCTTGCCGGCGGCGTCCGCACCCTCGAAGGCGCACACCACGGAACGGTCCTTGAAGCGCGGGTCGCGCACCAGCTCGGACAGTTTGCCCTGCCATTTCGCGAGTTGCTCTTCGTAATCCTTCTCACTCAGCGCGTGCTTGAGGTTGAGCTCGGACAATACATTACGGCCGTCGATATTTACCCGTATCGGCGGCGCCACGGGCGTGGCCTGCTTGCCGGCATCCGAGAGGCGCTGGCGGATGGCCTCGAGCAGGATCTTGCCGGTCGTCATCGAGCGGTAGCGATCATCCTCGCCTTCGATGATGATCCACGGTGCCCACGGCGTATTCGACATGCGCAACACATGGCCGACGACGTCCTGGAGCTTGTCGTAGGTCTTGAGGCGGTCCCAGTTCCACTTGGTGACCCGCCAGGCGGTCTTCGGGTCCTTTTCCAGCGCTTTCAGGCGGCGCTTCTGGCCATCCTTGGTGAGGTGGAACCAGAACTTCAGCACCAGCGCACCTTCATTGACCAGCATCGCCTCGAAGCGGTTGATCTGGTCGATGCGCGCATCCATGTCGGCCTTGCTCATGCCGCCGTCAAGGCGGTCGTGGATCGGGCTCGAGTACCACGATCCGGCGAACACGCCGATGCGGCCCTTGGGCGGCAGGGCGCGCCAGTAGCGCCACATGAAGGGTCGCGAACGCTCTTCGTCGCTCGGCGCTGAAAACGCCAGGGTCGAAATGAAGCGCGGGTCCATCCATTCGTACAGGATATTGATGGTCTCGCCTTTGCCGGCCCCATCCTGGCCGCTGACCAGGACGATGACCGGAATCCTGCCGTTTTCCTTGAGGTCGTACTGGGCGTCCTGCAAGGCGGCGCGCAGCGCCGGGACTTGCTCCTTGTAGGTTTGTTTGTCGATCTCGTGACCGAGTTCCGCGGATTCGAACATCACCAATCTCCCCACAGTGCCATCATGGCCGCCACTGCGCCCAGTCCGGCGGTTTCGGTGCGCAATACCCGCGGCCCCAACTGGATCGGCTGGAAGCCGGCGGCATGCGCCGCCAACAGTTCCCCGGCTTCGAAGCCGCCTTCCGGGCCGACCAGCAGAACGACTGGCGCGGTTGGCACCGCGAGCTTGCGCAAGGACCCGGAAACCCCCGGCGCGCAGACGAAGCGTAATGCATTTTCCCGCGCTGCGATGCCAAGGTATTGCGGCAGATCAAGGATTGGTGCGACGGCCGGGATTCGGTTGCGACCGGACTGTTCGCAGGCGGCGATGGCGATGTTGCGCCAGTGCTCCGTGCGGCGCTCGGCGCGCTCGCCCGAAAGACGGATCACGCTGCGCTTTGCCGCCACCGGCTGGATGCGCATGACACCCAGTTCGACGGCTTTCTGCACCACCAGATCCATCTTGTCGCCGGTGGGCAAGGCCTGCACCAGCGTCAGCATCAGCGCCGGTTCGGCATCGGCATCTTCGAACCGGGTCAAGGTCGCGCGCAAGCTCTTCCCTGCCGGATGCAGTGTGGCGTGCCACTGCCCGCCGCGCCCGTCGAACAGGATCGCCGTGTCGCCGGCGCCGACTCTCAACACCTTCAGCGCATGGTGGGCCGCTTCGGCGGCCAGTTCCACGGTAGCGCCGGGGTGCAGCGGGAAGGGGCAGAAAAATCTCGGTATCATGGGCCGATTATCGCCAAATTCAGGAGACAGCGCATGGTCAGCCTTTCGCCGCCGGTCTGCGATTTCGGCCGCGCGGCCATCGATTTCGACCTGCCGGGGGTCGACGGCAGGCGCCACAGCCTGGCCAGCGCGCGCGGGCCGCAAGGCCTGCTGGTGATGTTCATCTGCAACCACTGCCCCTACGTCAAGGCGGTGATCCACCGCATCGTGCGCGATGCCCGGGATCTGGCGGCGCTGGGCATCGGCAGCATCGCCATCATGAGCAACGACCCGACCGATTATCCGGAGGACTCCTGGGACAACATGGTGGCGATTGCCCGCGACCTGGACTTTCCCTTTCCTTATGTGCTCGACGCATCGCAAGCCGTGGCGAAGGCCTACGGCGCCGTGTGCACCCCGGATTTCTTCGGCTACAACGTCGGCCTCGAACTGCAATACCGCGGCCGGCTCGACGAGTCGCGCAAGGAAGCGGCTCCCGAGTCTGCGCGCCGCGACCTGTTCGAAGCCATGCGTGCGGTTGCCTCGACCGGCATCGGGCCGGCACAGCAGATCCCGGGTATCGGCTGTTCGATCAAGTGGACCGCCGCATGAGGGCCATCCTGTTCCTGGTCGCGTTGATGACATTGTCGACGGCCATTGCCGCCGACAATGTCCTGCTGATCCAGTTGCAGGCCGGCGGTGGTTTCAGGGTCTGGCATACCGAAGGTGAGAGCAGCCTCAGCGATGATGAGGTGATGGAGCTCGAGGTCACTGCAAAGCCCGGCGGCGGAGCGGTGACGCCGACCAGCGCCGGTCCGGCGCGCGTTTTCGACTCCGCCGACGGCGTGACCATCAGCCTGCTCGACGCGAAGAACGACAAGGCCCTGCTGCTCGACCGCGATGACTGCAACCATGTCCGGGTCTGGCATGCCGCCGGCGCCACCAACTTGTCGGAAGACCAGGTTGCCGACATTTTCATCAGCGCGCTGCCCGGGGGTGGCAAGCGCATCACTGTCGGCGATTACCACGTCAAGGCCTTTGTCACCAAGCTGGGCGTGATCGCGACGCTGTGGAACGCCGCGGCAAGAAAATAGCCCGCCGTCCGTCCGCTCAGCCGGACTTCCGGCCGGCAGCTCGAGCCGTTTTCGGCGCGGCTGTCATGGCGACAGGCCCTTTCCCGCCGACCTGGGCTTCGATCAGGCGCGAACCTTCGCTGTCCATGAACTGCACGAAGGCGGTGGCCGCCGGCATCAATCGCTTGTCGGTGCGATAGACCAGACGCCATTGCCGCTTGACCGGCGTATCGCTGATGTCGAGCACCACCAGGCGGCCGACCGCACGCTCCATGCCGATGGTATGTTCGGAGATGAAGGACAGGCCAAGTCCCGCCATCACGGCCTGCTTGATGGTCTCGTTGCTGCCGAGTTCCATCGTCGCCCCGGACGGTACCTTGTGCTGCTCGAGAAAGCGTTCCAGTGCGCCGCGCGTACCCGAACCCGGTTCGCGGATCAGCAGCGTCTCGGCGGCGAGTCGCTGCGGCTCGATGCGCCGTTTGCCGGCGAGCGGGTGGTCCGGCGCCGCGATGAATACCAGGGGGTGCTCGGCAAATACCTTGGCCACGGTTTCAAACTCGGCCGGCGGCGTGCCCATGATGGCCAGGTCGATGTCGTTCTCGGCAAGATGGCGCACGATGGTGCCGCGGTTGTTGACCGTCAGCTGCAGCTCGACACCCGGATGGCGGCGACGGTATTCGGCCAGCAGCGAGGGCGCAAAATACTTGGCGGTGCTGACCACGCCTATCTTGAGGCGGCCGGCTTCGACCCCCTTGAGCGCCGCCATGGCTTCGCCGGCCTCGCGCAGTTGCTCGGCAATGCGCCGCGCCTGGCGCGCAATTTCCTCGCCGGCGGCGGTCAGCCTCACCTTCTTGCCGGCCTGCTCGGTCAGCGGCAGCCCGGCCAGGTCTTCCAGCGTTTGTACCTGCATCGACACCGCGGGCTGGGTCAGGTGCAGTTCTTCGGCGGCGCGCGAGAACGAGAGGTTGCGGGCAACGGCCTCGAATATTTTCAGCTGGCGCAGGGTGACGTTTTTCATGTGGAAAGGGCTCCCGGCAAACGGAGGGCGACGTCGAAAATCCATCCGATCTTATCATCGCCATAAGAAACCATGACTGGCGCTTATGGGTGGCGGGCGGCTATGCTTTCGTCCATGCTTGAAGCCCTGATCTTCGATGTCGATGGCACGCTGGCCGATACCGAGCGCGACGGCCATCGCCCGGCGTTCAACGCCGCCTTCGCCGAAGCCGGCCTGCCCTGGCACTGGGACGCGAGGCTCTACGGCGAATTGCTGGAAGTGACCGGGGGCAAGGAGCGCATTCGCTTCTTCTGCGAACGACACGCGCCGGAGTTCCTGCGGCAGGGGGATGCCGAGGCGCGCATCAGGGAAATTCATGCCGCCAAGACGCGGCACTATGTGGCGCTCTGCGCTGAGGGCATTCCCCTGCGCCCCGGCGTCGAGCGCCTGCTGCGCGAAGCGAAGGCCGCCGGCCTGCGCCTGGCCATTGCCACCACCACCACGCCGGAAAACATCAGCGCCTTGCTGGCGCCGGACCTGCTCGCCCTGTTCGAAAAAGTCGGCGCCGGCGATACGGTGCCGAACAAGAAGCCGGCGCCGGACATCTACCTCTGGGTGCTGGCCCAACTGGGCCTGCCGGCCAGGGCCTGCCTCGCCATCGAGGATTCCGCCAACGGCCTCAGGGCCAGCCGCGGCGCCGGCCTGGCGACCGTGATCACGCGTACTCCCTACACCGATGACCACGATTTCTCCGGCGCCGTGGCGATATTGCCCGAGCTGGGCGAGGTGGGGCTGCCGCAGCTGCGGCACTGGCATAGCCTTGCTTATGGTAGTGATAAAAAAGTATGACTTTAACTTATGTAGCGGCATGGCTAACATGCCATCCATCCGCTGCACCGATTGCCTGAACGAACAGACCACCTAGGAGAACCGCATGGACCAGTCGAACCGCTACGCCGACCTGAGCTTGAAGGAAGAAGACCTGATCAAGGGCGGCAGGCACATCCTCGTCGCCTACAAGATGAAGCCCAAGGCCGGCTACGGCTACCT
>JADYZH010000314.1 GCA_020853215.1 Sulfuritalea sp. | reverse complement strand
GCCCGGCGCTGTGCGAACCCGGTGCCGTGGCCAACACGGCGGGCACCATGGTCGGCGGCCACCGCCACCTGTCGCGCGCCGATGGCTCGCCGCTGAATCACCAGGTCGGCGTGTCCTGCTTCGCCGAATATGCCGTGTGCAACCGCGGCTCGCTGGTCAAGGTCACGCCCGACCTGCCGCAGGACGTCGCGGCCGTGTTCGGCTGCGCGGTGCTGACCGGCGTCGGCGCCGCGATCAATTCGGCGCAGATTCGCCTTGGGCAGACCGTCGCGGTGGTCGGCCTGGGCGGCGTCGGCCTCTCCGCCGTGCTGGGGGCACTCGCCGCCGGCGCGCGCGAAGTGATCGCCATCGACAGCCTGCCGGCCAAGCTCGAAACCGCACTGGCGCTGGGCGCGAGCCGTGCCTTCTTGGCCTCCGATCCCGACCTGGTGGCACAGGTCAAGGCCGCCACCAACGGCGGCGTCGACATCGCGATCGAGGCGGCGAGTTCGGTCAAGGCGCTCGACGCCGCCTACAAGATGACGCGGCGCGGCGGCACCACGGTGACCTGCAGCCTGCCGCCGCCCTCGCACACCTTCAACGTGCCGGCGGTGAATCTCGTCGCCGAGGAGCGAACGCTGAAGGGCAGCTACCTCGGCTCGGCCGTGCCGGCGCGCGACATTCCACACTACATCGCCCTGTTCCAGGCCGGCCGCCTGCCGGTGGACAAGCTGATCACGCATCGCCTGCGGCTTGACCAGATCAACGAAGGCTTCGACCGGCTCGACTCGGGCGAAGCCGTGCGTCAGGTGATTCTTTTCGACTGAGTGATGAGTCTGCGAAAGGCATTCATCCGCAGATTTCGCAGATTTGCGCAGATGGGGTCGGATGCGGGCGCCTGCAGCATTGTCTAATCTGCGTAATCCGCGTAAATCTGCGGACTGAATTGGGGTTGTTGTGATGAGTGCCAGGTCCTATTTATTCACTTCCGAGTCGGTCGCCGAGGGCCATCCGGACAAGCTGGCCGACCAGATCTCGGACGCGATCCTCGACGCCTTCCTGGCGCGCGAGGCGACGGCCAAGGTGGCCTGCGAAACCCTGGTCGCCGACAACCTCGTCGTTATTGCCGGCGAATTCCGTACCGTCGACGAAGCCGTGTTCGACGCGATCCATGACCGCGCCGCAAGCATCGCCCGCCAGGTGCTGCGCGATGCGGGGTACACGGATGCCGCAACCGGCATCGACCCCGGTCGCTGCGAAGTGCAGGTGCGCTTCAACCACCAGTCGATCCAGATCAACAAGGGCGTGGTGCATGCCGACGGCACGCTCGGCGCCGGCGACCAGGGCCTGATGTTCGGCTTCGCCTGCGACGAAACGCCGGACCTGATGCCCTACCCGATCTGGCTGGCGCACCGGCTGGTGCGGCGCCAGGCCGAACTGCGCAAATCCGGCGCCTTGCCCTGGCTGCGCCCCGACGCCAAGAGCCAGGTCACGGTGCATTACGAGGGCCACAAGGTGGCCGGTATCACCGACGTGGTGATCTCGACGCAGATTGCACGCGATCTCGACCCGGCGTGGGTGACGCGCGAAGTCACGCACGAGATCATCGATCCGCTGGTTCCGGCCAAATTGCGCACGCCCGATTTCCGCATTTTCGTGAACCCCGCCGGTCCCTTCGAGATCGGCGGCCCCAACGGCGACACCGGCCTCACCGGACGCAAGATCATCGTCGACACCTACGGCGGCGCCGCACCGCACGGCGGCGGCGCCTTCTCCGGCAAGGACCCGAGCAAGGTCGACCGTTCCGCCACCTACATGGCCCGCTACATCGCCAGGAACATTGTCACCGCCGGCCTCGCGCGGCGCTGCCTGGTGCAGCTCGCCTATGCCATCGGCGTGGCCGAGCCGGTGTCGGTGATGATCGACACGCAGGGCACCGGCAGCGTGCCCCATGACGCGCTGGAGGCGGCGGTGCGCAAGGTGTTCCGCCTGACGCCTTCCGGTATCATCGCCATGCTCGACCTGGCTCGGCCGATCTACCGGCAGACCGCCGCCTACGGCCACTTCGGCCGCGACGACATCGACCTCACCTGGGAACGCAGCGACCAGGTCGCGGCGCTGAGGTCGGCGCTGGCGTGACGGCGAAGCTGCGCACCATCGAATGCCTGCCATGACCGCCAATACCAAAAACTTCGGCACCCGCTTCGTGATGCTCCGGGAATTGGGCAAAGGCGCGAATGGCGAGGTGCATCTGGCCTTCGACAATTTCCTGCAGCGGCAGGTTGCGATCAAGATCATCCGCAGGAAGGCAGCCGACGATGCGGAAACCAAACGGCAGACCCGCAGCCTGTGGCTCAATGAAACGCGCCTGGCGAAGCTGATGCATCCGTTCATCGTCCAGGTCACGGAAGCCGGCGGGACCGACGACTTCGATTACCCGATCATGGAGCACCTCGCCGGCGGCACCCTGAAACAGTTCTCCGTCCCCGGCAAGCTGTTGCCGCCCGACCGCATGATCGACATTCTCTACAAGGTGTGCAACGCGCTGGACTATGCCAACAAGATGGGCGTGCTGCGCCGTGACATCACACCGGAAGGCATCCTGCTGGGCGAAAACAACGCGATAAAGATTGCTGACTTCGGGGCGGCCTACTGCAACGGTGCCGAAGTTACCCAAGTGCTTTTCGTCGGCTCGCTAAAACGCGTAGGGCCAAAGGAACGCCGAACAGACGCACAGTAGCGGACTGCGCATCACTGCCAATGCTCAACATTGAATGTCCGCTTTCTCAGGCAGCGAACTTCCGCTTGGCACTGGCCTGCCCGACAGCGTCAGAATCTGAGTGGCCGTCGACAGTCCAAGAACAAACCTAAACCGTAGCCGCCGTCCCGCCAGCGCCGACTTTTCTGTTTCTTCCCCTGCCGTCCATGCCGCCACCGCTTCAGTCGATCATCCCTTCCGCATAAATCCAGCGGTCGTCCTCGCGCACGAAGCGGGTGGTCTCGTGCAGCCGCTGCGCAGAGACCGCCACCTTGCACAAGCTCGCAGGCAGCGATGCGGGATTCCCGGTGGTCCGCGAATGAAACCGGTTGAACGGCAGCCTATCGGTGACGCAGCGCCATGTGGGTTGAAACCATCCGGGGTATTTGCTGCCGGACCGCGCCATCCATCTGGCAGCCAAGCAACAAATGCAGGATGCCGCTGGTAAACGCCCAGGTGTCGCGGGCGGCTTCCTGCGGTCCCAGCCCTTCGCGCAACATGCCCTTGTCGGCGGCCCGCCGGTAAATCCGTTCGATCTTTTCCAGGAAATCCCGCGCCGGGCGTCCTGCCTCCTCCTGCACGCCGGCAAACTCATCGACATACTCGCAGCGCGAAATCATGATCTCGAAGACCTCCCGGACCAGCGGACAATCGTCCAGCACGCGGAAAAATTCCTTCAGCGAGGCTTCGATGGCGTCCAGCGGATTCTCATGGGATTCCGAGAAAAGCAAGGCATCGGTACGCTCGATCATCGGCGCGAACACATCCTCGCGCATGGCGAAAAACAGTTCGGCCTTGTCCTTGAAATGCCAATACAGGGCGCCGCGCGTGACGCCGGCTTTCTTGGCGATCTTTTCGAGCGTGGATCGACTGACGCCGCACTCGTGGAACACCGTGCGCGCCGCTGCAATCAGGTCCTTGCGGGTTTTTTCCGCCTCTTCCTTGGTTTTTCTGACCATTTCATCTCTCCCGGTCGCGAACCGGCACCGAATTTTCACTAACGGCAAACGATCAAAAAAAGAAAGATCGACGCCTTTTACATACATCCATGTTTGTTTATAATAGCGCAAGTATCCTTCGAAGGAGCAAACACTATGACTTCCCGCCCCCTGTTGCG
>JADYZH010000313.1 GCA_020853215.1 Sulfuritalea sp. | reverse complement strand
TGCTGGAAATCATCGACGGCATGGAGATGGACCTCGACCAGGTCCGCTATGCCGATTTCAAGGCACTGCACCTCTACTGCTACCGTGTCGCCAGCGTCGTCGGCCTGCTCGCGGCGGAGATCTTCGGCTATACCGACCGCCTGACGCTGAAGTACGCGCACGACCTGGGGCTGGCCTTCCAGCTCACCAACATCATCCGCGATGTCGGCGAAGACGCGCGGCGCGGCCGCATCTACCTGCCGCAGGACGATCTGTCGCGCTTCGGTGTCAGCGAAGCCGACCTGCTCCAGGCCAACTATACGGACAACTTCCGCCGGCTCATGGAGTTCCAGGTCGAGCGCGCCCGTGCCACTTACGGCCTGGCCTTTGCCCAGCTTCCCGCCGCCGACCGCAAAGCGCAGCGCGCCGGCCTGATCATGGCCGCCATCTACCGCGCGACACTCGACGAGATCGTGCGCGATCGCTTCCGCGTGCTGGACCAACGCATTTCCCTGCCGCCGCTGCGCAAGCTGTGGCTGGCGGGCAAGACCTGGATCACGGCGTGAAGATCGCCGTCATCGGCGCGGGATACGCCGGGCTGGCCGCCGCCGTCGAACTGACTGCCGCCGGCCGGCCGGTCGAGGTATTCGAGGCCTCGCGCATACTCGGCGGTCGCGCCCGCGCCTCGCGGATCGACGGCTTCACCGTCGACAACGGCCAGCATATCCTGGTCGGCGCCTACGCCGAAACCCTGCGCCTGATGCGCGCGGTCGGTGCCGTTCCGGAGCGACTGCTGCGCCGCACGCCGCTGCGCTTCGAGTTCCCCGGCGAATTCGTCATGAGCGCGCCGCACCTGCCGGCGCCGCTGCACACGGCGTTTGCGCTGCTGCTGGCGCAAGGGCTCGACTGGCGCGAGAAATGGGCGGCGATCCGCCTCATGCAGGGATTGCAAGCCGGAAAATTCCGCATTGAGCCGGATACCACCGTAACCGGGTGGCTGGACCGGAACAAAACGCCGTCTCGCCAGCGCCGACTTTTGTGGGAACCCTTGTGTATCGCCGCCCTCAACACACCTGCCGACCGTGCCTCGGCCCAGGTCATGGCCAATGTCTTGCGCGACAGCCTCGCCGGCAGGCGCGAGGCCAGCGACATGTTGCTGCCGCAAGTCGATCTCACCGCCCTGTTTCCCGAACCTGCGGCGGAGTTCATCGCCGCGCGCGGCGGCGCCGTGCATCCCGGTCATCGCGTCGCTGCGCTGCGACGCGATGCGGATGGCTGGCACATCGACGACGCCGGCCCGTTCGCGCAAGTGGTACTCGCCGTCGCCCCCTACCACCTCGCCAGCCTGGTGCCGGAACTGGCGCATCACGTGGAACACTTCGACTGGGAACCCATTGTCACCGGCTACTTCAGCTACCCCGACTGGGTGCGCCTGCCGCGACCCATGCTCGGCGTGGACGCCGGGCTCGCGCAGTGGCTGTTCGACCGCGGCACCCTGTGCGGCCAAGACGGCCTGATCGCCGCCGTAATCAGCGCGCGGGGCCGCCATCTGGACGTGCCGACGACCGAGCTGGAGCGCGGCATCCACGATGAGATCGCCCGCCTGGTACCGAACCTGCCGGCACCACTGGCCGTGCAAACCATCACCGAAAAACGCGCCACCTTCGCCTGCGTGCCGAATCTGCAACGACCCGGCGCGCGTACCGAACTGCCCGGACTTTGGCTGGCCGGCGACTACGTGGCCGGCGATTACCCGGCGACGCTGGAAGGCGCGGTCAGAAGCGGCGTGACGGCGGCGCGGGCGATTCTTTCCGCCTGATCAAACCGCCATCACCATCGCGCCGTAGCCCGCCACGGGCTCGCCGTTGCGGGAAACCACTATCTCGGTTTCCGCGCCCGTGGCGATCTGGTCGATCAGGCGCGACAGATGGGTTTTGGCGTCGAACAGGCTGGCGGTCTGCATTCGATCACCTCCAGTGGAACCAGCCTGACCAGTTCGGACAGAATAACCGGCTCAGACAAGGCAATTCCCGGCAAGGCCGGCTTCGGTCCTTCCAAGGACTCTAAGCAACGATACGCCCCGCGTCCAGCCGCAGCGTCCGCCCGCAACGATGCGCCAGCGCCTCGTCGTGAGTCACCAGGATCAGGGTGGTGCCGGCCTCGGCGTTCATGGCGAACATCAGGTCGATGACCTGTTCCCCGGTGGCGGCATCGAGGTTGCCGGTCGGCTCGTCGGCCAGCAGCAATTGCGGCCGCATGGCGAAAGCGCGCGCCAGCGCCACGCGCTGCTGCTCGCCGCCGGAAAGGTGCTTCGGGTAGTGCGCCAGGCGCGCGCCGAGGCCGACGCGACCCAGCATCGCTTCCGCCGTCGCCCGCGCATCGGCGCGGCCCGAGAGTTCCAGCGGCAGCATGGTGTTTTCCAGCGCCGTCAGGGCCGGCAGCAACTGGAAGGACTGGAAGACGAAGCCGAGCAGGCGCCCGCGCAGCGCAGCACGGTCATCCTCGTCGAGCTCGGCGAGATCCTGCCCGCCGAGCCGAACCACGCCGGACGAGGGCAGGTCGAGGCCCGCCATCAATCCCAGCAAGGTCGATTTTCCAGAGCCTGAGGCGCCGACAATGGCCACCGCCTCGCCGGAAGTCACGGCGAACGAAATCTCGTGCAGAATCGTGAGCGTGCCTTCACCGCTGGGAACGATCTTGCCCAGCGCGCGCACGTCGATCACCGCTGCCGCCATCTCACCATCACGAATCATGTTCAAACGTTTTCTCTCCCACTGTTGCCTGCTTGTCCTATTGTTGTCCGGCCTCCATGCCACGGCGGCGGAACAACGCATTCTGGTCTACGGCGACAGCCTCTCCGCCGGTTTTGGCATCGCCGTCAGCCAGAGCTGGCCGGCCCTGCTCGGACAGCGACTGAGTGCGCTTGGTTCCGGCGCCACCGTCGCCAACGCCAGCATCAGCGGCGAAACCACGGCGGGCGGCCGCGCCCGCTTCATCACGGCGATGGCCCATTTCAGGCCCACGATCGTCATTCTCGCACTTGGTGCCAACGACGGCTTGCGCGGCCTGCCGGTCAGCTCGATGAAAGACAACCTCGCCTTCATGCTCGTCCATGCCAGGCAGCAGGGAGCACGCGTGTTGCTGGTCGGCATGCGCCTGCCGCCCAACTACGGGCAGAAATATACCCAGGAATTCGATGCCGCCTTCCGTGACCTCGCCAAACGCGAAAAAGTCCGCTTGCTGCCGTTTCTGCTGGAGCCGATCGCCCTCGATCAGAACGCCTACCAGGCCGACGGCCTCCATCCCACCGCCGCGGTGCAGTCGAAGATTCTCGATCACGTCTGGAACGCGCTCAAACCGCTGCTGGCCTGATATCCGATGTCCGAAAAACTGCCCAAGGGAGTGGCGACGGTAGCACAACTCGCCCAATTCGACGCCGTCATCGACGCTCGCGCGCCGGCCGAGTTTGCCGAAGACCGCCTGCCCGGCGCGATCAGCATGCCGGTCCTGAACGACGAAGAACGCGCCCGCGTCGGCACCCTCTACAAGCAGGTTTCGGTGTTCGAGGCCAAGAAGCTCGGCGCGGCGCTGGTGTCGAAGAACATCGCGCACCACATCGAGGAACGCCTGCTCGACCAGCCCAAGAGCTGGCGGCCGCTGGTGTATTGCTGGCGTGGCGGCCAGCGCAGCGGCGCCTTCACCCATATCCTGCGGGAAATCGGCTGGGATGCCCATCGCATCCAGGGCGGCTACAAGAACTGGCGCCAGCATGTCATCGAACAACTGGCGCTGCTGCCGTCCCGGCTCAAGTTTCGAGTCGTCACCGGCGCCACCGGCAGCGGCAAGAGCCGCCTGCTGGAAGCCCTCTCCACGCAGGGCGCACAGGTGTTGCACCTCGAAGAGATTGCCGTCCACAAGGGTTCGGTGCTGGGCAACCTGCCGGGGCAGCCGCAGCCCGCGCAGAAAGGTTTCGAGTCGCAACTGCTCGCCGCGCTATCCGCGCTGGACCCGACACGCCCCGTGTTCGTCGAAGCCGAGAGCCGCAAGATCGGCCGCCTGCAGCTTCCCGACCAGCTACTGGAGGCGATCCGCGGCGCCCCGGGGCTGCGCATCGAAGCGCCGCTCCGCGCCCGTGTCGACTTCCTGC
>JADYZH010000312.1 GCA_020853215.1 Sulfuritalea sp. | reverse complement strand
TTCGGCGCGGATGTCCTTCTTCAGCTTCTCCCAGCCCTCGCCTTTTCCTGCGAGCGGGAAGAACACCTGATGCGGGAACAGCGAGCGTTCGTCGTAGTCGGTGTCGAGCGACCACATGGCGATCCGGCCCTTGCCGCCCGAGACCAGTTCGCCCTTGGCGGTGTCGAAATAGTCGAAGCCATTGACCTCGACCTCGAACAGGCCGTCCTTGCGCTTGCGCACCGCCACGTCCGGCTGACCCATGAGCCAGAAGGACTGGTTCGACGAGCGCGCCTTCTTCAAGTCCTCGGTCAGCAGGTCTGTGTTCATCTGCGCCTTGAGCGCGGTGATGCCCTTCAGGTGGTCGATGTCCTTCGCCGCCTCCGGGTCGAAGGTGAAGGCGCAGAAGACGATCATCTTCGGCAGCGGGAACAGGTTGCCGGCTTCTTCCAGCGCATTGGTCACCGCGCGCTGTTCCAGCGCCGCATGCTCGGGGCCAAAATGCACGACGACGCGCTGGCCGTCTTCGGTATGGCCGGTGCCGTGCAGGTATTTGGTGCCCGGCAGGGTTTCCAGTTCGGCGAACTTCAGCATCTGCCCGCCCTTGCCGCGGATGCCGGTTTTCAGCAGTTCGTCGCGCCACTGGTGCTGGCGCGAGGACTCGCCGGAGCGCGCGATGCTCGCGTCCGCCTCGAATTCGCCGTCCTGCGGGCGCCGACTTTCATCATCCAGCGCCTGCACCGTCGGGAAGGGCACGGCCTCGACCGAGAACGGCCCGGTGATGCGCAGCTTGGACTTCGATTTCGCCGGCTGGTCGTAGAGCGTTTCCTGATCGGCGTGGTCGGCGATCGAGCGGTCCATCGCCTTCTGCATCGCCTGACGCGCGGCATGGAAGGCTTCGAACGCGGCACGGGCCTTGTCGCTGCCGCCGGGAAAATCGAAGGGCACTTCCCACTCCTTCGCCTCGGCTTTCAGCGCCTTGTTCAACTCGGCCAGCGCCTCCTCAATGGCCGGATGTAGGCGCTCGTAGATCGCGTCGATGTCCGGATTGTTGGCGATGGACTTGAGCGTCACATGCGGCACCGTCTTCCAGATGAAGCCGCCGCGCAGCCCTTCGTGCGGATAGCGCAGCTCGTAGTAGTCGTAGCTCGCCGTCATCAAGCGCTGCTTGGCCAGCGTTACCGCCACGCGCGAGGTATCGCAGGTGATCCAGCGCCGGCCCCATTTCTCGGCGACATAGGCGGTGGTGCCGGAGCCGCAGGTTGGATCGAGCACGAGGTCGCCGGGATCGGTGGTCATCAGGAGGCAGCGTTCGACTACTCGCTGGTTTGTTTGAACGACATACACCTTGGGGTCACCGAATCCAGAGGTAACCGTGTCATCCCACAGATTGTTGATTGGGAATGCAGGGAAATCGTCTATGTACCGCACGTAACTTGGTGTGTTCCCAATAGCTATAACGCGGCGCGCCTTAACGAGTCGATCCATCCCATCGCGCGTAGTTTTCCAACCGCTCACCTTTGGCGAAAACTCTCGCCCTTCAATTGCAAAAGAAAAAACCTGCGGCCCACCAGAGCTCTGAGACGTCAATTGATCTGGGCGAAACACTCGCAACCCGGCTGCGCCAGACGCAAGCTCTTCCTGAGTAGCGCGGCGACGGATTCCGAATGAGGTTTCAACATATGAATACTGACCGCCACCTTGCCCACCAACATTCTTTTCCCGATATAGCTGGCGATACTTCAGCCTATTTCGTTCCTTCGCGTACCAAACTATGTAGTCGACAACTCCAGCGAGAACCTCCGTCCCGCCTGACGGACTTCCTGCGCCAGTTGTCTTCTTGAATGGCACCAAGCCAACCAGATTCCCCGCCCCAAACACCTCATCCATGATCTCCCGCACATGGTGCAGGTTCTCATCCGAAATCTGCACGAACACGCTGCCGGTTTCAGACAGCAACTCCTTCGCCAGCAGCAGCCGGTCGCGCAGGTAGGTGAGGTAGGAATGAATGCCCAGCTCCCAGGTGTCGCGGAAGGCCTTGATCATTTCCGGCTCTTGCGTCAGATCCTCGTCCTTCCGGTCCTTCACGTCGCGCTTGTTCACGAAGGGCTGGAAGTTGGAGCCGTACTTGATTCCGTAGGGCGGGTCGAAATAGATCGCCTGCACCTGCCCGGCCATGCCCTCCTTCTGCAACAGCGAGTTCATCACCAGCAGGCTGTCGCCGGCCACCAGCCGGTTGCTCCAGCCCTTGTCGTGCTTGTAGAAGTCGATGGCGTCGCGCAGCGGAAGGCTCTCGAAGGGCGCATCGAAGAGGCCGGGCTGCATCGCGCGCTGCTGGGCGGCCTTGGCGACCTTGGCCTTGTCTTTCGCCGCGCTTTTCGCCGTGTCGCCGGCGCCGACTTTTCGCGCCGCCGAGAGGATGCTGGCCGGGTCGATGCGCTCATGCACGTGCAGGCTGACGGTATCGACGGCGAAGCGGGTGCGCTCGGCCTTGCCGGTCCAGCTCAAGCTGGGGTCGAGGTGCGGGTCGTGCGCCCAGCGTGTCTTGCGCTCGTCCGGATCGGTGGCCGGCGTGACCATGCCGACTTCGGGATTGTTCTTGCGCCGGTCGGGATGGCGGTAGCTGAGGATGTCGGCCTGGGTGGCGGCGCTCTTGGCGGAGGCAGGGGCCTTCTTGCTCATGTGCGGTTCCGGGCAATGGCGGCCGGTTCCTCCGGCCCGGAGCGCAATCGCGAAATGCCGTCGATTGCGCCGTGGATCACCAGCTGGGGCACCGGGAGTCGATGCTGCGCTTGCGCACCCCCCGACCTAAAACGTCCGAAACGCAACCGGTATGCGAGGATTATAAGCAGAACGCGGCGGGAAGCTCATGCGCCGTCCCGCCAGCGTTGACTTTCAACGGCTGTGCGAAATCAATTCGACTCAGATCCTTTGTCGCTCACTTTATCGCTCTCCGATTCCTTCGGGTGCGATGCTGCTGCGTCCGGCGCCCCCGGTTCAGGGCGATCGTCGCCGGAATCGGCTGTCGATGCGGGCGGCGCAACAGGGGCTGGTGCGGTTGCGGCAGGCGCGGAAACGTGCCCAGGTGGCGGTGCCCTGCGCGCAAGTTCGTCTTCCTGAAAGCCAACGATGCCCCAGGCCATTGCCAGCGCGATGATCAAAAACCAGAACAGCAGCATCGCAGGATGATAGATCCAAGAAACGAATCGAACGAAATGGCGTGATCTGAAAACCCGATTCACACTGCGAGCCGGACTGGTTTAACCCGTCCAGGCTGGCAAGACTTTCTCCTTGACCGGCCGATCGCCGTCCCGACAGCGCCGACTTTCTGCGCCTACGCCGCCA
>JADYZH010000311.1 GCA_020853215.1 Sulfuritalea sp. | reverse complement strand
GGCAATTCGCGCGCGGCGCCGGTGAACTGGGACAGGATCAGCACCCCGCGCTCGTCGTCGCGGGCGGCGACGAATTCCTTGGCCACCAGGTTCATGCCGTCATGCAGGCTGCTGACGAAACACAGGTCGGCGGCACGGAAGTGCTCGTATACCTCCTTCGCATCGTGGTGTTCGACCTTGAGCACGATGGGCGGCGGACCCCCGCGGCCGAAGCGGGTATTGATCTGCGTCGCCATGGCCCGTACCTGCGCCTCATGGTGCTGGTACTCGTCAATGCCCGAGCGCGTCGGGGCGGCGATCTGGATGAAGCTGAACCGCCCGATCCACTCGGGATTCAGTTCCAGCAAACGCTCGATCGCCCGAAAGCGTTCGACGATGCCCTTGGTGTAGTCGAGGCGATCGACGCCGATGCCGAGCTTCTGTCCTGCGGGCAGGCTGTTCATCTGCCGGATCTCGCTGCGGCAGGCCGCCACGTCCTTCTGCACCAGTTCCGGTTCCGGCGGCCAGGCGATCGAGATCGGATAGCGGCGGACGGCGGTCAGCTTGCCGCCGAGGGAAACCGTGAAGGATTCGCGGTCGACGCGGGCCTCGAGCAGGCGATCCACGGTATCGACGAAGTTGTTGCAGTGGAACTGGGTATGGAAGCCGAGGATGCTGCTGCCCAGCAGTCCGGCCAGGACCTCCTCGCCCCACGGGCAGATCGAGAAGGATTCCGGATTGGGCCACGGAATGTGCCAGAAGGTGATGATCGTGGCATCGGGCAGTTCCTCGCGGATCATCCTCGGCAGCAGCGCGAAGTGGTAATCCTGCACCAGCACGATGGGCGCTTTTGTCCTGGCCTCGCTGGCCACGGCCCTGGCGAACTTGCGATTCACCGCGACATACTGCGCCCAGTCGCCCGAGCGGAAGGTCGGCCGCACATGGGCGATGTGGCACAGCGGCCAGAGGCCTTCGTTGGCCAGCCCGTAGTAATAGCCGGCTTCTTCCTCGGCCGTAAGCCAAACCCGGCGAATATGGTAGGCGGGCTTGTCCGGCGGCACGGCGACACGGTCGTGGCGGTCGACCACCTCGCGATCGGCCGAGCCGCTGCCGTGGGCGATCCAGGTGCCGGAGCAGGCGCGCATGATCGGTTCCAGCGCCGTGACCAGTCCGCTGGCGGGGCGCTGCACCTCGATGCGATCGCCGCGCCGATGGTGGATGTAAGGCTCGCGATTGGACACCACGATGACGTCCTCGCCGCGCAGTTCGCCGTGGAGGATGGCGCGCAGCGTCTCCGGCGTCCAGGTGATCTGGCTTTCGTCGCGTGCGCGGGTTTCCGCCTCCAGTTCGCGGACCAGGCGTTGCAGGTCGCGGGCGATCGGCCGGAACTCCGACGGCCCCGCGTGCGCGCCCGCCTCGGGCTGGCGCAGCAGGCCTTCGCCGCGCAGCAGGGAGCGCATGCCGGCCATCCAGCCACGCCACGACAACTGGGCGATGATCACCGTGATCAGCGACACCACCGCCGCCAGCGCCATGAAGAAATAGAACACGTAGCGCTTGGTTTCCTCGCTGCGGCGCGTGACGAAGCTCATGTCATGCACCAGCACCAGCTTGCCCGCCGGACCCAGTTCGCTCGTCAGCGGCTTGACGGCGACGTGCAGGGGACCCTGGGCGCTGGCAAGCAAATGATCGCCCGGCTCCTCCCAGCGCGAAAGATCGGTGCAGCGGATTTCAGCCGGCAGGGCGCGGCTGGCCAGCGCAGCGGACTGGTCCGAGGCGCAGTAGCCGACTGCGTAAAGCCGCTCGTCCTGGGTGATGCGGGCGAAGAAGGCGCCGATCTTGGCCTTCTTGCCTGCCGCCAGCTGTTCCTGCAGCGGTTCCTGGATGGCATTGGCGATCAGCGCGGCGCGGATGTCGAGGTCGCGCACGAACCATTTCAGCGTCAGCTGGTCGACCAGCGGCGCCACCGCATAGGCAATGCCAGCCAGCACCAGCATCAATGGAAGTACAAAGCGCAGCGAAAGTCGCATGTAGTGATCCTCTTCGTCTGGCGGAACTCATTGTGCCACGCTCGTCACGCCCATCCCCGAACGATCCGCTCTGGATCGCCGTGCCGCCGGCGCCGACTTTTCCTTTTCGGCCCCCAGGAAAAAAATGGGCGGAAGCGGGTCGCCCCGCTTCCGCCCGAAACTCTCCTCCTCTGGAGATCAGTTTGCGCCGCGCGAGCTCAAAAGCACTGCAACATGTGGGTGTCGCAATACAAGCGCTTGAGCCAGGCCAGCGCGATCCAGAGCCAGAACAAAACGCCGAAGGCGATGTAGGGGATGTGCTTGTCGATAACCTGCCGCGGCGTGACCCGGCGCATGGTCTTCACCACCGGGCCGGTGACGATCAGGAACAGTTTGTACATGGTGTTGTTATCGCGGCCCCTGCCCGCCAGCAGACCCAGCAAGCCCTGCCCCAGCAGAAACAGCATCGCGACCTCGACCAGCGCGCGCAGCACGCCGAGGATAAGCAGTTCAGGGTGGCTCATGGTATGTTTCGGTCTCCATTTTATGTCGGGTCAAGCCCATGAATTACGATCACTGGCGGCATTATGCCCGCGGCTGGCTGTTTCATTTCTTCGGCCGCGAAGATACCGCCTTCGAGGCCTACCTGACAGCATTTCGCATCAATCCGCAGGACGTGCAGTCGGCGCGCCACCTGGCGGCGAT
>JADYZH010000310.1 GCA_020853215.1 Sulfuritalea sp. | reverse complement strand
GTCATCGGCTTCGGCGGCCGGGTGATCGGCGAGGGCGAACCGAAATACCTGAATTCGCCGGAAACGCCCCTGTTCGAAAAGGGCCGCGAACTGTACGGCCTGCCGCAGGCGCGCAAGGCGATCCAGGAAGAGGACACGATCCTGGTGGTCGAGGGCTACATGGACGTGGTCGGCCTGGTGCAGGCCGGCGTCGAGAACGTGGTCGCCACACTCGGCACGGCGGCCACCGATGCCAACGTGCAAAAGCTGTTGAAACAGGCCAGCCGCGTGGTGTTCTGCTTCGACCGTGACAGCGCCGGCGACCGCGCGGCGTGGCGGGCCATGGAAGTGAGCCTGGCACACCTCGCCGACAACAAGGTCGTCGAGATCCTGCAGATGCCCGGCAACCAGGATCCGGACGAGTATATCCGCGAGCACGGCAGGGAGGCCTTCGTGCAGCAGACCCGGAATGCCACGCGGCTCAGCGAATTCCTCCTGCGCGAACTGGTCAAGCAGACCAATCCGAGCACCGCCGAGGGCCGCGCGGCGCTGGTGCACGCGGCGAAACCCCTGCTGCAGAAGATGTCGGCGCCGATATTGCGGGTGCAGGTCACCAAGGAAATCGCCCACCGTGCGCAGGTCTCGCAGGCAGAGGTCGAGGCCCGGTGCGGCCTCCAGCCCCTTGCCCGCAGCCGCTATGCACCGGCGCAAATGAAGCAGCGGCCGGTGCCTTCGTCGGTCGAATACAAGCTGCTGCAGATCGTGCTGCACAAACCCGAATGGGCGGCCCGCCTGCCGCTGGAATTGATCGACCGCGAACGCGTGGAGGGCGACGCCCTGCATGCCATTGCCAATGCAATCGAGCACGGCGAAATGCCGGCGGGCGGCTTCGGCATGCTGCTGGAGTTCTTCCGCGCCACCCCGCACGAGGCCCTGATCGCAGCGATAGCGACAAACATGACGGAAGAGGTCGATCTCGCGGCACTCGAGGGCGTTTTCAACGATTCCGTCGCCCGCCTGCGCCAGACGGCCATCTCCGCGGAAATCGAGCAGCTCACCGCGCGCGCCCGGCAGGGCTTGAATCAACAGGAGCGGCAACGGCTTGCGGAACTCCTGGCGAAGAAGCATCCCGGACCCGTTCCGACGACCGGCGGCCCGGTGTGATATAATTAGCGGTTCTCCAGCGCTTTCACGGTGCGCTGACCCGGCCTGCCCGCGCGTTTGCAGCGCTGTAAGGGCCGCCCGCGTCGCGCCGTCAATTGCGCTCCAGCCGAGGATCGTCATGCCGAAGGAAATCGCCAAGCACAGCAAGTCAAAGGTCGCCGCCAAGCCAGTTGCCAAAAAACCAGCGCCGGCCAAAAAATCCGTGGCGGCGAAAAGGCCTGTTCCGGCCAAAGCTCCGACGAAGGTTCCTGCAAAGGCGCCAGCCAAGGCGCCGGCAAAAGCCCCAGCCAAGGCCCCAGCCAAGGCCCCGGCCAAGGCCCCGGCCAAAGCTGCAGCGCCGAAAGCAGCAAAAACTCAGGTTCCGGAAGTCGTCGCCCCAGCAGCCGCCAAAACGGCTGCCCAGCCTTTGCCAGCCAAGTCGGTGGCCAAGGCCATCGCCGAGTCACGCGGCCGCAAGAGCCGCGAAAAGCTCGTTGCCCCGGAAGCCAAACTGATCGATCAGGACACCAAGCGTACGCGACTGAAAACGCTGATCGCGCTGGGCAAGGAGCGCGGCTACCTGACCTACGCCGAGATCAACGACCACCTGCCCGACGACCTGGTGGATGCGGAGCAGATCGAAGCAATCATCTCCACCTTCAACGACATGGCAATCCAGGTCTTCGACGAAGCGCCCGCTGTCGAAGATCTGCTGCTCAACGAATCGGCGCCGGCGCCGGTGGATACGGCCGAAGTCGAGGAAGAAGCCGAACAGGCGTTGTCCACGGTCGATTCGGAATTCGGCCGCACCACCGACCCGGTGCGCATGTACATGCGCGAAATGGGCTCGGTCGAACTGCTGACGCGCGAAGGCGAGATCGAAATCGCGAAGCGCATCGAGGACGGCCTGAAGCACATGATCATGGCCATCTCGGCCTGTCCGACGACCATCGCCGAAATGCTCGAAACCGCGGGCAAGGTGGCGCGCGAAGAAATGCGCATCGACGAACTGGTCGATGGCCTGATCGACCCGAATGCCACCGACGAGGACATCGAGGCGATGGCCGAGGACGAAGAAATCGAAGTCGAAGAGGATGTCGACGACGAGGATGACGACGGCAGCGCCCGGATTTCCGCCTCCCTGCTGCAGTTGAAGCAGGATGCGCTCGAGCGCTTCTCGGTGATCCACGCCCTGTTCGCCCGGCTGCAGCCGACGCTGGCACGGAAGGGCTCGCAGGACAAGGGTTACCTGCGCCTGCAGAAGCAGATTTCCGACGAACTGATGAATATCCGCTTCACCGCCAAGGCCATCGAGCGTCTGTGCGACTCGGTGCGCGGCATGGTCGAGGCGGTGCGCAGCCACGAACGCAAGATCCTGCACCTCTGCGTGGACAAGGCGCACATGCCGCGCGCGCACTTCATCAAGGTCTTCCCCGGCCACGAGACGGACATGGAGTGGCTCAAGCACGAAGTGCAGTCGGGCAAGCCCTACGCCGCGCAGCTGATGCGCGCCGCGCCGAACATCCTCGAGGAGCAGCAGCGCCTGATCGACCTGCAGGCGCGCATCGGCATCCCTCTCAAGGAACTCAAGGACATCAACAAGCAGATGTCCACCGGCGAGGCCAAGGCCCGCCGCGCCAAGCGCGAAATGACCGAGGCCAACCTGCGCCTGGTGATTTCGATCGCCAAGAAATACACCAACCGCGGGTTGCAGTTCCTCGACCTGATCCAGGAAGGCAACATCGGCCTGATGAAGGCGGTGGACAAGTTCGAATACCGCCGCGGCTACAAGTTCTCGACCTACGCCACCTGGTGGATCCGCCAGGCCATCACGCGCTCGATTGCCGACCAGGCGCGCACCATCCGCATCCCGGTGCACATGATCGAGACCATCAACAAGATGAATCGCATCAGCCGCCAGATCCTGCAGGAAACCGGCCTCGAGCCGGATCCGGCGACGCTGGCGATCAAGATGGAAATGCCCGAGGAGAAGATCCGCAAGAGCCTCAAGATCTCCAAGGAGCCGATCTCGATGGAAACGCCGATCGGCGACGACGACGATTCCCACCTCGGCGAT
>JADYZH010000309.1 GCA_020853215.1 Sulfuritalea sp. | reverse complement strand
ACGGCCGTCCGCTGCGCGGCGAAAAGGGCGAGCTGGTCTGCACCCGTTCCTTCCCCGTGATGCCGATCGGCTTCTGGCACGACGCAGGCGGCGCCAAGTATCGCGCGGCCTACTTCGAGCGCTTCGACAATATCTGGTGCCACGGCGATTTCGCCGAGATCACCGCCCATGGCGGCTTCATCATCTACGGCCGGTCCGACGCGACGCTGAATCCGGGCGGCGTGCGCATCGGCACGGCGGAGATCTACCGCCAGGTGGAGAAGCTCGCCGAAGTCGTCGAATCCATCGTCATCGGCCAGGACTGGCCGCCGGGCAATGCCGGCGACGTGCGCGTGGTGCTGTTCGTCAAGTTGCGCGAGGGCCTGGTGCACGACGACGTGCTGGAAAAGCGCATCAAGCAGGTAATTAGGGACAACACCACGCCGCGCCACGTGCCGGCCAAAATTCTGCAGGTGGCCGACATCCCGCGCACCAAGAGCGGCAAGATCGTCGAACTCGCGGTGCGCAACGTGGTGCACGGCAATCCGGTGAAGAACGTCGAGGCCCTGGCCAATCCCGAGGCGCTGGAGCACTTTCGCGATCGGGGTGAACTGAAAACCTGAGCTGAAAAGTTCCCGGAGGGACGCACCGCGCTGGCACTGGCTGGAGTCAGCCGGATACACCCATTCGACGGCGAAATCTAGATGAAAACCAGTCGCCGTCTGATTGCATTCTCATGATCAATGGTGGCTTCGCCGAATTTCAGTCAGTCAGGCTATAGCCGAACAGCTGCTAAGCATCAAGCTGATCCAATGAGCACAACAAGGTCGCAAACAATACGTCGGGCTTGAATGGCTTGCTCAGGAAATCGGTCATGCCAGCCTCGATGCACTGAATCTTGTCCTCGGTAAAGGCGTTGGCGGTCATGGCGATGATCGGTGTTTTCGAGTAGCCGGGTAGCTTACGAATCTCCAGCGTTGCTTCCAGTCCGTTGATGTTCGGCATCTGCATGTCCATCAAGATGGCTGCAAAGGCGGTCTCCTGCGCCAAGGTAACCGCTTCCGCGCCATCTTCCGCCGTCTCGACGACAAGTCCAATCGCCTCCAGTTGCAGGCGGGCAATTTCCCGGTTGATCGGCTCATCGTCAACCACCAGAATGCGGCTGCCCTTGTAGCGCTTGCGAATAAGCGTCTCGGCATCGCCGATCCCGGTAGTTGGGGTGATGGCCACTTCCTCACCCTTCTTCAAGCGTGCGGTGAACCAGAAGGTGCTGCCCACTCCCGGGGTACTCTCGGCGCCGGCTTCGCCGCCCATCAGTTCGGCCAGATGCCGCGTAATGGCCAGACCCAAGCCGGTGCCTCCGTATTTGCGCGTGGTCGAGTTGTCGGCCTGCTCGAAGGCGCTGAACAAGCGCGCCAGCGCTTCGGGCGCAACGCCGATGCCGGTATCCTCGACCGCGAACCGCAGCAATGCGGAATCGGGGGCATCTTCCAGCAACTCGATGTGCAGGGTCACATCGCCGCTGTCGGTAAACTTGACGGCGTTGGTGGCGTAGTTGAGCATGGCCTGCTGCAGGCGTGTGGCATCGCCCACCAGATTATTCGGGAAAGGTGCCGTCTTGACTTGCAGGCGCAGGCCCTTCGCATTTACTGGCTCGTAGAGGATGGAAGTCAGGTTGCGCAGCACGCCGGGAAGACTGAGCGGCAATGCTTCCAGGGCCAACATTCCCGCCTCGATTTTCGATAGATCCAGGATGTCGTTGATGACCGACAGCAGGTGGTTGGCGGAGGTGTCGATGGTGTCGAGGCGTTGTGCCTGTTTGGGTGACACACCTTCCCGACGCAGGATGTTGGCCATGCCGATGATGCCATTCATCGGGGTGCGGATTTCGTGACTCATGTTGGCGAGAAAAGCGCTCTTGGCGATGTTGGCGGCTTCGGCCTGGATGGTCCGCACTTTGAGTTGCTCGTTCAGCTGCTCAAGCTGTAGCTGCGCATTTTTCAGATCCGTGATGTCGGAAAACAGGCCGAAAATGCCCCGCACCTGATTGCCCTGGATATCGGGAACGTAGTTTGCCCACAGATATATGGTCTTTCCGTCAGGCCTGGGTGATGTCCTCAGGAATGACAGCGTCTCTCCACGCAGTGCCGCCTGTACAAACTGCAGGCTCTTTTGAAATATCTCCTCACCAAGGATATCCCGCAGATGAATACCTTTCATCTCGTCTGCACTTCTTCCAAACCAGTCCCGGTAAGCCTTGTTAGCGAATTCAAAGCGCAGTTCGCTGTTGACGTAGGCAACCTGTCCTGGAATGGCATCGATGAGCCGTTGCATGAAGTGCTCGTCGGCCTCGGCAGCTTCCTTGGCTCGCGCCAGTTCCGTCGTTCGTAATTTCACCAGTTCTTCTCACTACTGTCCGGTCGTTTGAATAATCAACATGAGCAAAGTCTCTCCTGACATGGCTTTTCGGACGATAGGCGATTCCGGCGATTTGAAATCGCGGAGTGCCGATCTGCCATATCGTCGCCAGCTT
>JADYZH010000308.1 GCA_020853215.1 Sulfuritalea sp. | reverse complement strand
CTGCACGGTGCGTGCCACCTCGCAGGCCCAGCTCGACGCGTTGTATCGTGCGCTGACCGCACACCCGATGGTGCGCGTGGTGCTATGACAGGCCCGAACCTGCGCGACCTCGGCCGCGTCGACTACGTGCCGACCTTCGCCGCGATGCAGGAATTCACCGCGACGCGCGGACCGGGTACGCCCGACGAACTCTGGCTCTGCGAGCATCCGCCGGTATTCACGCAAGGCCTCTCGGGCAAGCCCGAGCACCTGTTGCGCGACATCGGCATCCCGGTGGTACAGATCGACCGCGGCGGCCAGATCACCTATCACGGCCCCGGCCAGGTCGTGGTCTATCTGCTGCTCGACCTGCGCCGGCGCGAGATCACGGTGCGCGGCCTGGTCAATCGCATCGAGCAGGCGGTGATCGACCTGCTGGCGAGCTACGGCGTCACCGCGCAGCGGCTGGCGGGCGCGCCCGGCGTCTATGTCGGCAAGGCCAAGATCGCCGCGCTCGGCCTGCGCATCAAGCACGGCTGCAGCTACCACGGCGTTTCGCTGAATGTCGACATGGATCTGGCGCCCTACGCCGCGATCAACCCTTGCGGCTACGAGGGCATGGCGGTCACCCAGTTGCGTGCGTATTTGCCACAATGGCGCGGCGGCGACGAAACTGCGATAGTAGGCAATGCGCTGGCCGCCCAACTGGCCCGGCAACTGGAAGAAAAGCACACATGACGACCAAGCAAAAAGGCGAAGCCAAGACCGCGCGCATCCCGATCAAGGTGGTGCCGGCAGAGACCGTGCTGAAGAAGCCCGACTGGATCCGCGTCAAGGCCGGCAGCAGCGCCGGCCGCTTCGGCGAGATCAAGCAGATCCTGCGCGAGCACAAGTTGCACACCGTGTGCGAGGAAGCCACCTGCCCCAACATCGGCGAATGCTTCGGCAACGGTACGGCCACCTTCATGATCCTCGGCGACTTATGCACGCGGCGCTGCCCCTTCTGCGACGTCGGCCACGGCAAGCCGTTGCCGCCCGACGCCGAGGAACCGGAAAAGCTCGCGCGCACCATCGCCGCGATGAAGCTGAAATACGTCGTCATCACCAGCGTCGACCGCGACGACCTGCGTGACGGCGGTGCCCAGCACTTCGCCGACTGCATCGCCAGGGTGCGCGAGTATTCGCCGGGAACGAAAATCGAGGTACTGGTGCCGGATTTCCGCGGCCGCCTCGACATCGCAGTCGATATCCTCGCCGCCACGCCGCCGGACGTGATGAACCACAACATGGAAACCGTGCCGCGTCTCTACAAGCAGGCGCGCCCGGGTGCCGACTATGCGCATTCGCTGCAGCTGCTGAAGGCCTTCCGCGCGCGCGTGCCGAACGTGCCGACCAAGTCGGGGCTGATGGTGGGCCTCGGCGAAACCGACGAGGAAATCCTCGATACCTTGCGCGACCTGCGCGCGCATAAGGTCGAAATGCTGACCATCGGCCAGTACCTGGCGCCCTCCGGCCACCACCTGCCGGTGCTGCGCTACGTGCATCCGGATGTGTTTGCGATGTACGCGCGGGAAGCCGAGGCGATGGGTTTCATCAATGCCGCCAGCGCGCCGCTGGTGCGGTCGAGTTACCACGCCGACATGCAGGCGCACGGCGCCGGCGTGGCCGGGGCGACTTAGGTCCAGTCTCCGCGCAGGGCCGTAACATCGGCCTGCAGGCGTTCCGGAAGCGCCGCCGCCGCGGGCACCGCCGCACCCACCACCAGTTCGACGCGCGAGAGCACGCCGCGGCGGAACGGCTTGGTCATCGCCGGACCGTCCTTGCGCGAGAAGAAGCTGCCCCACAGGCCGCGCAGGGCCATCGGCACCACGGGCACCGGGTTGCGCGCCAGGATCCGGGTGATGCCGGGACGGAAGGGATTGATGTTGCCGTCGGCGGTGATCTTGCCCTCGGGAAATATGCCGACCAGGTCGCCGGCGTCGAGCGCCTTGCCGACTTCGTCGAAGGCCTTTTCCATCATTGCCGGGTCTTCTTTTGCCGGCGCGATCGGGATGGCCTTGCTGCTGCGGAAGACAAAGTTCATTACCGGCCAGCGGAAGATATGGTGGTCCATGACGAAACGGATCGGGCGCGGGCAGGCGGCCATGATCACCAGCGGGTCGACAAAACTGACGTGGTTGCAGATGATCACCGCCGGCCCTTCCTCGGGCACCGCGTCGAGCTTGCCGACACGCAGCCGGTACACCGTGTGGATCAGCATCCAGACGATGAAGCGCAGCAGGAACTCGGGCACCAGGCCGTAGATGAACAGCGCGACCGCCGCGTTGCAGATCGCGGCGACGGCGAACAGCGTCGGTATGGTCAGGCCGGCGGCGAGCATGCCCGCCGCGGCCAGCGCGCCGACCACCATGAACAGCGCGTTCATGATGTTGTTGGCGGCGATGATGCGCGCGCCGTGTTCGGGATTGGAGCGCTGTTGCACCAGGGCGTAGAGCGGCACGATGAAGAAGCCGCCGAAGATGCCGATCAGCGCCAGGTCGAGCAGCACGCGCCAGGTCGAGGCGGACTGCAGCAGGGCCAGCGCCCCCAGGCCGGCGGCCGGCGTCGCCGGCGAGGCGAAGGCGAGGTCGAGCGCGAACAGCGTCAGGCCGATCGAACCCAGCGGCACCAAACCCAGCTCGATGCGCTTTGCCGAGAGCTTTTCGCAGAGCAGCGAGCCGACGCCGATGCCGAAGGTGAAGGTGGCCAGCAGCAGCGTCACCGCCGTCTCGCTGCCGCCCAGCACGTTCTTGGTGTAGGCCGGGAATTGGGCAAGGAACAGCGCGCCGAACAGCCAGAACCAGGAAATGCCCATGATGGACAGGAACACGGTCTGGTTCTCGCGGGCGAAATTGATGTTGCGCCAGGTCTCGGTCAGCGGATTGGCGCTGATGGATAAAGTCGGCGCCGGCGGCACGGCGATCGGGATCGACCGCGAGGCGATGTAACCGCCGACGGCGATCGCCAGGCCGACGATGGTGATCCAGGTGGTGCCGTCGCCGCTGCCGGCGAGCAGGCCGCCCAACAGCGTGCCGAGCAGGATGGCGACGAAGGTGCCGGCCTCGATCAGCGCATTGCCGCCGACCAGTTCCTCGCTTTTCAGGTGCTGCGGCAGGATCGCGTACTTGACCGGACCGAACAGCGTCGAGTGCAGGCCGAGCAGGAACAGGGCGACGAAGAGCACGGCGAGGCTGTGCACCAGAAAGCCGGCACCGGCCACCAGCACGATGCCGATTTCCAGCAGCTTGACCAGGCGCGCCAGCGCCGCCTTGTCGTACTTGTCGGCGAGCTGACCGGCGGTGGCCGAGAAGAGGAAGAAGGGCAGGATGAACACGCCCGCCGCGAGGTTGGCCAGCAGTTCGGGCTTGAGCGTGGTCCAGCTCGCCGCCTGGAAGGTCAGCAGCACCACCATGGCGTTCTTCAGCACGTTGTCGTTGAGCGCGCCGAGGAACTGGGTGACGAACAGCGGGGCGAAGCGGCGCGCGCGCAACAGGCCGGATTGGTTGCTCATGAGCGTGTCCTTTGCGGATTCAGGGCGAAGTGGCAGATTCTAAGTTGTTTGCATGACGGTTCGGGCGGGCGCGACCTTGGGTGGGCTGACGGGCGGCGGCAGCGTGCGCAGGCGCAGCGGTGCGCCGCCGAGCCCGGCGCGTTCCATCCAGGCGAACACCGAGTCCACTGTAATGGTGTCGATCTGCCCGCCCATGCGGCGGCCGAAGGGATGGTCGTCGAAGGCGATGTGGGCGGTGGCCACGCGCGCACCGAGGCGCTGCAGCGGATCGATCTGCAGCGTGGTCGGCCGGTAGTCCTGCTGGCGCAGCCAGTCGCGCGCCGTGGCGCGGCTGGCCACCGAAGGCTCGACCAGCATGGCCAGGGTTTCGATTGCCCACTGGTTGCTCTGCTGGTAGGGGCCGGACCACGGGTAGGCGAGCATGTTGTAGCGCGGTTCGTGCAGGGCGGCGAGCAGGCTGTCGTCTTTCAACTGCCCGATGATGCGCGTCGCGATGGCGGGCTTCAGCGCGACCACGCCGGCCTCGTGCAGGTACAGGCCGTCGCCGAAGAACTCGGCCAGGCCCTGGCGGTGGAGCGTGCTGCGGCTGCTGCCGCATTCGTTGAGCTTGTGCACCACGCGCCAGGCGCCACGACCGTCGAGCGCCGCGTCGTCGCGATAGGCGATGCCCAGGTGCGAATAGCGCAGGCCGTGCTGGCCGAGGTCCTGCCCGGCGCGGGCGATGAACACCACTTTGGTGCCGTCGCGTTGCGCCATGTCGTCAAGCTGCCGGGCGACGCTAGCCGCCAGGGCGAGGTCGCGGCGGATCGAATCGAGGCTGGGCCGCCGCGCCTCGCAGTTCTGTCCGGCCAGCGCCGTGCCGCCGGCGCCGACTATTGCCGCTGCCAGCAGGGCAAGCAAGGTGCCGCGCAGGATACCGTGCAGGATTTTCATCACCGTATCCTCTCGTTGTAGAGCAGCGATTCGCCCAGGGCATTGGGCACCAGGCAGACCACCTCGCCGGCCACCGACAGCAGCCAGCCGGCGGCGATCGCCGTGACCGAAATCGCGGTGCCGGCCACCACCAGCGACGCGGCGGCCGCCTCGCCGGCGAAGCGCAGGCTGGCGGTGGCGCCGTCGGACGCGCGGCGCAGGAGCCAGACCGTGCTGCCGGCCACGGCTTCGACGGCGACCACGGTCAGCACCGCGCCGGCACTGAGGATCATCACAGGTGCGGCGCTCAACACGGCGACCGGCAGCGAGAGCGAAAGGCTGGAGGCGG
>JADYZH010000307.1 GCA_020853215.1 Sulfuritalea sp. | reverse complement strand
CTTGGCGAAGTCAAGCGCGTATTCGTGGAAAATGTCCTTCGCCGGCCAGGTGCTCTGCCAGCGCATGTTGATCGGGCCGGCCTGCGCCTTGGCGATCATCGGGAAACCCGCGGCAGCGGCCCCGACGCTGCCTGTGACGGCAGCGGCCAGGAACTTGCGGCGGGACGGTTTCTGTTCGGGTTGCTTGGTGTCGGACATGGACTCCTCCTGGGAGATTGTTTGTGAGTGTGCGGTCGCTTGCGGCTGTGCCGCCACGACCTGCGATCCTGATTATTCTTTCTTGGGGACTGCAACTGACGAAACCACTTTACCAGAAAGAAGATTTGTCTGACAATAGGACAACTAAAAAATAAATTCCCATGCCGACACCCGTCCCCCCGTCCGCCGACCAGACCTCCGAAATCGGCCGCATCACGCGGCCCTTGCGCCTTTCCGAAGAGGTCTCGGCCGACCTGCAGCGTCGCATAACCCGTGGCGACCTGAAACCCGGCGACCGCCTGCCGACTGAACAAACGCTGGGAAAAATTTTTGGCGTCAGCCGCGCCGTGGTCCGCGAAGCCATCGCCCGACTCAAGGCCGACGGACTGATCGAAACCCGGCAGGGCTCGGGAGCCTTCGTCGCTTTGGCGCCGAAGACCATCAACCTGCGCTTCTGGCGGGGAGCAGGCCCGGAGCTCCACGAACTGCGCGACATTTTCGAGTTGCGCGTCATGGTCGAAGGTGCGGTTGCCGAACTCGCCGCGCGACGTCGCGACAAAAAGGACCTGAAGGCCATGGCCGAGCAGTTGCGGATCATGGACGCGGCGCTTGCCGAAGGCCGCGACGGCACCGAGGCGGATGACAACTTCCACATCGCCATGGCGCGAGCAACGCACAACGCGTACGTCGGTCGGCTGGTGGAATTCCTCGGCCGCCATTTTTCCGATTCGCGCAAGCTGTCGTGGCATGGCACCCGCCACGGGCTTGCGCGCCCCCAGGAGGCCCAGCGCGAACACCGCGCCCTGCTGGAGGCGATCACCGCGGGCAACGCCCAAGCCGCGTTTTGCGCAGCACAGGATCACCTGCGCTGCGCCGCCGAAAGTTTCGGCATCAAGCTGGCGCTCGACCTCGAGCGCGCACTTCCGGCGCCGGCACCGGCCGCAACCAAGACTCGCAGCAAGCGCTAAACTAGACGCTGCTCCCGCCACCGACCACTGCACCTGCCCGCATGCTCGACATCACCACCACCGCATTCTGGATCGCGGTACTGCAGATCATCCTGATCGACATCCTGCTCGGCGGCGACAATGCAGTCGTCATCGCCCTGGCCTGCCGCAAGCTGCCCGACGAACAGCGCAAGAAAGGCATCTTCTGGGGCGTCGCCGGAGCCATCGGCCTACGCATCGTGCTGATCTTCTTCGCCCTGCAATTGCTGGCCATCCCCTGGCTCAAGATCGTCGGCGCCCTGCTGCTGTTCTGGATCGGCGTCAAGCTGCTGATGCCCGAGGAGGACGCCCATGGCGAGGTGGCGGCAGCGACCAACCTGGCCGGCGCGATCAAGACCATCATCGTCGCCGATGCGGTAATGAGCCTGGACAACGTCATTGCCGTGGCCGGCGCCGCCAACGGCAGCATGCTGCTGGTCACGTTCGGCATTCTGGTCTCGATCCCCATCGTGGTCTGGGGCAGCCAGCTGGTGCTGAAGCTGATGGACCGCTACCCCATCGTGATCACTGCCGGCGGCGCCCTGCTGGGCTGGATCGGCGGCGGCATGATGGTCAGCGACCCGGCCCTGCCGGCCGGACTGTTCGATGGCATCCCCTATCCCAAGCACCTGGTGTCGGCCGCCGGGGCACTGCTGGTGATTGCCATCGGCAAGTGGCTGTCGGCGCGGGCCGCACCGCGCGCCGCCGTCGAACTGACCGCAGGCGATTCCACGAAAGGTTCATCATGACCCAGAAATGGCTGGTCCCGATCGACGGCTCCGACATCGCACTGCATGCCGTGGCCTGGGTCGAAAAACACGCCGCGGATTATCGGGAACCGCCACAAATCCACCTGATCAACGTCCAGGCGGTGCTGCCCGACGACATCGGGCGCTTCATCGACGCCGAAACGCTGCGTGAATTCCATCTCGAAGCCGGCATGAAAGCGCTTGCCGCCGCTCGCCACCAACTGACAGCGGCCAGCCTGATCCCTGAACTCCATGTGCTGGTCGGCGACGCGGCTTCGGCCATCGCGGACTTTGCCGAAAACCACGACTGCAGCCTGATCCTGATCGGCACCCGCGGCCACAGCGGCCTGACCGGCACCCTGCTCGGCTCCGTCGCAATGAAGATCGTGCACCACTCCAGGGTGCCGGTGCTGCTGATCAGATAAACGCCGTAACGCCAGCGCCGACTTTTCCGCCCTTCCCCATGCCACCGCAGGCGGCCTGACTTAGAACTTATCCGTAAATAACATATAATGGCTTTCCATACGCGCCAACCGCGTGTGGAGAGAAGATGGCAAAAGCGAAAGCATGGGAAGTCACTGATGAATTTTGGAGTCGTGTCGAGCCACTG
>JADYZH010000306.1 GCA_020853215.1 Sulfuritalea sp. | reverse complement strand
GGAACGTCGCCTTCTCCGGCGCCCATGACGCGACGGTGGCTTTCGTCGCCTCGGGCAAGGCCGACGGCGGCGTGCTCAATGCCTCGGTGATGGACAAGCTGATCGAGAAAGGCGATGCCAATGCCAAACGGGTCAGGGTGATCGCCACCACGCCGCCCTACTACGACTACAACTGGACCGTGCGACCGGGCATGGACGCGGCGCTGGTGAAGAAGCTGACCGTCGCCTTCCTCAAGCTCGACCCGGCCAACCCGGCGCACAAGGGGTTGATGGACTTGCAGCGCGCCTCGAAGTTCGTCGCCACCAAAGCGTCCAACTACGACGGCATCGAAGCCGCGGCGCGCAACGCCGGGCTGATCAAGTAGCATCGCACTGTCGGCGCCGCGGCCCGCGCGAAGGCGCGCGGGGCTGGCCGACAGCAGAGACCATGTCCTTCGTCACCCATCAACTCGGCCTGGTGCACGGCAACGGCTTGCGTGCGCTGCACGGCCTCGACCTGAGCCTTGCCCGCGGCGAGCGCGTCGCCGTGATCGGGCCGTCGGGCGCCGGCAAGACCAGCCTGATTCGCCTGCTCGGCTGTGCCCTGCGGCCCAGCGCCGGGCGCGTCGAACTGCTCGGCCAAAATCCATGGCAACTCTCCGCCGCCGAACTGCGCCGGCTGCGTGCGCGCATCGGTACCATCCACCAGGCGCCACCGATTCCGCCGCGCCTGCGGGTGGTCACCGCCATCCTTGCCGGACGGCTCGGCAGCTGGCCGGCCTGGAAGGGGCTGGCCTCGCTGCTCTACCCGGCCGACATTGCCGGCGCGCAGCAGGTGCTGGCGCGCCTCGACCTGGCCGACCGCCTGTTCGACCGTTGCGACCGGCTTTCCGGCGGACAGTTGCAGCGCGTCGGCATCGCCCGCGTGCTCTACCAGCAACCCGAACTGATCCTGGCCGACGAGCCGGTATCGGCGCTCGATCCGACCCTGGCCGATGCCGCCATCGGCCAGATCGTCGCCGATGCCGAGCGGCGCGGCGCCGCCGTGCTGGCCTCGCTGCATGCGGTGGACCTGGCGCTGAAATGGTTCCCGCGCGTGATCGGCCTGCGCGGCGGCGAGGTCGCCTTCGACCTGCCGGCGGCCCGAGTCGACACCGCGATGCTGCGCGAGCTCTACGCCGGCGAAGGCAGCGTGGTTCCCACCCAGGGCAACGATCCGGACTTGCTGCTTGGCCTGGCCGACGCCGAGTTGGTGCCGACCGACGCCCGCGTGGTGCGCCTCGACAGTTGCCGGGGACGCGGATGACGGTCGCGCCGCCGCTTGCCCTGGGCGATGCCGGGCTCGGGCGCGACCCGGCGGCGCGACGGCGCCTCGGCAATGCCCTGCTCGCCGTGGTGCTGCTGTGGCCGCTGCTGCAACTGGCCGAATTCCGTCCGGCGGCCCTGTTCGAAGCCAGCAACCTGACCGTGATGAAAGGCTTCCTTGCCGGTTTCATGCCGCCCGCGCGTTCACCCGAATTCCTCGGCATGCTGCTCAAGGCGACGCTGGAAACCCTGGCCATCGCCACCGCCGGCATCACGCTGGCGCTGCTGCTGGCGGCGCCGCTGGCCGTGACCGCCACCCGCGCCCTGTCCGTCTCCGCCATCGGTCCCGGACCGGGTCACCGCCGCGGCTTGGCCGTGCGCGGTGCCTGTCGGGCGTTGCTGACGATGCTGCGCGCGATCCCGGAAATCATCTGGGCGCTGATGTTCGTGCGGGTGCTCGGCCTCGGGCCGGCGGCCGGCGTGCTGGCGCTGGCCATCACCTATGGCGGCATGCTGGGCAAGGTGTATGCCGAAATCCTCGAATCCACCGACACGCGCCCGGCGCGGGCGCTGCTGCAATCCGGCAGCGGCCGCTTCGCTGCGCTGGCCTACGGCCTGATCCCCAACGCCGCGCAGGAACTGACCTCCTACACGGTCTATCGCTGGGAATGCGCGGTGCGCGCTTCCGTGATCATGGGCTTCGTCGGTGCCGGCGGCCTCGGGCAACTGATGGACCAGTCGATGAAAATGCTCAACGGTGGCGAGGCGAGCTCCATCCTGCTGGTCTTCCTGCTGCTGGTGCTGCTCGCCGACGCGATCAGCGCCGGGCTGCGCAAGGCCCTGGCATGAACTCCGGCGCCGAAAACTGCAGACCGCGCGGGCCGGCCGACTTCTGCCTGACCTGCCTGCTGACCAGCGGCGCGATGCTGCTGGCGATCGGCGCCAGTTTCGCCTGGCTGGACATCGACTTCGGCGCCCTGTTCTCGCGCGAGGCCGCCGCCGGCATGGGTGGCTTCGTCACGTCATTCTTCCCGCCGGATGCCGGTCCGGACTTCCTCAAAAAGATCCTCGTCGGCAGCCTGCAGACCTTCGCCGTGGCGGCCGTCGGCACGCTGCTCGCGGCGGCGCTGGGCCTTGTCGCCGCGCTTCCCGCCGCCGGTCGAATGGGAATCGCGGCACGTCCGCTGGCGCGTTTCGGCCTGAACGTCCTGCGCAGCGTGCCGGAACTGGTCTGGGCCACCCTGATGGTATTGGCGGCCGGCCTCGGCCCCTTTGCCGGGACGCTGGCGCTGGCCCTGCATACCACCGGTGTGCTCGGTCGCCTGTTTGCCGAGGCCATGGAAAACGCCCCGGCCACGGCCGAAGCCAGCCTGCGCGAGGCCGGCGCCGGCAGCGCGGTGGCCTTCGTCTACGGCATGTTGCCGCTGGTCTGGCCGCAGGTCATCGCCTACAGCCTGTATCGGCTGGAGATGAACATCCGCATGGCGGCGGTGCTTGGCTTCGTCGGCGCCGGCGGGCTGGGCCAGATGCTGTATTTCCACCTTTCGCTGTTCCAGCAGGCGCAGGCCGCCACGGTCCTGATCGCAATGCTGCTCCTGGTGTTGGCGGTCGACGCCGTCAGCCATCTGCTGCGCGGCCGGCTGGCCGGATGACCCCCCGGGGTGGAAAGAACCCCTGCCACGTTCATGGCCCGGGATCGAAGAATTTTCCCGCTCCATGCAAGCAGAACCTCGCTCCGACGGGCGATAATGTCACGCTGTCTAGTCACGGATAAGCCTGCAATGAAGCGCGTCGATGATTTCCGCCTGCGTCTGGGCAAACAGGAACTGGTGCCGATCATGGTCGGCGGCATGGGCGTGGATATTTCGACCGCGGAGCTGGCGCTGGAAGTGGCGCGCCTGGGCGGCATCGGCCACATCTCCGACGCGATGGTGCCTACGGTTTCCGACCGCCGCTTCAACACCAAGTACGTCAAGAACAAGCTGCGGCAATACAAGTTCAACGTCGCCAATAGCGAGAAGGCCGTGGTCAAGTTCGACCTCGGCCTGCTGGCGGAAGCCACCGCCCTGCATGTCGGCCGCACCATGGAAGCCAAGCGCGGCGGGGGCATGATCTTCGCCAACTGCATGGAAAAGCTGACCATGAACGACCCCAGGGAAACCCTGCGCGTCCGTCTCAAGGCGGCATTGGATGCGGGCATCGACGGCGTCACCCTGGCGGCCGGCCTGCACCTCGGCTCGTTCGCGCTGATCGAGGACCATCCGCGCTTTCGCGACGTCAAGCTCGGCATCATCGTGTCCTCGCTGCGCGCGCTGCAGCTGTTCCTCAAGAAAAGCGCGCGCACCAACCGCCTGCCCGACTACGTGGTGATCGAAGGACCGCTGGCCGGCGGCCACCTCGGCTTCGGCATGGACTGGGCGCAGTACGACCTGGCCACCATCGTTGCCGAAATCCGCGAATGGATGAAGGCCGAACAAATCGACATTCCGCTGATCCCCGCCGGCGGCATCTTCACCGGAACGGATGCGGTCGCCTTCCTCGAGCATGGCGCGGCGGCAGTGCAGGTGGCAACGCGCTTCACCGTGTCGAAGGAATGCGGGCTGCCCGACGACATCAAGCAGCACTATTTCACCGCCAACGAGGAAGACATCGAAGTCAACGGCATCTCGCCCACCGGCTACCCGATGCGCATGCTGAAGAGCAGCCCGGCCATCGGCGACGGCATCCGCCCCAACTGCGAGGCCTACGGCTACCTGCTCGACGCCAAGGGCAACTGCCAGTACATCGATGCCTATAACCGCGAAGTCGCGCTGCACCCGGACGCCAAAAAGGTCAGGGTGTGGGACAAGACCTGCCTGTGCACCCAGATGCGCAATTTCGAACTGTGGACCTGCGGCCATTACACCTACCGCCTGAAGGACACCTCGCGCCTGGATGCGTCGGGCAAGTACGAGTTGCTCACCGCCGAGCACATATTCCAAGACTACCGGTTCAGCGTCGACCACAGGATCGCGCTGCCGGCCGCACCGCCCGCCTGACGGCCCCGATCAGGCGGGGAATACCCCGGTCGACAGGTAGCGGTCGCCGCGGTCGCAAACGATGCTGACGATCACCGCGTTCTCGACCTGGCTGGCGATGCGCAGGGCGACGGCCATGCCGCCGCCCGAGGAAATCCCGGCGAAGATGCCTTCCTCGCGTGCCAGGCGCCGCGCCATGTCCTCGGCCGCGCCCTGGCCGACGTATTCGATCCGGTCGACCCGCGAACCGTCGTAGATTTTCGGCAGGTAGGCTTCCGGCCACTTGCGGATGCCGGGGATCTGCGAGCCTTCCTCGGGTTGGCAGCCGACGATGCGGATCGCCGGATTCATTTCCTTGAAGTAGCGCGAGCAACCCATGATGGTGCCCGTGGTGCCCATGCTGGAAACGAAGTGCGTGATGCGGCCGTCGGTGTCGCGCCAGATTTCCGGGCCGGTGGTTTCGTAGTGGGCCAGCGGGTTGTCCGGATTGGCGAACTGGTCGAGGACGATGCCCTTGCCCTCCGCCATCATCCTGTCGGCCAGGTCGCGCGCCGCTTCCATGCCGCCGGCCTTGGGCGTCAGTATCAGTTCGGCGCCGAAGGCGCGCATGGTCTGGCAGCGCTCGACGCTCTGGTTCTCGGGCATGATCAACACCATGCGGTAGCCGCGCATCGCCGCGGCCATGGCCAGCGCGATGCCGGTATTGCCGGAGGTCGCCTCAATAAGGGTGTCGCCCGGCTTGATGCGGCCGCG
>JADYZH010000305.1 GCA_020853215.1 Sulfuritalea sp. | reverse complement strand
TGGGCGGCACGCACGTCATGTACGTGCTGCACCACGCCGACCGGCCGGAGCTCTACAAGGGCCTGCCCAACGATCCCAGCATCAGTCCGCTGGTGTCGCTGTGGAAGGGCTTCGCCAAGCCGCTGGCCACCGTGGCCATGGCGGCCGTGGCACTGGGCAGCCTGTTCCACTACGTGATGAAGGGGCCGAACGAGGTGTCCAAGGAGTTGGAAGACGAGATGGAAAAGGAGGATGCAAAATGATCCGCAATCCAAAGGACCTGCAACGCTACACCGCCGAAGAGCGGGCCAATCACTGGATAGTGGGCATATGCTTCATCCTGCTCGCGCTGTCCGGTCTGGCCTTCTTCCATCCGGCCTTCTATCCGCTGGTGCAGCTGTTCGGCGGCGGGGTCTGGGCGCGCATCCTGCATCCCATCATCGGCTGGCTGATGATGATCGGCTTCGTCCTCATGTACTTCCGCTTCAAGTCGCTGAACAGGATGGAGCCGGCGGACAGGGAGTGGCTCGACCGCGTCGGCGAAATGATGGACGGCAACGACCACAACATGCCGGAACAGGGCAAGTACAACGGCGGCCAGAAGGCGATGTTCTGGGCCATGTCGGTGTGCATGCTGCTGCTGTTCGTCTCCGGCATCATCCTGTGGCGCGCCTATTTCAGCTTCCCGGTGGATGTGGTGCGCCTCGGTGCCGTAGTGCATGCGGCGATCGCCGCGATCATGATCGCGATGATCTTCGTCCATGTCTATGCCGCCCTCTGGGTGCGCGGCACGGTACGCGCGATGGTCTATGGCACGGTCACCCGCGCCTGGGCCAAGCAGCACCACCGCGCGTGGTATCGCCAGGTAACGGGCAAATGAGCGGCAAGTCCTGAACCGGCATTCGCAGCACCAACAAACCCGCGGGCTCCGGCCCGCGGGTCGTTTGTACGTCCCCAATCGAATAGACTCTTCGCCATGAGCGCCACCACCCAAACCCCCATCATTCCGATCAAATCGAGCAGCGAGCCGCCGCACGTCATCGCCCCCGCTGCGTCGGCGATTTTTTCCACCCGCGCAGAGCGCTTCGACCAGCTCGCCGCCGGCCACAGCCTCGGCGACTGGCTGCGCTTCCTCGGCGCACTGAGTCACGCCCAGCATGCTGCCCTGCAATCGCTGCCGGCCCTGCCGCTGCCCGATGCCACGCAACTGGCGCTGGCCCGCGAGCACCGCATGCCGCCGCTACCGGCGCAGTCCTGGCCGCGCGATCCGGCCTGGCGCACCGGCCTGCAACAGATCATCGCCGCCGTCACGCCCGCCGCACCCGAACCCGCGCGCAAGGACCTGGCGCGGCTGGCCACCTTCGATGCCGAGCGCGTCGAGGCGCTGGCCGAGCGCGTGCTGCACACCGAACTCTACGGCGACGATGCCGCCCTGCTGCCCTATGTCGCCGCCGCCCTGCAGGTGCTGTGGACCGCCGGCGCGGCGCGCCTCGGCGTCGCGGAAATAGCCGCACTCGACGTGCCCGGCGTCTGCCCCTGCTGCGGCTTCCTGCCGGTGGCCAGCGTGGTGCGGGGCGGCGGCGAGGTCGCCAACCTGCGCTACCTGCACTGCGCCCTGTGCAACACCGAATGGAATCTGGTGCGCGTCAAATGCACCGCCTGCGATGCCACCGAAGGCGTCAGTTACCGCCATCTGGAAGCCGAAGGCATCAAGGGCGCCGACGCCGTACGCGCCGAAACCTGCGATTCCTGCAAAAGCTACCTCAAGATCGTGTACCAGGAGAAAGGCCCGGTCGACCCGGTGGCCGACGACCTCGCCACACTGGCGCTGGACATCCTGGTCGACGAGGCCGGCTACGCCCGTAGCGGGCCCAACCTGCTGCTGGTGCCCGGGGGATAGCAGCCGCGGCGCGAAAAGTCAGCGCTGGGTGAAGCGGGGGTTTCGCGGAGCACTGCTCTGCACCCGCGTAGCCGACCGGCTGTGCAAAGCCGGCCGTGGAGGGACGGCGATTGCGGAACCAATTCCCGAAGTACACTGTCTGCAGAATTCCCAGCCCACCCGCAGCCAACCCGAGGAGACCCCGATGAGACGCCTGCTTTCCCTGTTTGCCATGGTCCTTGCCGCGACCTTCAGCCTGCCAGCCGCTGCCGCCGTCGACCATCTCGACGGCGTGGTGCCGCTGGCGAAGGATGACATCGCCGCCGTGGCGCAGATCAAGTCCACGCCCGAGCGCCATGTCATGCTCTACTTCGGCGACCACCTGAACTGAGGGGCGTGCCGCTACACCGTGAGTGTGCTGCAAAAGCCCGAAGTCAAGGCGAAGTACAACAAGCATTACGTCGGCGCCCATGCCGATTTCGGCGACCTGGAGCTGGATGACGACGATCCGCGCCATGCCATGGTCAAGCGCCACAATCCGCGCAAATGGCGGCCGGTGCTGGTCTTCCTCGACGGCCAGGGCAAGGAGGTGGCACGGTTCACCGCCGGGCTGAAGTCAGCGGAAGAAGCGCTGCTGCTCGATCGCTTCGTCTCCGAAAAGCATTACCAGAAGGGGGATTTCGCCAGTTTCAGGAAGGCGCAGAAGGGCTGACGGCGCAGGCGGCGGCCTGCGCCTCCACCTCGCGGTGCCGTCCCGTGGCCAGGCCGTAGATGCGCAGCAGGTCTTCTTCGGAAACGTCGATGAAGGAATCCATCTGCGTCAGGGCGAAGACGAAGTCTTCATGCGAAATCGCCTCGTAGCCGTCACCGGCGGCGTCCGTCCTGACGGTGCGGCGGGCGAGGAAGGCCGGGTAACGGCGCCAGGGGAAAAACGCATTGAAGGCCACCGCTGCCGCGAGCAGGATCACCACGTTCAACAACACCGGCGCCAGCACGAAGCCAAACCCCAGCGCCTGCACCGGTGCGCCGCCGAGCACGGCGACCAGCGCCGTTGCCCCGCCGGGCGGGTGGATGCAGCGCAGGTAGTGCATCGCACCGATCGAAAGGCCCACCGCGGCCGCGGCCGCGAGTGCCGCATCGGGCACCAGGCGCGCGCAGGCGACGCCGATCAGGGCCGACACCAGATGCCCGCCGAATACCGGCCAGGGCTGCGAGAGCGAGCCGTGCGGCACGGCGAACACCAGCACCGTCGAGGCCCCGATCGAAAAGATCAGCAGCGGCGTCGCCGGCGGGCCGCCGAGGGCGTGGCTGGCTAAATACACCGCCAGCACCCCGACCAGGCCGCCGAGCGCCGATACCAGCCGCTCGCGATGGCTGACCGGACTCAATTCGATGCCCAGGATTTTCTGCCACGACGCTGGGTTCGCCGGATTCCATGAATTCATCCCCCAATCCTCCATCAGACCCTTGCCTGCGGGTCCGTTTTGTCCGCGCCCACTATAAGTAATAGTGGCCGCCACGGCAGCAAAAATCGCATAACCGGCATCAAACGGCATTATCGCGATGGCTTTTCGATTCCCGGTCGCAGTAAATTGCTTTAGGATAAAGCCTGCTCGTTTCTGCCCGGTCCGGGTGAAATCATGAATCCACTCTCCCAGCTTCCTTCCGTCGACCGCCTGCTGTCCGCTGCGCCGCTTGCCGCGCTGGTCGACCTGCACGGCCGCGCCGTGGTTACCGCCATGGTTCGCGACGTGCTCGCCGCGACGCGCGCCGCCATGAAGGATGGCGCGCCGCTGCCCGACGAAGCAGGCCTGCTGGAAAAAGTCGGCGCCGGCGTGACGGCGAAAATGCGCCCCGGATTGCGCCCGGTGTTCAACCTCACCGGCACCGTGCTGCACACCAACCTCGGCCGCGCACCGCTGCCCGAGGAAGCCGTGCAGGCGCTGATTGCCGCCGCGCGCTCGCCCTGTGCGCTGGAGTACGACATCGACTCCGGCGGCCGCGGCGATCGTGATGACATCGTCAACGAGCTTCTCTGCGAGCTGACCGGTGCCGAAGCGGCCACTGTGGTCAACAACAACGCCGCCGCGGTGTTCCTGCTGCTCAACACCCTGGCGCAGAAGCAGCAGGTGATCGTCTCGCGCGGCGAGCTGATCGAGATCGGCGGCGCCTTCCGCGTGCCGGACATCATGAGCCGCGCCGGGGCGAAACTGGTCGAGGTCGGCACCACCAACCGCACCCACCTCAAGGACTTCGCGGAAAACATCACCCCGCGCACGGCGATGCTGATGAAGGTGCATGCCAGCAACTACGCCATCAGCGGCTTCACCCATGCCGTGCCCGAAGCCGAACTCGCCGCGCTGGCGCACCAACACGATCTGCCCTTCGTCGTCGACCTCGGTAGCGGCACGCTGGCCGACCTCGCCGCCTGGGGCCTGCCGCACGAGCCAACGCCGGCGGAAGCCATTGCCGCCGGCGCCGACCTGGTTACATTCTCCGGCGACAAACTGCTGGGCGGGCCGCAGGCCGGCCTGCTGGTGGGGCGCAAGGATCTGATCGCAAGAATCAAGAAGAACCCGCTCAAGCGCTGCTTGCGCGTCGGCAAGCTGACGCTGGCCGCGCTGGAAGCCGTGCTGGCGCTCTACCGCGATCCCGACCGGCTGCACCTGCGCGTTACCGCCGTGCGCCAATTGACGCGGCCCGAAGCCGCAATCCGCGCCGCCGCCGAACGCCTGCTGCCGGCCTTGCAAAACGCGCTGGCCGGCCTGCCGGTGACGGCGGAAATCGTCGCGCTGAAATCGCAGATCGGCTCCGGTTCGCTGCCGGTCGACCGCCTGCCCTCGGCCGGCTTCGCCATCCGCCCGCAGGCGCGACGCGGCGGCGTGCTCAACCGCATCGAAGCGGCCCTGCGCGGCATCGCGCATCCGCTGCGCCCGGTGATCGGCCGCATCGAGGACGGCGCCTTGCGGCTCGACCTGCGCTGCCTCGACGAGGGCGACGAGGCGGCGTTCGCGGCGACGCTTGCCGCGCTCGTCGTCAAACCATGATCGCCGGCAAATGATCATTGGCACCGCGGGTCACATCGACCACGGCAAGACCACGCTGGTGAAGGCGCTGACCGGCGTCGATGCCGACCGCCTGCCAGAAGAAAAGGCGCGCGGCATCACGCTCGACCTCGGTTACGCCTACGCGCCGCTGGCCGACGGATCCGTGCTGGGCTTCGTCGACGTTCCGGGCCACGAGAAGCTGATCCACAACATGCTGGCCGGCGCGACCGGCATCGACTATGTGCTGCTGGTGGTGGCCGCCGACGACGGGCCGATGCCGCAGACGCGCGAGCACCTGGAACTGCTGGGCCTGCTCGGCCTCGATCGCGGCGCCGTGGCGCTGACCAAGTGCGATGCCGTGGATGCGGCGCGCATTGCCGCCGCGCGCGACGAAATCGAGATGCTGCTGGCCGGCACGCCGCTCGCCGGCAGCCCGCTGTTCGAACTGTCGGCGGCGACCGGCGCCGGCGTCACCGCGCTGCGCAGCCATCTTGAAGCGGTGGCGGCGGCGCACACCCGGCGCGACGCCGCAGGCCGCTTCCGCCTCGCCATCGACCGCTGCTTCACGCTCTCCGGCATCGGCACCGTGGTCACCGGCACGGCCTTCTCGGGAAAAGTCGGCGCCGGCGACACGGCGATCATTTGCCCGGCCGGCGGCGCCGGCTACAAGGCGCGCGTGAAAAGCCTGCACGTGCAGGACCGAGCGGCACAAAACGGCCAGGCCGGCGACCGCTGCGCGCTGGCGCTGGCCGGCGACTTCGAAAAGAGGGATATCGAGCGCGGCATGTGGCTGGTCGATCCCGCCGCCGCGCGCCCTTTATCCCGCTTCCAGGCCGAGATCCGCGTACCGGCGGCTCAGCCGGCACTGAAGCACTGGACGCCGGTGCATGTGCATCTGGGCGCCGCCGACATCACCGGCCGCGTCGCGCTGCTCGATTGCGCGGAAATCGGCGCCGGCGCCTCGGCGCTGGCCGAAATCCTGCTCGACCGCGAGACGCTCGCCGTGCGCGGCGACCGCTTCGTGCTGCGCGATGCATCGGCACGGCACAGCATCGGCGGTGGCCACGTGCTCGACTGCTTTCCGCCCTCCCGCCACAAACGCAGCCCGGCGCGGCTGGCGCTGCTGGCCGCACTGACCGATGACGATCCCGCCGTCAGCCTGAACCTGCTGGCCGGGCAAGCCGTGGCCGGCGTCGACCTCGACCGGTTCGCCGCCAACTGGAATCTCACCGCAGACGCGGCAGCCAATCTCTGGCGCGTCGCCGGCCTGCGCGTGATCGCTGCCGGCGAGCAACAACTCGGCTTCGCCGCCGGTGGCTGGCAGGCGCTGGGCGAGAAACTGCTGGCGGCGCTGAAGGCGGAGCACGCGCGCGCGCCGGACATGGTCGGCGTCGAGCGCGAACGCCTGCGCCGCCTGACCCTGCCGACGCTGGAGCGCGCCGCCTTCGACGCACTGGTCGCGGAACTGCTGGTCGCCGGCCGCATCGCTGCCGCGCGCGCCTGGCTGCACCTGCCCGAGCACCAGGCCAGCCTCGCGCCCGGCGACCGCGACCTGTTCGCCGTGCTGAAACCCCTGCTCGATGCCCAACCCCATGGGCCACCGCGCGTGCGCGACATCGCCAGGGCATCCGGGACGGCAGAGGACACGGTACGCCAGTTGTTCCGCCGCGTGGCGCGCGCCGGCGAGCTCTATCCCGTGGCGCACGACCATTACTTCACAGCCGACGCCGTGGCTCAACTAGCCACCATCGTCGCCGCACTCGATGCTGAAAAGGGCGCGGCGCGCGCCGCCGACCTGCGCGACCGCATTGGCGGCGGACGCAAGGTGGCGATCCATATCCTCGAATTCTTCGACCGCATCGGCTACACTCGCCGCGTGCGTGACGAACACATACTGCGCGGCAGCGGTGCGAGCCATGCATGGCTGAACAATACTTAAGGCAACAACGGAAAAGAACGTTCCCCGGTGGGGCGGCCGGTCTTCAAAACCGGCAGGGGTCGCCATGCGGTCCCTGGTGGGTTCGACTCCCGCTCTTTTCCGCCACCCCGACACCGGAGAAGGTCCGCCTGTATGCACACCGAGTTTCATCACCCCCCGCGCACCACGGCGGCACGCGGCAACCGCTGACCGGAACGATGAACCACACGCCCTTCCGCGGCGCCGTGCCCGACGGCCTGCTCTACGACCCGGACCACGACATGTGGGTACGGTGCGACGGCGCGGAGGTGGTGATCGGCGCCAGTGCCTTCGGCATCTTCCTCGCCGGCGAAATCATAGCCTTCACCGCCAAGCCAAAAGGCGCGGAAGTCGAGCGCGGCCGCGGCCTGGGCACGGTGGAATGCGCCAAGACCGTGCTCGCCGTGCATGCACCGCTGTCCTTCGTGCTGACCGCAGCCAACGAGGCTGCCGAGGAGCGTCCTGCCGTGCTCAACCGCGACCCCTACGTCGCCGGCTGGATGGTGCGCGGCCGGCCCACGGCCTGGGACACGGAACGTGCACGGCTGGTGGATGCCGCAAGTTACCGAAGCCACATCCGGCGCATCGAACCTGACGCGGAGTTCCTGTGAGCGCGCATCGGAAGAAACTCGCCATCCTGCTCTGGTCCGCCACACCCGAGCGCCCGCAACTGTGCGCCACGCCCTTCGTGCATGCGGCGGCGGCGGCGGCCTTCGATTGCGAGGTGGAGATCCATTTCGCCGGCCCCGCCGTGCGCCTGCTGGTCACTGGTGTCGCCGACGGCCTGCGCCCCTGGCCCGGCACCGAGACCTCGATCTACCAGATGCTGCGCCAGGCGACCAACCTCGGGGTCAGCCTGCGCGCCTGCACCATGGCCATGGGCGCGCTGGTCGGCGGGGACGAGGCGCTGATCCCGGAATTTGGCGGCAGCATTGCCGCCAGCGCCTTCGTCGATCGCGCGCTCGACCCGGAATGGGCGACGCTGGTGTTCTGAGCGCAATGTCGCCACCTGCCTGTCCTTCCTGCCGCGCACCGATGGGCGCGCATCGCTTCCCGCGCAAGCTCGCCGGCGAAGTCGAGCTCGACTTGTGCTTTGCCTGCCAGGGCATCTGGTTCGACGACTACGAAAGCCTGCACCTGGCGCCGGCCGGCGTGATCGACCTGTTCAAGCTGATCCACGAGCGTCGCGACGACCAGCGCCTGCCGCTGGGCAGCCCCTTGCGCTGCCCGCGCTGCAACGAGCAGCTGATCCAGTCGCAGGATCGGGTCAAGAGCGGGCTGTTCAATTACCAGCGCTGCGGCCAGCACGGCCGCTTCATCAGCTTTGCCCAGTTCATGATCGAGAAGGGCTTCGTGCGCCAGCTGAGCGGGGCCGAGATCAGGGAGATCAGCGCCCGCATCGCCGTGGTGCGCTGCACCGGTTGCGGCGCGCCGGTGGACATCCGCAAGCAAAGCGCCTGCGGCCACTGCCGCGCGCCGATCGCGATCCTCGACCCGCAGGCGGTGGAGCAGGCCCTGGCCGGCTACCACCGTGCCGCGGTGAAACAGGCGGCGCCGACCGACCCGACCGCGCTCGCCGAAGCGGTCCTGCTCACCGAGCGCGAACGCAGCCGGCGCCAGCGCGAACGCGGCACCGTGCTCGATGCCGACCTCGGCGACCTGCTGCTCGACGGCGTTGCCATGGTCTGGAACAGGCTGTCGTGACCCGGCAGGACATCACCGGCGTGATCCTCGCCGGCGGCGAGGGGCGGCGCCTGGGCGGCGTCGACAAGGGCCTGCAGGAGCTGCGGGGCCGGCCCATGGTGCAGTGGGTTCTGGAACGCCTGGCACCGCAGGTGGACACGGTGCTGATCAGCGCCAACCGCAACCTGCAGCGCTACGCCGCTTTCGGCTGCCCCGTGCTGCCCGACCGAATCCCCGATTTCGCCGGTCCGCTGGCCGGACTGCATGCCGCGCTGACGCAAGCGGCGACGCCGCTGGTCGCGACCGTACCCTGCGATTCGCCTTTCCTGCCAGCGGATCTGGTAGCGCGATTGCACGCTGCCCTGATGGCCGACCAGGCCGAACTTGCCGTGGCCCGCGCCGGGGACAGGGTGCACCGGGCCTTCTGCCTGGCGCGGCGCGAACTGCTGCCGGGGCTCGACGCCTTCCTTGCCGCGGGCGAGCGCAAGGTCGCCCTGTGGCATGCCACGCTGAAACTGGTGGAGGTCGATTTCGACGATGAGGCGGCAGCCTTCGACAACATAAACACGCCGCAAGAACTGGCGCAGGGCCGCAAGG
>JADYZH010000304.1 GCA_020853215.1 Sulfuritalea sp. | reverse complement strand
CTCGCCCTGTTTGGCTTGGCAGGTTTCTGGGCGCTTGTCATCTCGGCGCGTTTCTACATCGTGTCGTGGATCGGCGAGCGGGTAACCGCAGACTTGCGCAATGCCGTCTATCAGCGCGTGCTGGGGCGCGATGCGGGTAGAAGTGCGTTACCTGCGGCGCGATGTGGACCGGGCGCACCTGCGCCTGGATAACCTGCCGTGCGGCGGACTCACTCGCCGCGCGTCGGACTGTCGAAAGGACTGATCATGGCCAAATCCAGAAAGCGCACGCCGACCCGTGACGCCAAGGGCCGTTTCAAGAAGCGCCGCTGAGGTGTAACATGGCGCTCTGTTTCATTCCTGACATGGGGGACGCCATGAAAAAGCCAGACGCCAAGCCGGCGCGCAAGCCGGCTCCCAAAAAATCCGGGTGCGCCCCGGTCCCCTCGCGGGTGACGCCGGAGTTCCTGGCCACCCTCAAGCCGGAAGTCCAGGAGTTCTACAAACTCGGGCGCAAGCTGAAGAACGTCATCGCTTGATCTACTCCCTGGACGCCAACGTGTTGCGCTGCATCTGTCACAACGATGCAGGCGCCGCCGCCGTCCTGCTCAAGCTCGATTCCCTGGGCTTCGCCACCTGCGGGATCTCCGCCATCGTGGCCTATGAGCTGCACCGCGCCACGCTCAATTTCCGGCTGACCCGCTCCACCCGGAGCGCGTTAAGTGCTTACCTGGCCAAGCTGCCGGTGATTGCCTTCGACGGCGAGGATGCCGCCGCAGCGGCGCAACTGGAGCGGGAAATCAAGGGCAACACGCCGGGCGTCAATGACCTCATGATCGCTGCCCAAGCGCGACGCCGGGGCCTGGTCGTGGTCACGGACAATGTGAAGCATTTTCAGCGCGTCCCGCGCCTGGTCGTCGAAAACTGGCTGAAACCCTGAGTCCGGCGCCGCCTCGATCTTCGCCAGCTCGCGCGCCAGGCGCTCCGCGTGGTGCTTGTGGAACGCCACCTGTTGAATGTAGAACCACAAGCTGCGCAGTTCCGCAACGGGAAGGGCGCGATTCAGGCCGGGGAACTCCAGCGCGCCGCTATGGACCGCGAAACCGTCCCAATCCGGCCCAAGCAACTCCGCCAGGTGGAAGCGTTGCCGGTAACGGATCAGCCGGCCCAGCGCCACGGGAACCCGCACGCCGGGCTTTTTTGCCCAGCGCCGGAACTGCGCCCGGCTGATCCCGAACCATTCGAGGCGGGCATCGGTCGGCGCGCGGCCGAAGGCGGAAAGAAGATCATCGCGGTCAATCCAGTCGAAAACGGGCACGGCTACCCCCTTTGAGTGCATGAAATGTTCTGATGGAAATCCGCGCAACCCATAAGCGCGGCTGATGGATTCGCCGCTCAAGGCGGCAAAGCGGATTATGGGTGTTTCAGGAGGAAAAACGACTCAAGGGGCAAAAGGGCGAGATTACTTGCAAACTTCCGCCGCTTCGACGGTCGCCGCCGTGTTGACATAATGCCAATTATACGCATATAAATATGGATGTGGCCCGCGCTCGATCACCTATTCGGAGGCACCGGCCTTGCGCAAGTGCGTGACGATGTCAGAATGGTCCAGCTTCTTGGCGAAGCCGATGGCCGTAAACCCGTCCGGGTCTGCCAGATCCTTCTTGGCTCCGGCTTCGACCAAAAGTTGAACCAGCTCGAGCTTTCCGAACTTTACCGCCAGCATCAGCGCCGTTTGCCCATTCGGCGCGGGTGCGTCGACCTTGGCGCCCTTGGCTATCAGCAATGCGGCCAAATCCCTGCTACCGCTGAACATCGCATAGTGAAGTGGCGCCCAACCCGAGGGGTTGAGTTCGGCGCCATGTTCGATCAGCAACTTTGCCGCCTCGACCTCGGGTTTGATCGCGGCCATGAGCAAGGCCGTGTCGCCGTGCTGGTTGCGTCGATTTACATTGGCACGGCTGGCAAGCAGCGATTTCACCAAGGGTATGTTGCCGCTACGGGAAGCGATCATGAGCAGCGTATTGCCCGCACGGTCGGCGGTGTTCACATCCATCCCCCGCTGCAAAAGACTGACGACCGATGCCGTGTCGTCATTGCTGGCCGCATTAAGAATGTCTTCGTAGGCGCCGCCTTGGGCAATCGAGCAAAACACAGATAAAACACATGAGACCAGCAAATTACGCATTTCCATCGACTCCGAACAGGCGGAAAAAATTGGTGGTGGTGGCATCTGTCAAGGCTTCCAACCCGATCCCTTTCAGCTTCGCCACTTCTTCGGCGACGTGGCGCACCAGGGCCGGATGATTCAGCTTGCCGCGGTGCGGGACGGGCGCCAGATAGGGGGCATCGGTTTCGACAAGAAGACGATCAAGCGGAACGAAGCGTGCAACCTCTTTGATTTGAAGAGCATTCTTGAACGTGACAATGCCTGAAAAGGAGATGTAAAAGCCGAGCGCAAGGGCGGCCTTGGCAACGTCGAGAGTTTCGGTGAAGCAATGGAATACGCCTCCGACGGCTGAGGCCCCCTCCTCTTCGAGTATCCGCAAGGTATCGGCAGCAGCCTCGCGAGTATGAATAATCAAAGGCTTGCGCGTTTCCCGAGCGGCGCGGATATGGATGCGAAACCGATTGCGTTGCCATTCCAGATCACCCTCGAGGCGATAGTAATCGAGTCCGGTTTCGCCGATAGCTACGACCCTGGGATGGTCAGCAAGCCGAATCAGCGTCGCCGCATCCGGATCCTGGCCGTCTTGCGTATCGGGATGGACACCGACCGCCGCGTATAGATTCGGGAACCGCTCGACCAACGCAAGCACGGTCGGGAAACGTTCCAGCGTCACTCCCGCGACCAGAGCCCAACCCACGCCGCTGGATTTCATCGCGGCCAGCAGTTCGTCCTCCCGATCCGCAAAATCTGCGAAATCGAGATGGCAATGGGAATCGACCAGCAGGGAATTCATGGTGTGGCAGGACGCAGGACGCGCAAGAAATGGGTCGCCATGCTTTCGAGAAAAAGTAATTGATTCAAGGGGTGACGGGCGCTGCGGCGAAACTGGCCAAGCTCTCGCCAAGCGGCCAGGAGGGCCATCGGATTCAAGGCGTTGCCCCCTTTCGGGCGGGGCCAGCCGGCGTGATAACGGACTTCGCCGGTCAGACGTTCCTGCGCGAGATCGAAAAGCCAGCGCTGGACTCCTTCGACCAGGTGTTCCATGCGAAACTGGCCGTCACCCTTGAGCAAACCATCCCATCGAGCGGCAAGTTGCCCCGGATCGGCCGGAGGAGCAAGAAGGGAATCGACCAATGCGTCAATCGGTGCCAATAGCCCCTCCTCTTTCCACTGTGCTACGCGCATCGGGGCTCCGCCGGCAAGGCCGAGATAGCGTTTGGCCTGTTTTTCGAGCCCGGCACCACGCAGCCAGTTGGTCGCCGCTGCTGTATCGGGAGCACCGAAAGCAAGCACACGGCAACGGCTGCGAAGGGTCGGTAGCAGGGATTTTGATCGAGTAGATATCAATAAAAAATATACACTTGAAGGAGGTTCTTCAAGTATTTTAAGAAGTGAATTGGCCGCAGATGGATTCATCGCCTCGGCTTCCGTGACCAAAACGACGCGGTTGCCGTTACGGTGACTGCCGACAAAAACGAATCCTTCGAGGTCTCGAATCTGGTCGATGCGGATAATGCCGGGATTTCGCTTCTTGCCCTTTTCTGCGCTCTTCTCGGCCTGGCCCGATTCGGACTCGCCCTCGTCGTCCGGTGCAACGCGCCGAAAGTCTGGATGATTGTCGGCGACCAACCAGCGGCATGAATCGCATTCACCGCACGCGGTCATGGTGGAAGAAGGCGACTCGCAAAGCAGGAGGGCGGCGACCTGCTCGGCGAATGCCGCCTTCCCTACGCCGGAAGGACCTATCAGCAATGTCGCATGGGGAAGCCGGGCGAGGCCCTGCCCGAGAAACTGCCTGCGCAGCTCGGTGTTCCAGTTTATATTAGATATATCAGATAGTTGCAATTATTATCTCAAGTTCTTTGTTAATTTCAGCCGGAGCCCGGGTTGCATCGACGACGCGCACCCGAGCGGGATTTTCCCGCGCAATGCGCAAGTAGGCCGCGCGCACCCTTTCGAAAAATGCCGCATGTTCCTGCTCGAAACGATCCGGGTTGGGGGTCCCGGCCTGGAGCCGTTTCTGGGCAATTTCAACCGGAGCATCGAAAATCAGTGTCAGGTCCGGTTGCAGGTCGCCCAACACCCACTTCGTCAGATCTTCGAGCTTTTTCCAGTCGAGCCCGCGCCCTCCTCCCTGGTAAGCGAACGAGGCATCGACGAAACGGTCGCAGACGACCCACTCGCCCCGCGCCAGCGCCGGCTGGATCACCTGCGCGACATGTTCGCGGCGGGCAGCGAACATCAGCAAGGCCTCGGTTTCCAGGTGCATCGATTCCGCCAGCAGCAGGGCACGCAGCTTCTCGCCGAGAGGCGTGCCGCCGGGTTCGCGGGTGGCGACCACGGTATGTCCCGATTGGCGCAAGCGATCGACCACCCAGGCGTGCTGGGTGCTTTTCCCGGCACCATCGATGCCCTCGAAGCTGATGAAGCGGCCGCGCGCCATGGGCTAGCGCTTCTGGTACCTGGCGACGGCGCTGTTGTGCTCGTCGAGGGTGGCGGAAAACTGGCTCGAGCCATCGCCGCGAGCGACGAAATAGAGCATGTCGCTCGGCGGTGGATTGGCTGCTGCCTGGAGCGACGCCAGGCCCGGCATGGCGATCGGGGTGGGTGGCAAGCCCACCCGGGTGTAGGTGTTCCAAGGCGTATCGGTGAGCAGATCCACCTTGCGCAAATTGCCGTCAAAACGTTCGCCCAGCCCGTAAATCACGGTCGGGTCCGTCTGCAGTGGCATTTGGCGACGTAGCCGATTGACAAAAACCGCGGCTACCTGAGGCCTGTCCGCGGGCAAGCCGGTTTCCTTTTCCACAATGGACGCCATGATCAGCAATTCGTAGGGTGTTTTCACCGGAAGCGTGGTTTCGCGACGTTCCCAGGCCGCAGCCAGTTTGGGCTGCATCGCGCGGTAGGCCCGGCGCAGGACGTCAATGTCGCTGCTGCCCTTGTTGAAGAGGTAGGTGTCGGGGAAGAACAAGCCTTCCGGATGGGCTTCCTTGGCGCCCAGCAGGGTGAGGATCCTGGCATCGGTCAGATGTTGGGTGTCGTGGGCGAGATCGGGATGCGCATTGAGAAGGGCGCGCAACTGGCGGAAGTTCTTTCCTTCGACCAGCACCAGTTCGCCCTGGGTGACATCTCCGCGCGTCAGTTTGTCGAGTAGCTCCAATGCCGTGATGCCCCCTTCCACCTCATAGCTGCCAGCCTTGATCTTCGCCGAACGCCCCATGGCGCGTCCCAGCATTACCAATTGCCAGGCCGGTAGATCGATCCCCGCGGATTCGATGACCTGTGCCGCCATCCGCAGGCTGGCACCGGACGGTATCGAAAACTGCGTCGGATCGCTGCGCATGGGCAGGTGCCGAGCGGTAAACCAGCTGACACTCGCGATCGCTGTGACAAATGCGAGGAGCACCGCAAGCAGGACGAACTTGAATGTACGCATGGAGTCTTGAATAAGCCGGGAGCCGGCGCAATCTCTGCCGTGCGCGCGATAATAGCATTTCGAAACCACCAGCCCGGACGCACCTACCTATGACCCAAGAATGGAATTCCTTCCTTGCTGCCGAAGGCCTCGCAGCGGACGGCAGCCGCTTCGGCGGCTCTACCGAGGAACTGATCGCGGCACGCGACGGCGCCGTCATGGCACCCCTGACCGATCTCGGCCTGATCCGTGCCAGCGGTGCCGATTCCGCCGTTTTCCTGCACAACCTGCTGACCAACGACATCAGCGGCATCGGGCCCGACGGTGCGCGTGTTGCCGGCTTTTGCACCGCCAAGGGACGCCTGCTGGCATTGCTGCTGATCTGGCGCGAGGGAGATGATTTTCTGCTGATGCTGCCGCGCGACATCCTGCCCGTGATTCTGAAAAAGCTCTCGATGTACGTGCTGCGCTCCAGGGTCAAGCTGACCGATGCGAGCGAAGAAAAAGCCTTGCTGGGATTCTCCGGCGCCGTATTGCCGGCGCCGACTTTTGCGAAGGACCTGAATAGCCTGGAGCGTTTCGGCGTTGGCGGCATCGATGGTGGCCAGGCGATCCGCCTCGAGCGGACGCGCTGGCTGCTGGCGCTCGACCCCGCTTCGGCGATGCCCATCTGGCGGGAACTGGCGACATCAGTCCGCCCCGTGGGTCTGGGCGCATGGCATTGGCTGGAAATCGCCGCCGGCCAGCCACGTGTCGTCACAGCCACCCAGGAAGCATTCGTGCCGCAGATGCTGAACGTGGAACTG
>JADYZH010000303.1 GCA_020853215.1 Sulfuritalea sp. | reverse complement strand
GGTACTGACCGGATGCGACAGGCAGGTACGCCAGGAGCCGACGAAGCTCGATGCGGACGAATTCGTCGCCGCAATGTGGTCGAACGGCGTACGCAGCGGCATCGACATCGACGCCGTGCGCACCGCAATCTCGTCCGGGCGCGACGAACGCATTACCGTCGCGCGACGGCTCGCCCCTACCCCCGGGGCAGATGCGACAGTGCGGGAGCAGACCAACGCCCTGCACCGCGATGATTCGCCATCGATCCTGCCCAATGGGAAAGTGGACCTGAGCCAGTTCAAGAACCATTTTCCGCAAGTGGCAGCCGGCACTCGCCTGTTGCGGAAGCAGCCGCGCCGCCTCGGCGTGCCCGGCATGGATACCGACGGTACCGTGCTGGAACCCGACATCCCACGCGACTTCGAGCTTGAAGATCTGGCCGGCTTGGGTACCCGCATTGAACGCACGGCCAAGGGTGAATTCATCGTCGCCGTGCGTGACGGCTTTCTCAATGTCGACACCGGGTCGCAGCAAATATCGATTACCGAAAAGATCGTCAACCGCGACGGAGTAAGCCAGCGCACTACCGGCAATCTTTTGCTGGTCGGAGACCACTACGAAGAGCACGGCGAAGTGCAGGAGCACCGCGTGGTGGAAGGCAAACACATGAAGTTTCACTCCGACGTGTTTGGCCGCATCGTGTCTAACGGAGGACAGGTTCATCTGTATGCCAATCTTGCGGGTGGATCGATAAGCAACCTCGGCGGCTTGATCCAGATCGACGGTCGTGCGTCACGAGCGGTGCTCGAAGCACGCGAAGGCGAGGTGCGGACAAAGTATGTCGAAAGCGTCACCGTTGTTGCCGGAAAGGTGAAGCTCGGGCGTGCGGTCAACTGTGACATCGTTGCCGAGGAGGTCGAGATCGATGAGGCCATCGGATGCATCATCGCCGCGCGAACTATCCGGATAACGAGTGCCGGAGCACGTCGGGAGGAGGAAACGCTCGTCACGATCTGCGCTCCGGACTTTACCGCGCTCGATGGGCTCCGGGCTTCATCGGCAAGCGAGGTCGACAAGCTGAAGCGGCGAATTGCCGCCAAACAGGATGTGCTTGACGCGCGCGTGGCAACCGGCGAGATCAGGAAGTATCTCGCCATCGATCAGCGCATTCGTTCCTCGGCGCTCAAACTTACGCCGATCCAGGATGCGCAATGGCACCAGGCAAAGCAGAAGCTGGCCGGGTCCCTGTTCGAGATACAGGCCTTGCAGAAGGAGATTGACGCGCTCGATGCAAGCCTTGGCCTGCAGAGCGAACAACTGTCCACGCTGGATGCCCAGCGGGCACGGGCGGGTGCCGACATCCGCTGCGAAATCAAGCGGATCACTGGCGATGTAGCGGTACAGATCATCGGCGTCGCTCCCGAAGCGCCGGTTTTCGCCGGAATCGAAGCCTCAAAAATCAAGCACCGGTTGCGCGACACGCGCGCGATACGCCAGCGGCTGTTCCGCGGCGGATCGGGCAGCTTCTCATGGACCTGGAAACCGCCGACTGCCGGCTGACCGACCAGAGCGGCGGCGACCGATGGTTTGCGGGAGCAACACCAGAACCCTTGTCATGACCAGGCGGGCATCCATGGCGCCGACAATCATCGCCGAGTGGCAAAAGAGTCAAGGCATTGACTGGGATGTCGCAGTCAAGGATACTCAAACCCGTGTATTGCGTTGGCCAGCCCAAGGAGGATCAGCGTGACAAAACATACTGAACGCCGCAATTTCTGGCGCGCCGTGTTTCATTCTCCGGTTCGCCTGGCCACCTCCGACGGCGACGCCTGCGCCCAACTTCTGGATATATCGCTAAAGGGTGCATTACTCGAAACGGACAGTGCCTGGCACGGCAAGCCCGGCGAGGAATGCCAGTTGCACCTCGAACTCGCTCCGGACGTCACGATTTCCATGCTGACTACCATAATGCATGTTGAAGAGCGGCATATCGGCCTGCGCTGCACCAGCATTGACCTCGAAAGCATCACGCACCTGCGCCGGCTGGTCGAACTCAATAGTGGTGATCCGGCGATTCTCGATCGGGAATTCGGCGCACTGGTCCGCGCAGACTGACGCACAGCCGATAGTCGGCAGTGGCACCACGGTGATTCGGGCCGCGCTGCCCGATCCATGCACGACCCCGGAGCGCGACTCCTGCCCGCGGTGCTATAAAACCAATTCCAGGCCCTCGCGGGCGAGCAGGATTTCGGGCTCGCCGATGTCGGTTCCGGCGCGGCGGGACCCTTCGAGCGCAGCCGCAAAGGCTTGTTCCAGATCGTCATCCGAACGAGTCGGTTCGTGGTGGGTGCATATCAGTTTCTTCACACCGAGCCGGTTCGCCCACGCCATGCTTCCCTCCAGCGTTCCATGGCCCCAGCCAATCCGGGACGAATACTCGGCGGCCGTGTAGGAACTGTCGGCGATCAGCACATCGAGACCGGCCAGTGCCGCGTCGAGTTGCGCCTGCTGCAGATCGACGATCTCCTGAAACTCACGGTAGCCTTCATCCTCTGCGGAATAGATGTTCGACCAGGGCTCGTGATCGCCGGTAAAAAACACCGACTTGCCATTGCAGTCGATGCGATAGCCGAAATTGACCACGGGATGATTGAGCAAGAGCGGCGTCACCGTGGCGTCGCCGACGGTTACCGGCGTGCCGATACTCAGCGTCGCGTACTCGATGCGGCCCCGCATTTCGGCTTCGCGCACCGGGAAATAGCTGTACTGCAACTGTACATCTACGATCTGGTCGATGCCTCGGCCGGAAACCACGTCGTAGCCGCCGTGGATTCGCACCGAATTGCCGGGGATATACAGCGGTGTAAAGAAAGGCAAACCCTGAATATGGTCCCAATGCGTGTGCGTCATGAAAACATTGGCCCGCACCGGCAGTCGCTTCAGCAGTTCCTGCCCCAGCGGGAAAATTCCGGTGCCGGCATCAAGAATGATGAGTGAATCATCATCGCTGCGCACCTCGATGCATGTCGTGTTGCCGCCGTACCGCATGGTGTGCGGGCCGGGCGACGGAATCGACCCACGCACTCCCCAGAAACGGACTTTCATGACCTTGTCTTCACAGCTCGCTTCCAACCTGAGCGAACATCATGGCATCCTCGACGATCTTGTCCAGCGAACCGAGTTTCGTCACTATCGCTTCCATGTCATCGCCGAAGCGCTGGGGGGCCGCCGGTGCCTCGGTTGCGCGCCACGGATTCCCGCTGTCGCCGATTTCGCGGAAGCGCACCACTTGATCCGCCACCCGCAGGCAATCAATCATGGCCGAAGGTTCGGCAAGAGGATTGTGATGATTCCGAATGCAGTCCACCAGTTGTCCGGAAAACGTCCAGCGCTTGGCCAGGAGCGCGCCCGCCAAGCCGTGATCGACGCCGATCACGGCTTGTTCGGCCTCATGCAGAGGTAGCGCATGTTCGACTGAGTAACGCAGCGCATCATGAAACTCCGTCGCCAGAAACTGGGCAAATACGATCTTTCCGAAATCGTGCAGCAGTCCGGCAATATAGCAATCACCGGGGTCCACTTCGCCCCTGGCGGACTGGACTGCCAACTGACGGGCGGTGCCGGCGACCACCAGCGAATGCAGCAGATAGCGCTGGATGTCGAAACCCGCCGCATTCATGCGCGGCAGAATGCCGACAGCCGCGAAGCCAAGTGAGAGATTCTTGATGGTGTTGATGCCAAGATAGACCACCGACTGGCTGACCGAGGTAATCCGGGACGGCAGGCTGTAGTATGCCGAATTGATGACCTTGAGAATCTTCACGGTCATCACCGGATCCATTTCGATCACGGCAACCACCTCCTTGGGGAGGCAGTTGATGTTGCGCGTGAGTTCGAGGATTTTCTGGACGCTACGGGGAAAGGCCGGCATGCGCTCGACAGCCGCGCCCAGTCTTTGTTCGAGTTCGGGGGTCAGTGCGCTCAATTCAATGTCCTCATCGGTACCGATTATAAGGGCCGGAATCAGCCGCAACCTACCAACGCTCCGGCTACGGGCCTCTGACCCGCGCACCATGTGTCAATCCCGCTAGAATCGTCCCACATTTCCGGCCGGAAAAGCAATTCATGGAAGCGTTTCACTGGAACCCCTGCTTCATCACCGGGCTGACCGAAGTCGATAGCCAGCACCGTCGCCTGGTCGACGTCATCAATCAATTCGGCAATCTGGTCATGCGGCAGGAGGGGGCATCCATCGCCGCCCTGGACCCGATATTTGCCGAACTCGCGGCTTACGCCCAGCACCATTTCGTCGAAGAAGAGGCATTGATGATGTCAGTGGGCCTCGATGCGCGGCATGTCGAGCAACACCGGAAAAGCCATGCCAGTTTCCTCGACGAGGTCACCCGGCTGCATGGCAGCGCATCCGCCGACAACCTCGATGCGGAAAAGTCACTGCTGCAATTCCTGACGCACTGGCTGGCTTATCACATTCTCGGCTCGGACCAACTCATGGCCAGACAGATAGCTTCGGTCCAGGCCGGATGCCGACCCGAGGACGCCTATCTGGCCGATACGCGCACCAACGACCCAGCCACCGATACCTTGTTGCAGGCGCTCAACGGGCTATTTCAGCAAGTCTCGGAACGCAATCGCGAACTGGTACAGCTGAACAAGACCCTGGAGACGCGTGTGGCGCAACGCACCCAGGCACTGACCGATGCCAACCGGCAACTCGATGACCTGGCCAATACCGATATGCTGACCGGCCTGCCAAACCGCCGTTACGCACTGCGCCGCCTCGCCCTGGAATGGGATGCCGCCTTGCGCGACGGCACGCCGCTGGCCTGCATGATGATCGATGCCGACGGTTTCAAGGCCATCAACGACATCCATGGACACAATGCCGGTGATGCGGTGTTGCGCGAGCTGTCGATGCGCTTGCGGCACGCCGTGCGCACCGACGATAACGTCTGCCGGCTGGGTGGCGACGAATTCCTGATCATCTGCGCGAACACCCCGCTGGATGGCGCACTGAAACTGGCCGAGACGATCCGACGGGAAATTGCGGCGCTGCGCGTTCCCGCGGGTAAGGGTGAATGGCGCGGCAGCATCAGCGTCGGGGTTGCCGTCCGCACAGCGGCCATGACCGGACTCGACGACCTTATGAAAGCCGCGGACCTTGCCGTCTACGCAGCCAAACGCAATGGACGCAATTGTGTCGCGACTGCCGGGCAATGAACGCTGACGAGCCACTGGCAGTGGTATTCTGAGCGCCGGACTTCCGTCATTCGCACCGTTATCCTGATTGTGCATGTTGAGAGCGGGTTTCGCCAAGCAAGCGCAGTCACTTCTGCCGATTCTGCAACGACCACAGGAGATATCTCATGAGCCTGGAATGGCAGGTGCAGATGAGCGTTGGAAACGACCTGATCGACTCCGACCACAAGTATCTCATTGAGCTCATCAACCAGATTGAAGAAAGTTTGGGGTCCATGAACCGTGGACAACTGGCCGAAAGTCTTGACGGCCTTTCCCGGTACTCGCTGACGCATTTCGCCCTGGAGGAGAAAATTGCCGGCGCGGTTGGCTATCCGGACGTATCTCGCCTGCATGAGTCACACGAGGAATTGATCGGCAAACTGGAACAGTTCAGGCAGGAACTCGGCAGCGACTGGACGACTGCCGCCATTCGACGCTTCATTGCATTGTTGCGGGATTGGCTGATTAACCACGTCATAAAGGAAGACTTGCGGATGAAGCCCTTTCTGGCGAAACGTTCGCCCAAGTTCGACCCGAGATAAGTCATGACGAACCCCGTGCCGAGTTCCTATCCGTCCGGAGAGAAATATGCCGCGGCAACGATGCCGCCGATCAGCCTGCGAGCAGGTTGATGCTAGCGCGCGGTGACGGCCGCCGGCTTGGCGCCGAGCGCTCCGCCTTCCAGCTCCTGTGAGTCTTCGATCTCGACCACTTTGCCGTCGGCCAGAATTGCCTCTTCCGTGCGCTTGTTCATGATCACGATGCTGATGCGGCGATTGATCGGGTTGTAGGCATTCTGCTTGTCGAACAAAACCGTCGAGGCCAGACCGACGATGCGCATTACTTTGTCATCACGCATGCCACCGGCAACAAGCTCGCGGCGCGAGGCGTTGGCGCGGTTGGTGGACAGCTCCCAGTTGCTGAAATCACGCGCGCCGCCGGCAAAAGGCTGGGCATCGGTATGGCCGGACAGGCTTATGTGGTTTTCCACCTTGTTCAGCGTCTTGCCGATTTCGCGCAGAATGACGCGCGTATAGGGTTTCACTTCGGAGCTGGCTGAATCGAACATGGGCCGGTTCTTGTCGTCGACGATCTGGATGCGCAGACCTTCGCTGGTGAGGTCGAGCAGCAGCTGGTTCTTGAACTGCCTGAGCGTCGCGTTAACGTCGATCAGGGTTTCCAGTTCATCCTTGAGGCTGCTGAGCTTGGCACGCTCCGCCTTCTCGAATTCCGCCTTCAATTTCTGCAGGTTGATGGTCTTCTTCGGCGCCTCGATGTCCCCGGCCTTGACCTGGCCGTGGGTGGCCGTCAGATCCTTGCCGCCCCCCTGGATCAGCGAGGAGGAGTCACCCGAACCGGAACCGCCTTGCAGGGAAACCTTGAGCGGATTCTGGAAAAAATCCGCGATCCCCAGCAGGTCGCCCTGGGTGGTGGAGCCCAGCAGCCACATCAGCATGAAAAACGCCATCATCGCGGTGACGAAGTCGGCGTAGGCAATCTTCCATGCACCGCCGTGGTGGCCGCCGCCGCCCTTCTTGATCTTCTTGACGACTATCGGTTGCTGGGTATCGTCGCTCATGTCGCGGCCTGGAAATAGGCTGGCAAGGCGCTCACTTGCCCTTGCGCGCCTTCAGGTCTTCCTCGAGTTCGATGAACCTGGGGCGATCACCCGAGTAAAGCACCTTGCGGCCGAACTCGACAGCCACCTGGGGCGCATAGCCGTTCATGCTGGCGAGAAGGACGGTCTTGATGACCTGGAAGATCTTGCCTTCCTCTTCCACCCGCTGCTCGAGCTGCCCCGCGATCGGCGCCACGAAGCCATAGGCCAGCAGGATGCCGAGGAAGGTGCCGACCAGCGCGCCGCCGATCATCTTGCCGAGTACCGCCGGGGGTGCGCCGACCGAGCCCATGACATTCACCACGCCCATCACCGCCACGACGATGCCGAAAGCCGGAACGGCGTCGGCAAGTTTGGATACCGCATGGGCCGGCACGTGTGCCTCCTGGTGATGCGTCTCGATTTCGATATCCATCAGGTTCTCGATCTCGAAGGCATTGAGATTGCCACCCACCATCATGCGCAGATAGTCGCAGATGAACTCCATGACATGGTGATCCTTGACGATGTTCGGATACCTGGAAAACACCGCGCTTTCATGCGGATTCTCGATATCGTTCTCGATCGACATCAGACCTTCCTTGCGCACCTTGGCCAGTATCTCGAACAGCATGGCCAGCAAATCCATGTACAGGGCCTTGTTCAGGTGAGAGCCCTTGAATACCGAAGGAAGTGCAACGAGGGTTGCCTTGACCGTCTTTATGCCGTTGCCGGCGACAAAGCCGCCCAGCGCGAGGCCGAAGATCGCCACGTATTCCAGGGGCATCCACAAGGCCGCCAGGCTGCCATGCACGGCATAGGTGCCAACGGCGGCCGCCAGAATGATTACATAGCCGACTATCAGGAGCATTTTGTTTTCATCCGCAATAGCGGACCGAACAGCAAATCATCCGGCCACTCGACGATACGGCGCAATCATAACGGCAAACCGCATACAGAGCGTGTCGGGCCGTCAAAAACAGGCTACGTAGATACCGCAGTTTGTAGCGTAATTCACGGATGAACAAACCGCCGCCGATTTGAGAATATTTCCAATCGGCACTAAGCGCAGCGGCCAAATCCATTGAAGACCGGCAACGCCGGCATAGAGGCTCGTTCGGAACTCGTCCATGACATCAGATCCAGTCGCTGAAGCACGCCTCTCCAGCAGGAAGTCGTTGCACCTGCTGCTATCTTTTCTTGCCGCCACGCTGAGTGTTGCGTTTCTCGGCGAGCTGGCGATCACACTGGCGCTATCGCGGCTGCTGGCGGAAGATACAACCGAATGGACACGCTGGCTGCTTGATGCCAGCCTGCTTGCTGCCCTGCTCACGGTTGTCATCCTGCCGCTGATGCTTAATTTGCGGCAGCGCAATCTGCGTTTCGCGCGCCGTGCCCTGCGACTGCAATTCACGCTCGACCAGCATGCCATCGTCAGCATCACCGACGTCGCCGGCCGCATCACTTTCGTCAACGAGCGATTTTGCGAAATCAGCGGCTACACGCGACGGGAACTCATCGGGCAGAACCACCGCATACTCAAGTCCGGAGCACATCCCCCGGAAGTCTTCGAGGACATGTGGCGCACCATTGCCCAGGGCCGCACCTGGCATGGCGAGGTCTGCAACCGCAACAAGGCGGGTGGACTCTACTGGGTACATGCAACCATAACGCCATTCATGAACGAGCGCGGCAAGCCGGAGGAGTACATCGCCATCCGCACCGAGATAACTGCGCAGAAAAATCTGGAAGAAACTTCCAGGAAGCAGGAAGTCCGATTGCGCACAATCCTCGACAATCTCGGCGAAGGCGTCTATACACTCGATGCGGACGGCAAGCTCAACTACCTGAATGCCGAAGGTGAGCGACTGATCGGCTGGCGTCTCGAAGAGTTGGCAGGCAAGGGGTTGCACGACATCATCCACCACCATCGGGCAGATGGGCGCCCGCTACCCGCCGCCGAATGTCCGATCCATCTGGCGATGCGCGACCGTCGCGTCTTCCGTTCCGGCGAAGAGGTGTTCTTCCACAGGGACGGCACCCCCTTGCCCGTGAAAATAACCGGCGCACCGCTGGCACTGGAAGGTGAGTGGCAGGGCTCGGTAGCAGTTTTCTCAGACATGCGGGAACAGCAGTTGCTGAATCAGCACCTGCGTGAAGCGAGGAATGCGGCCGAAGGAGCCATGCGGCTCAAGGCCGACTTCTTGTCCACCATGAGCCACGAAATTCGCACCCCCCTCAACGGCGTCATCGGCATGGCGGATCTGTTGCTTGATACACCGCTCGACAACGAACAGACCGAATTTGCGCGCATCATCAAGACATCCGCCGACACACTGCTGGCCCTCATCAACGACATTCTCGACTTCTCCAAGATCGAAGCCGGGCAGATGGTGCTCGAACACACGGATTTCTCGTTGCGTCAGATTGTGGAAGGCAGCCTTGATCTGCTGGCCGTCAAAGCCCGCGAAAAGGAACTGATCCTGGCGAGTTTCATTGCCACCGAGTTGCCCGACCATCTGGTCGGCGACCCAACCCGCATTCGCCAGATCCTGCTCAATTTCATCGCCAATGCCATCAAATTCACCGAGCACGGCGAAGTGATGGTCATGGCCGTGAGCGAATCGACCGAGGCTGACAAGCTCGACGAAGACGACGCAACCGGCCCCGGGAGCGTGGTGGTCCGGCTTGCGGTCAGGGACAGTGGCATTGGTTTGAACGAAGTTGCAAGAGCAAACCTCTTTCAGCCGTTTTCCCAGGCTGACAGCTCGACCACGCGCAAGTATGGCGGCACCGGGCTCGGCCTTTCAATCTGCAAACGCCTGGCAGAGGCGATGCAAGGTGAAGTCGGCGTCGACAGCGTGTCAGGAGCCGGTTCCACGTTCTGGGTCCGGATTCCGTTTTCATTGGCGCCGGAGAAGCGCGCGGACAAGCCCCCTCCCGCGTTCCTGCACGGCAAACGCGTGCTGGTTGCCGGTGGCGGTGCGGAAAGCACGACCATCTGGCGCACCTGCTTCGAAGCCTGGAAGATGCACTGCGATGCCGTGGCGAGCCTTGCCGACATGCGTCGGCGACTGGCGGAACGCGATGCAAATGGCTTGTCCCCCGGTGTACTGCTGCTGGTCGAGCCATTGCCCGACGCCACTCTTGTCGAAGCCGTTGCTTCCTTGCGGGCGGACGGCAAGCATCCGCCCCTGATCTGCTGCCTGCCTCGACCCGACCGTGAAATGAAGTCCGCGCTTGCCGCAAGCGGCACCATCGTGGTGCAACAGCCAATCAAGCAATCGACCTTGCTCGATGCGATCATGGCCACGCTGCCTGAGCAGGCGAAAGGGGAACTGTTGCCGGCGCAGGCCGCGCCGCGGCGCAGGAGATCCGATGTTGCCGATCGCACCGAGACTGGCGGATCCGCTGGCGCCGGACAGCGCCTGCTCCTGGCAGAAGACAACCCTGTCAATCAGCGCGTGGCCGTACGCATGCTGAACAAGTTGGGCTATGCCGTCGATGTGGTCGACAATGGCGCACTCGCGGTGGCAGCAGTTGCGAGCGGCGACTACGCTCTTGTGCTGATGGATTGCCAGATGCCGGAGATGGATGGATTCAACGCCACCGCTGCCATCCGTCGCGCCGAAACTGCCTCTCACCACCGCATCCCTGTCATCGCGATGACCGCCAACGCCCTGCAGGGTGACCGTGAGCAATGCCTCGCTGCCGGCATGGACGACTACATCGCAAAGCCGATCGACCTGGCGCGGCTGGCAAGCCTGTTGACGGCCTGGCAGCCAAAGGTCGCGATGAAGGCCCCGCCCGCACCATCCGCCGTCCAGCCAGCGCCGACTATTGACGTTGGTCTGATCGCAATCGACATGAAACGCCTGACCGACATGTTTGGTGACGACTATCCCGTGATCAACGAAATGCTCACCGTCTTTCAAGAGAGTCTGCAGCCTTTGCGCGAACGCCTGAAGCGAGGGGTGCGTGGCCGCGAAGACACCTTGAAGACCATCGCCCACGAGATTCGCGGGGCGGCAGCCAACGTCGGCGCACAGCCTCTGGCGGAGCTTGCCGGACAGCTCGAAAGGACCGCAGCCAACGACAACTGGCACGAAATCGAGCCACTCGCCGCCCGCATCGACACCGAATGCATGCGAATTGCGGATTTTGTCTCGCAACGCACCGGGCATCCGAAAAGGCTCTCCGAGCGACCTTCCCGGGAGGCATAGGCCATGCCACATATTCTCGTTGTCGACGACAACGTCACCAACCTCACCCTGTTTCGTCATCTCCTGCAGAAGATCGATGGCGCCGAAGTGGACTGCTACGCCGATTCGGTGGCAGCACTGGACTGGTGCACCGACAATGAGCCAGACCTGATCCTGCTCGACTACATGATGCCGGTAATGGACGGCCTCGAGTTCATCCGTCGGCTGCAATCGATCCCCGCTCGAGCCGACGTCCCGGTAGTCATGGTGACGGCGGATACCGAGAGCGATGTGCGCCATCGAGCGCTGGAACTCGGCGCCCAGGACTTTCTTACCAAGCCGGTGGACAAGACCGAGCTCACGGCTCGAGTGAAGAATCTGCTCGCCTTGCGCAAGAGTCGTCGGCAACTGGCCAATCGCGCCGCGTGGCTGGCCGAGGAGGTAAAAAAAGCCACCGCCGAGATTGTCGCCCGGGAAAAGGAGGCCATCCTGCGACTGTCACGCGCGGCGGAGCACCGCGATCCGGAAACCGGCATGCATCTATTGCGCATGTCGAACTACACTCGGCTCATCGCCGAGCATTTGGGGCTGTCACCCGCCGAACAGGACTTGCTGCTGCAGGCCGCACCCATGCATGACATCGGCAAGGTCGGAACACCCGATCACATACTCCTCAAGCCGGGTCGGCTGACGCCGGAGGAGTTCGACATCATGAAGCAGCACGCCACGATCGGTTACGAAATCCTGCGCGACTCGGTATCACCCCTGCTGCAGTGCGCGGCCACGCTTGCGCTTACCCACCACGAGAAATTCGACGGCAGCGGCTATCCGCAAGGACTGGCCGGCGAGTCCATCCCGCTGCACGGACGCATTGTTGCCGTCGCCGATGTGTTCGATGCCCTGACTTCGGAACGCCCCTACAAGAAAGCCTGGGCACTGGATGACGCCGCCGACTTCCTGAAATCCAATGCCGGCAGCCACTTCGATCCCGCCTGCGTCGATGCCTTCATCGCGGTGTGGCCTCGGGCACTGGAGATTCGGGCGCGCTATCATGACCAGACCATTCACTTGACCGCAGCCACGGCGCACTCCTGATACAGCGCAACTACTCATGATTGATGCAGCCAAGTTCACCGAGTTCAAGGTCAGCGGCAATCTGCCGTCACCCGAAGGCTCTGCGCTCAAAGTGCTGGAACTCTGCCAGCGCGACAATGTCACCCTGCCGGAAATTATCCAGGTCATGCGGGTCGATCCGGTGATGGTAGGTCGTGTTCTCAAGCTGGCCAACTCAGCCGCCTTCGGTCGTCCGCGTCCCGCCGTGGCGCTCACTCCCGACATCCTGATGTCGGTCGGCATCCAGTCCGTGCGCCAGGTCGTGCTCGCGTTTTCGCTGATATCCGGAAACCGGCAGGGGCGATGCCCGGGCTTCAACTATGAAGCCTTCTGGTCACACTCGGCAGCGACCGGCGTGGCGACGCAACTTCTCGGTGCGGCAACGCGGGCCGCACCACCCGCCGAGTTGTTCACCGTCGGCCTGCTGAGCAACATCGGACGGCTGGCCTTGGCGGCGCTTTATCCCGTGCGCTATGGAGAATTGCTGGCGCAAGCCGGTGGGCAGCTCAGCGCAGCGCTGACCGCGCTGGAAATGGAGGACTTCGGCCATACCCATCTCGACATTGCGGCGGCCATGATGCAGGACTGGGGCCTGCCCAAACTGTTCACCGATGCGGTGCTGTTTCATGAAACACCGGAGCTTGCCGATTTCGATGCGGCATCGCGCAGTTACCGGCTGGTCCGTTGCCTGCACCTGGGTGCGCGAATGACAGACAATTGCTTCATGCCAAAACAGGAACGGGGGAAGGAGTTCTTCAAGCTCTTGCCGTTGGCGCAAACGCTCGGGATCGCCAACGGCGATCTCGCCAAGCTGGGCGACCAAATGCTGCGCGAATGGATCGATTGGAGCACGCTGCTGGAGATCGCCGCACACGAGGTTGCCCCCTTTTCCACACTCGATGTCACGCCCGAAAGTAGTGTCACAGTCGCCCAGGAGGCGCTCAAGCACCTTACCATCCTCGTCGTCGATGACGACCCGACCGTGCGTCTGCTACTGCAAAAGCTCCTCACCGCAGCCGGCCACACGGTGCACGTGGTGGGCGATGGAAGGGAGGGACTGGCTCAGGCCGCACGCTGCCAGCCGCAAGTGGTCATCACCGACCTGCTGATGCCGCATTGCAATGGCTTTCAGCTTATCCAGGGCCTGCGACAGACGGAGCTTGGGCGTTCCATCTACATCATGGTTCTTACCACCATAGACGATGAGGTCCGACTGGCCAAAGCCCTCGATCTGGGCGCAGACGACTTCATCACCAAGCCAGTGGAGGGCAAACTGCTCCAGGCACGGCTGAAGGCCGGCATGCAGACCTTCGGCGAGCAGCAGGTGCTGCGGCATGAGCACGAAGAATTGCGGCGCCGCCTGCAGGAACTCTCCATCGCCAACCAGCGGGCCCGGGAAGCGGCGCTCACCGACGACCTGACCGGACTCTACAACCGCCGCTACGCCATGGAGCGACTGGCGCAGGAATGGGCCGAAGCCGAACGCAGCCACCGGCCGCTGTCCGTGCTGATGCTGGATGTCGACCACTTCAAGCAGGTCAACGACCAACACGGCCACGACGTCGGCGATGCCGTGTTGCGGCAGTTTGCCGATACCCTGCGCAGATTTTCGCGTGCCCAGGACGTGACCTGCCGCTTCGGCGGCGAGGAGTTTCTGGTGATCACCACGGATACTGCGCTCGATGGTGCGCTGCTCCTGGCTGAGCGCTTCCGGATGGCGGTCGAGCGCAAGGCCCTCACGGCAACCGGAATCTCCCTCCATCTCACGGTGAGCATCGGCGTGGCGGAAAAGCGGGTTACGCATGCAAACATCGACCAGCTCATCAAGGCCGCGGACGACGCGCTCTATCGGGCAAAACATCATGGCCGCAACCATGTCGAGGCAGCGGCGTGACTTCGTTCTGGCTCCAGCTATCCCCCATGTTCCTGGCCTCGGTCATGCTCATCGGCATCAGCATGATCATCTCCGTTGTCCTCGTGGTGATTTTTTTCAGCAGCCCGCTGGGTCGTTCTCCCAGCCTTGCCTACAAGGCAGTGAGCATTTTCATTGCCGCCTGGGCTGTATTGGCATGGAAGAGTACAACGTACTACAGCGCATACATGTCGGACCTGGTCTACGAGGAAGGCACTATCCAGGCGCGCAAGGAAATCGACGGGGTGACAGGGGAAATCGACAGCGCTCTCGCCATCTTGCGCAATGTACCCCGCATCCTCGCCAGCGAAGAAGCGGTGCGAACTCAACTTGGGCAATTCGGGCCACGGGCAACACCTTCCAGCCTTCCCTACGATGAGCGCAAGCGCCGCTGGACGGAAAAAGGCGAGCACTCCGGACTGCACGCCTTCCTTGCCGCCACCGCCACCGGACTCAATGCCGAGGCAATCTGGATTGTCAACGCGGCTGGCGATTGCATCGCGTCCAGCAATGCCGACAAACCCGCCAGTTTCGTCGGTACCAATGTCAGCGAACGGGAGTATTTCCAGCAGGCGCGCAATGGCCAACCGGGCCGACACTATGCAAGCAGCGAGGCGAGCAAGATACCCGGCTTGTATTATTCGCATCCGGTCATGGACAGCAGAGGACAATTCATCGGTGCCGTCGCGGTCAAGCGCGATATCTCGGACTTTCTGCACTGGACCCGGCCGCACAACGCATTCGTTACCGACTCGAACGGCGTCGTGGTCCTGACCGAGAACAAGGATCTTGAATACCGAACCATGCCCGGCGCTCCGGCCGAGGCTCTCCCCGTGAATGCACGGGTGGCACGCTATCAGAGGGAAAGCCTTGCGCCCATCGATATCCGTACATGGGGCACGGGCCACTACGATGACCTCGTCAGCATCGGCGGCGCCCGACAGCCGCTCATACTGCTGTCCAGGACGGTTGCCGATGGAAACATAACCGTCCACCTGCCCCGGCCGCTGCCCGAACTGACCCGCATCGAAACCGAGCGCCCATGGATTTTCTTTTTGATCGCCATTGCCGGCACCACGCTCATCGTCGCCGTGATCGCCGTAGTCCTCTATGTGCGCGCCAATCGACAAGCAAGAGACGCGGCAGAAAGCGCCAATCGCGCCAAGAGCGACTTTCTGGCCAACATGAGCCACGAGATACGGACTCCCATGGCCGGGGTCATCGGCATGGCGGGCCTGCTGCTGGAGACGAAGCTCGACGACGAGCAGCGAGGATTTACCCGTGATATCGCCATGTCGGCCGAATCGCTGCTGGCCATCATCAATGACATCCTCGACTTGTCGAAAATCGAAGCCGGACGCATCGAGTTCGAGCGCCATCCCTTTTCCCTGATGGCGCTGACCGACGCCGTTACTTCGGTAGTGATGTTCAGGGCAAGAGACAAAGGCGTCGAATTCCGCGTCGAAATTGATCCCGATGCCAGTGGCTGCTTTATCGGCGACAGCCTGCGCATCCGCCAGATACTGCTTAATCTGGCCGGCAATGCAGTCAAGTTTACCGAACGCGGCGAAATCCGCATGAAGGTCCGGCGCCTGCCCACAGGCCTTCGCTTTGAAGTCGCGGACACCGGCATCGGCATTCCGGCGGCCGCACGCGAGCGGCTTTTCGCCAACTTCAGCCAGGGCGACGCTTCAACAACGCGCCGCTTTGGCGGCACCGGCCTGGGCCTGGCCATCAGCAAGCGGCTGACCGAGGGCATGGGTGGCCGCATCGGAGTCGACAGCATTGAAGGCCAAGGGAGCTGCTTCTGGTTCGAATTGCCACTGGAAGCAAGCGCGGAAGAGATGATCAAGGTCGCCGTTGCCGCATCGACACCGAACCGGGCGCCGCCGGTCGAAGCCGTGGCGGCGGAACGGCGCACCGCATCGCCGTTGCCAACTCCAGACCCGACCTCCGGGCCGACACCGCTGGCTGCAGCTCCATCGCAGCGCCTGTTGCTGGCCGAGGATAACAAGGTCAACCAGAAGATCGCGATGACACTGCTCGGGCGCCTCGGCTATGCCGTCGATCTCGCCGAGAACGGCCGTGAAGCGGTGACGGCCGCCTCAAGCCATCGTTACGCGCTGATTCTGATGGACATGCAAATGCCGCAAATGGATGGACTGGAGGCCACTCGCCGAATCCGCTCGCTCACCGGACCAAATGCCCGCGTCCCAATCGTCGCCCTTACGGCAAATGCAATGCAATCCGACCAGGAAGCCTGCAGCGCCGCCGGCATGAACGACTTTCTGTCAAAGCCTTTCGATCGCGACAGCCTCGTCACTTGTCTCGCGCGCTGGATCGGACCTGGCTCAAGCGAGGCTTGCGAATGATCCAGGCGACTCAATGGTCGCCGACGGCACCCTGAATACGTTTTATCAACGACGCCAGTTCCGAAATCAGCGCGGCACAGCAACGATCGATACCATCTCGCGGCATCGCCGCACGGATGGCCGCATGAAGGGCCGCCGCCGCCTCGGCTAGCCCTGTTGCCCCGATCGCGCCGGCCGAGCCTTTCAGTATGTGGGCCAGGTCCACGAGCGCGGCGGAATCTCCCGCCGCAAGCGCATCGGCGAGGCGCACCTCATCCTTGCCGTGGCTGGCGGCAAACACGGCCAGCATCTGTGCATACTTTGGCGCGTTGCCCTGCATGTTCGCCAACCCACGCTCGACATCCAGCCCCTGAATGCCCGCCAGACGCCGACGCCATTCCTCTGCATCGGGGATCGCCGTAGCAGTCACCGGTGCGGGCCTCGCCGGGGAAGCCGCCCTCCGATGATCTGCGCCGGTGGTCGGCAACCACTTGATGAGCGCGGCATAAAGGATGTCGGCAACCACCGGCTTGGCGATAAAGTCGTTCATGCCCGCCTCCTGGCAGGCATGACCATCCTCATCAAGGGTGCTGGCGGTCATGGCGAGAATGGGTGTGGCAGCCCGCCCGGGCTGCGAGCGGATGGCGCGGGTCGCCTCCAGGCCGTCCATGCCGGGCATCCGTACATCCATCAGGATCAGTGCGTAGTCGGTGGTGCTGGCTTTGTCCACGGCCTCCCGGCCATTGGCCGCAACATCGACGGTCAGGCCCGCCCGTTGCAACTGATGCAGGGCGACTTTCCGATTGATTGCGTTGTCCTCCGCCAGCAGCAGCCTTGCCCCTGCATAGTCGAGACGCAGTCTCGTCCTCGCATCCTCGGCAGTCGGCAACAGATCGGCCTTATTCACTGGCTCAGGCATTGGCGATCCGGGTTCCGGGAAACCCCGGGCCATCGCACGGTGGCTACCACACTGCTGCCGTTGCCCACGTATTCAAGGCTGTCAAAACTGAGGGCTTTCGACATGGCGATTCCTCTGCCATTCAGGTCAAAGACGCGCTCCGGGCTGAACTCGACATACGCCTTCCAGTCAAAGCCCTCACCCTGATCGGTAATGGTCACGAGGCAGGCAACGTCCGTCTTCTCCAGCACCACATTGACCAGGCGGCTTGAATAGTCAGGGTTTATGAGACGGGCCTC
>JADYZH010000302.1 GCA_020853215.1 Sulfuritalea sp. | reverse complement strand
GACCTGGTGATGCAGTCCTTCTGCCACACCGCCGCCTACCCCAAGCTGGTCGACGTCAAGACCCACCGCACCCTGCCCTCCTTCATCACCGCGCGCGGCGGCATTTCGCTCAAGCCCGGCGACGGTGTGATCCACTCCTGGTTGAACCGCCTGCTACTGCCCGACACGGTCGGCACCGGCGGCGACTCGCATACCCGTTTCCCGATCGGCATTTCCTTCCCGGCCGGCTCCGGCCTGGTGGCCTTCGCCGCCGCCACCGGTGTGATGCCGCTGGACATGCCCGAATCGGTGCTGGTGCGCTTCAAGGGTTCGCTAGCGGAAGCCGGCAAGCGCGGCATCACGCTGCGCGACCTGGTCAATGCCATCCCCTACTACGCCATCAAACAGGGCTTGCTGACCGTCGCCAAGCAGGGCAAGAAGAACATCTTTTCGGGGCGCATCCTGGAAATCGAGGGCCTGCCCAACCTCAAGGTGGAACAGGCGTTCGAGCTCACCGATGCCTCCGCCGAGCGTTCCGCCGCCGGCTGCACCGTGCGCCTGAACAAGGAGCCGATCGTCGAGTACATGCGCTCCAACATCACGCTGATGAAGTGGATGATCGCCGAGGGCTACGAAGACAAGCGCGCCCTGGGCCGCCGCGTCAAGGCCATGGAAGACTGGATCGCCAAGGGCACCCTGCTCGCCGCCGATGCCGATGCCGAGTACGCCGCCGTGATCGAAATCGACCTGGCCGACGTCAAGGAACCGCTGCTGGCCTGCCCAAACGATCCGGACGACGTCAAGACGCTGTCCGACGTGGCCGGCGAGAAGATCGACGAAGTCTTCATCGGATCCTGCATGACCAACATCGGGCATTTTCGCGCCGCCGGCAAGGTGCTCGAAGGCAAGAGCGACATCCCGACCCGCTTGTGGATCGCCCCGCCGACCAAGATGGACGCCATGATCCTCAACGAGGAAGGCTACTACGCCATCCTCGGCAAGTCCGGCGCGCGCATGGAAATGCCCGGCTGCAGCCTGTGCATGGGCAACCAGGCACAGATCAGGAAGGGCAGCACGGCGGTGTCGACCTCGACCCGCAACTTCCCCAACCGCCTGGGCATCGACACCCGCGTCTATCTGTCTTCCGCCGAATTGGCCGCCGTGACGGCGCTGATGGGCAGGATCCCGACCATGGCCGAGTACCTGGAGCAGGTGCAGGCGGTCAATGCCAAGGCCGCCGACGTCTATCGCTACATGAACTTCGACCAGATCGCGGAATTCAAGGAAGTGGCGGATACGGTGACGGTGTAATCCTCAACCCGGCGCGTATTTGCCGTAGCGCCGGCGCCGACTCTTCAAATCAAACGCCCTCGTGGAGTACACCACGGGGCGTTCTCACGCGACAAGTCCGTGGAAAAACCAGTGCTGCAACGAAGATGGTGGCCGGGCCGTTATCGGGGAATCAAGCGGGCACCAGGCAATTTCCCGAGTTTGCGATCGAAAGTCACCAGTTCGTGGCCCGCGCTCGCGCTTTCCGCCAGGATCATGCAGTCGGCGAAGTCTGTATTCGCCACCAGATACTTTTGGAGCGCCGCTTGAAACACTTCCCGGCGCTGCAAATGGAAAGCGGGATGGTCGGCGATTGCACCGAGGGTGTGTTGCAGGCTCGTTTTGCCCAGGCCATACGCGCTGACGAGCACCCAGACCGTTTCTATCTGCACCACCTGGGAGACAAAAACTTCGCCGGCCTCGCTCACGACCTGGCGTGCTGCCCGACACTGGTCGAGCGCCGCCGGATCGTCGACCAGCACGCGCACCAGCACATTCGTATCAACCGCGAGCATGGCGGCCGCGGCCGGCGGCGATGGCGCCCTCCATCTGCTCCAGCGTCGCTCCCTTGCGCGGCTTGACGATTCCGAACACCGCTTCGATGGCTGTTTCCTGACGCTGAAGCACGATCTTGCCGCCCTCATCGACAAAGCCCACGCGGTCGCCGGGCTTGATGCCCAGCTTTTCGCGAAGTTCCATGGGAATGGTGACTTGCCCCTTGGTAGTGACCGACGAACTCAGCATGGTAATCTCCAGTAATACTGTTTAAACGGGTATTACTATAGCAACCGGTAACACTCATGACAAGGAGCGAGTACCTGCCGACCAATTCCGTTGCAGACCGTTTCGTCGCCGGCAGGTCACTCGCGGCCAAGACCGCCGACGTGTATCGCTACATGAACTTCGACCAGATCGCGGAGCTCAAGGTAGTGGCGGATACGGTGACGGTACAAGCATCATTCCGGCGCCGTGGCGCCAGCGCCGACTTTTGCAGGTCGAACCAAAACGCCCCCGACGGGAAATCGTCGAGGGCGTTTTTCCTCCCGCCGATCGCGAACAGCTGCGTTGGCCCCGCCATCAAATATGCCATATGCTGCCTAATTGAACGCCTGATATTGCTTGCCAGTGCGGGGTTTTGCCGAATTCGGCTACCACCTCGATGATCTTCTCCCTATAGTTTCCCGGGATGCTTGCCAGCCCGGCGACGCCGGCGTGTCGCAGGCGCACACATCACCAACTCCAGGGAGCCCGGAACATGCATAACACATACCTCAACACGATCAATGGTCAGCTTGTCGGCGCGGAGCAGAGCTTCGAATCCTTCAATCCGGCGACGGGCGAAGTCGTCGGCACCGCGCCGATCTCGTCCCGGGCACAGGTGAGCGAGGCGATCGCCGCGGCCAGGGCGGCACAACGCGGCTGGGCGGCGCGTCCGGACTCGGAGCGCAAAGCGCTGATGATGCAGGTTGCACAAGTCATCAAGGACAACGCACCCTACCTGTCGGAGTGGATCACCCGGGAACAAGGCAAGCCGCTCGGTGGCGTGGGTCCGGACCAGGTTCCCGGCGCGCGCTTCGAACTGTGGGGTTGCGAAGTATGGACACAGGTTTCCGCCAGCCTGGATCTGCCCATGGAAATCGCCTTCGAAGACGAAACCCGTCGCGACGAGATCCATCGCAAGCCCTACGGCGTTGTCGCCGCCATCGCCCCATGGAACTGGCCCCTGATGATCGCCATCTGGCAAATCATTCCGTCCATTCGCGCCGGCAATACCGTGGTGCTGAAGCCCTCCGAGTACACCACCATTGGCACCCTTGAACTCATCCGCCTGATCAGTGCGGTGCTGCCCAAAGGCGTGGTGAATACGGTGAGCGGCCCGGGCGAGGTTGGATCATGGCTGGTCGGCGATCCCGGTATCGACAAGATCATGTTCACCGGTTCAGGCCCCACCGGCCGGAAGATCGCCGAGGCCGCGGCCCGCAACATGGTGCCGGCGACGATGGAACTCGGCGGCAACGATGCCGCCATCGTCCTGCCGGATGCCGTTCCGCAGTCCATCGCCATGGGCTTGTTCTGGGGTGCCTTCCTCAACATGGGACAAACCTGCGCCTGCGCGAAACGGCTCTACGTGCATGAAAGCATCTTCGACCAGACGGTCGAGGCCCTGAAGAACATCGCGCAATCCGTGCCGATGGGCAACGGCATGGAGGCCGGCACGGTAATGGGCCCGATCCAGAACAGGATGCAGTTCGACAAGGTGGTGGCGCTGGTCGAAAGCGCCAGGCAGGCGGGCGCGACCATCGTCTGCGGCGGTCAGCCACAAGGCGGCCCCGGCTATTTCTATCCGCTGACCCTGGTGACAGGCCTCGAAGACGGCGCGCGCCTGGTCGATGAGGAACAGTTCGGGCCGGTGCTCCCCATCATCAAGTACCGCAACGTCGACGATGCCGTGGCCAGCGCCAATCGCCTCGATGCGGGCCTGGGCGCTTCCGTATGGTCATCCGACCTCGAAGAAGCCCGGCGAGTCGCTGACAGAATCGAGGCCGGTACCGTCTGGATCAACCAGCATGGCATGGTGCACCCGATGGTTCCCTTCGGCGGCATCAAGGGTTCGGGCTATGGCGTCGAATTCGGGATCGATGGCTTGAAATCCGTCACCCAACCGCGGGTCATCAGCATCAAGAAGTAAGATCGAACGACACTATCGGTGACGGCGGAAGGAGCATCCCGGCGCCGTATCGCCGGCGCCGACTTTTCAAGACGCCCTCGTGGAGTAATCTGCGGGGGCATTTTTCATTGTGGCGGAGGAGCCGTTAAGATACGGCCCACTTCCTACCTTCAGGGCCGTCCCATGAGCAACGACAAAAACTCCCGCGCCGGTTTCGCCACCCGCGCCATCCATCACGGCTACGACGCCTACGCCGGCCACGGCTCGCTCAACCCGCCGATCTATCTGAGTTCGACCTATACCTTTCCCACGGTCGAGGACGGCGCCGCGCGCTTTGCCGGCGAGCAGCCCGGATTCGTCTATTCGCGCGTCGGCAACCCGACCACGGCACTGCTCGAAGCGCGCCTGGCCGAACTCGAAGGCGGCGAAGCGGCGCTGGTGACGGCCTCCGGCCAGGGTGCAACGACTTCGCTGCTATGGACCCTGCTGAAGCCCGGCGACGAGATCATCGCCGACAAGACGCTCTACGGCTGTACCTTCGGCTACCTCAACCACGGCCTGGCGAAGTTCGGCGTCAAGGTGACCCACGTCGACCTCGCCGATCCGGCCAACCTCGACGCCGCGATCAATCCGGCGACGCGCGTGGTGTTCTTCGAGTCGCCGGCCAATCCCAACATGCGCCTGGTCGACATCGCCGCCGTATCCGCCATCGCCCGCCGCCACGGCGCGCTGACGGTGGTCGACAACACCTATTGCACGCCTTACCTGCAGCGTCCGCTCGAACTCGGCGCCGACTTCGTGCTGCATTCGGCGACCAAGTACCTCGGCGGCCACGGCGACCTGCT
>JADYZH010000301.1 GCA_020853215.1 Sulfuritalea sp. | reverse complement strand
GCCTCGCTGATGATCGGCCTGGCGGAAACCTTCGGCACGGTGCTGGTGCCGGAAGTGGCGGGCATGATCGTCTACGTGCTGATGGCCATCGTCCTCCTCTGGCGGCCGCAAGGCCTGTTCGGCAAGGCCTGAGATGGATTCCCGCGTGTCGCGTTACCTGCCGTACCTGGCCTTCGCCCTGCTGGCCCTGTTTCCCCTGACGGAAAGCACCTTCTACATGCAGTTGTTGACCAAGGTGCTGATCATGGCCATCTTCGCCATGAGCCTCGACCTGCTGGTCGGCTACACCGGCCTCGTCAGCTTCGGCCATGCCGCCTACTTCGGCCTGGCCGGCTATGCCCTGGCGCTGATGTCCCCTGGATACGAGGCCGTCAGCCTGTGGTGGACGCTGCCGGCGGCGGTCGCGGTCTGCGCCCTGTTCGCGCTGTTCACCGGCATGCTGGTGCTGCGCACGCGCGGCATCTATTTCATCATGGTCACGCTGGCTTTCGCCCAGATGCTGTTCTTCGTCTTCCACGACACCAAGCTCGGCGGCGGATCGGACGGCGCCTACATTTACGTCAAGCCTTCCATGAAACTGGGTGATTTCGAACTGGCCAATCTGGAAAAGCCGGCACAGTTCTACTGGCTGGTGCTGTTCCTCATGGCGGGCACCTACCTGCTGCTGTATCGCGTGCTCGGCTCCAGTTTCGGCCGCGCCCTGCTCGGGATCAAGGTCAACGAGCACCGCATGCGCGCCCTGGGCTTCCCGGTATTCCGCTACCAGCTGGCGAGCTTCACGCTGGCCGGGGCGCTGGCTGGCGTTTCCGGCTACCTGGCGGCGGTGCAGTTCGGCTTCGTCAACCCGGAAATCCTCTCCTGGCACCAGTCCGGCGCCGTGCTGATGATGGTTATCCTCGGCGGCATGGGCACCCTCTACGGCGCGGTGATCGGCGCCTTCGCCTTCATCCTGCTGCAGGAGGTGCTGTCCAACCAGGCCTGGTTCGGCATCGCGGCCAAGCACTGGCAACTGGCGATGGGCATCCTGATCATGCTGGTGGCGCTCTACCTGCCGCAGGGCCTGGCCGGCCTGGCAAACCGGTTCCGGCGCAAGCCGGAGCCGGAAGCCGGGGAGGGCGCCGATGGCTGAGCCCATCCTGCGCACCGAGGGCCTGGGCAAGCGCTTCGGCGGCTTGGTCGCGGTCAGCGACGTCTCGCTCGACCTGCATGTCGGCGAAGTCCATGTCGTGATCGGACCCAATGGCGCCGGCAAGACCACCCTGACCAACCTGCTCTCGGGCGATTTGCCGCCGTCCTCGGGGCGCGTGCTGTTCGGCGGGCGCGACATTGCTGGCTGCGCTTCGGACCTCATCTCGCGCCTCGGCATCGGCCGCAGCTACCAGAAGACCAACATCTTCCTGCCCTTCACAGTGTTCGAGAATGCCCGCCTGGCCGCCCAGTCGCGCACGCCGCAGGCGCTGAAGGTTTTCCGGCGAGCCGCCGACTACCCCGAAATCAACCGGCGTGCCGACGCCGCACTGGCAGCGGCGGGTCTCACCCATCGCGCCGGGCGCGTCGCGGCCACGCTTTCCCACGGCGAGCAGCGCCAATTAGAAATCGCCATGTGCCTCGCCACCCAGCCGCGCGTGCTGCTGCTGGACGAACCGCTGGCGGGCATGGGCCCGCACGAGTCGCAGCGCATGGTGGAACTGATCAAGAAGCTGACCGCGGACCACGCCATCATGCTGATCGAGCACGACATGGATGCGGTATTCGCCCTGGCGCACCGGCTCACGGTGATGGTCAACGGCGAGGTCCTGGAATCGGGCACCCCCGAGCAGGTGCGCTCCAGCCCGGCGGTGCAACTGGCCTATCTCGGCGGCGAGGAACTGCTCCATGACTGAGGCCATGAACGCATCCGTCGAGCGCGCTGCACCACCGGCCTCGGCGGCCGACACGCTGCTCGAAGGCAGCGGCCTGCACACCTTTTACGGCGTCAGCCACATCCTGCACGGCGTGGATTTCGCCGTCCGCCGCGGCGAGACCATCGGCCTCATGGGGCGCAATGGCATGGGCAAGACCACGCTGATCAAGACCCTGCTCGGCCTGGTGCGCCCGCGCGAAGGCCAGGTCCGGGTTCGCGGCGAGGACATGACACAGGCGGCGACCCACACCATCGCCCGCCGCGGCATCGCCTACGTGCCCGAAGGCCGTGGCATCTTCCCCAATCTCTCGGTGCGCGAAAACCTGGTCATGGCCGCGCGGGGCGGCGTCGACGGCCGCCGCGAATGGGATTTCGACCGCGTCATCCATACCTTCCCGCGCCTCGGCGAGCGCCTCGCCAACGGCGGCGCGCAGCTCTCCGGCGGCGAGCAGCAGATGCTGACCATCGGCCGCGCGCTGATGACCAACCCCGACCTGCTGATCCTCGACGAGGCCACCGAAGGCCTGGCGCCGCTGATCGCCCGCGAGATCTGGAACATCATCAAGACCATCCGCGCCTCCGGCATCGCCACGGTCATCGTGGACAAGAACTACGCGGCGGTGATGGCGCTGGCCGACCGTAGCGTGGTGCTGGTCAAGGGCCGGGTGGTGTTCTCGGGCGAGTCCAGGGAGCTCGCGGACAACGAGGAACTGATGCACCGCTTTTTGGGGGTCTGAGTTCGTGCATTCCGGCTTCCTCACCGCCGGCGGTCATCGCCTCGAATACCAGCTGATCCCGGCGCACCAGATCAACCGCCCGACCCTGGTGCTGCTGCATGAGGGACTGGGCTCGGTGGCGATGTGGCGCGATTTTCCGGCGCGCCTCGCCGCCGCGACGGGCTGCCGGACGCTGGTGTATTCGCGCTACGGCTACGGCCAGTCCGATCTGTTGCAGGAGCCTTTCGGCACCGACTACATGCATCGCGAGGGCAGGGAGACCCTGCCCGAAGTGCTGGCCGCGCTGGAGATCGAGAACCCGGTGCTGGTCGGCCATTCCGACGGCGCCTCGATCGCGCTGCTGCACGCCGGCGCGGGCCATCCAGTGG
>JADYZH010000300.1 GCA_020853215.1 Sulfuritalea sp. | reverse complement strand
TGTGCGATGGCGTTGTTCGAGGAAGCGTCGTCGTATTCCTTCTGGCTGATCGCCTTCGATTCGATCAGGCCTTTCAGGCGCTTCGTCTCGCGGCTGGCTTGCTCGGCCTTGGCGCGGGCTTCGCTGAGGGCGATTTCATAACTTGAATGGTCGATCTGGAACAGGGCCTGGCCGGCCTTGACCGTTTCGCCCTCCTGGTAAAGCCGCTTGAGCAGAATGCCGCCGACCCGGGCGCGGACTTCGGTTTCGCGCGCGCCTTCGGTTTGCGCCATGACTTCGATGGATGTCGGAATCTTCTGCGGCTGGACTTCCAGCACCGTCACCGGCAGCGGCCCCATGGCCGGCGGCGCGGCGGGTTTGCCGTCGGAGCAGGCGCCGAGCGCGAGAACGCTGGCGGCGACGATGAGGAAGGGGAGGTCGCGGGACCGCAACAGGGGGCGGGAAGTCATATTGTTTGCTCCTTCGAAGGATACTTGCGCTATTATAAACAAACATGGATGTATGTAAAAGGCGTCGATCTTTCTTTTTTTGATCGTTTGCCGCTCTTGAAAATTCGGTGCAGTTCGCGACCGGGAGAGATGAAATGGCCAGAAAAACCAAGGAAGAGGCGGAAAAAACCCGCAAGGACCTGATTGCAGCGGCGCGCATGGTGTTCCACGAGCGCGGCGTCAGTCGATCCACGCTCGAAAAGATCGCCAAGAAAGCCGGTGTCACGCGCGGCGCCCTCTATTGGCATTTCAAGGACAAGGCCGAACTGTTCTTCGCCATGCGCGAGGATGTATTCGCGCCGATGATCGAGCGTACAGATGCCTTTCTTTTTTCGGAATCCCATGAGAATCCGCTGGACGCCATCGAAGCCTCGCTGAAGGAATTTTTCCGGGTGCTGGATGACTGTCCGCTGGTCCGGCAAGTCTTCGAGATCATGATTTCGCGCTGCGAGTATGTCGATGAGTTTGCCGGCGTGCAGGAGGAAGCAGGACGCCCGGCGCGGGATTTCCTGGAAAAAATCGAACGGATTTACCGGCGGGCCGCCGACAAGGGCATGTTGCGCGAAGGGCTGGGACCGCAGGAAGCCGCCCGCGACACCTGGGCGTTTACCAGCGGCATCCTGCACTTGTTGCTTGGCTGCCAGATGGATGGCGCGATCCGGCAGCAAATACCCCGGATGGTTTCAACCCATATGGCGCTGCGGCACCGGTAGGCTGTCGATCAGCAGGTTTTTCCTGCGGATGCTCTTGATGGCAACCTGCCACTGCAGGAAATTGTCGAAGGCGAGATGCACCTCGCCATTCGCGCTTTTGCCCAGTTCCCGGAGTATCTCGAAGCGGTTGCCGAAGTTTTCGGAAGTGATGGTCATGAGGGAGATTCGATTGCGCGCGGTCTCGCCGTCAGGCCAGCGCCGACTTCAGCGCAGCGACCTGATCGCTGCGTTCCCAGGCGAGGTCGATGTCGCTGCGGCCGAAGTGGCCGTAGGCAGCGGTCTGCCGGTAGATCGGCCGCGCCAGGTCGAGCATGGCGATGATGCCGGAGGGCGTCAGGCGGAACACCTTGCGCACCGCCGCCTCCAGCGCGTCATGGGGCACGCTGCCGGTGCCCTGCGTGTCGATCATCACCGACACCGGTTCGGCAACGCCGATGGCATAAGCGAGCTGCACCAGGCAGCGCCGGGCGAAACCGGCGGCGACGATGTTCCTCGCAATGTAGCGCGCCATGTAGGTGGCAGAGCGATCGACCTTGCTCGGGTCCTTGCCGGAGAAGGCACCGCCGCCGTGCGGCGCGGCGCCGCCATAGGTGTCGACGATGATCTTGCGTCCGGTGAGGCCCGTGTCGCCGTTGGGGCCGCCGATCTCGAAGGGACCGGCGGGATTGACGAAAATGCGGAAGTCCGACGTGCGCAGCTTGGCGGGAACCAGCGGATCGATGACCTCGCGCGTGACTTCGCGCGTCACCCAGGCCGGGTCGAGATCGCGTGCTATCTGCGTCGAGATCACCACGTCGGCGATGCCGGCCACCTTGTGGCCTGCGTAGCGCACCGTGACCTGGCTCTTGGCGTCGGGGCGCAGCCAGGGCAGGGCGCCCGATTTGCGCAACTCGGCCTGGCGCCGCACCAGCCGGTGCGCGAGCCAGATCGGATAGGGCATCAGGTCCGGCGTTTCGTCGCAGGCGAAACCGAACATCAGGCCCTGGTCGCCGGCGCCGAGCGTGCCGTCGGCATGCACCACGCCCTTGTTGATCTGGATCGACTGGTGGTTGAAGCGCACCTGCACTTCGCAGCGTTCCGGGTCGATGCCGGTCGCGGCATCCGTATAGCCGGCATCCGCCAGCACCTGGCGGGCGATCTGCGCGGCGCGGTCGCGGACTTCGCGGAACACCGCCTCGTCGGCGGTGCGAAACTCGCCGGCGATGACGACCAGGTTGTCGGCGACCAGGGTTTCGCAGGCCACCTTGGCCGTAGCCTCGCGGTTCAGGAAGGCATCGAGGATGGCATCCGAAATCTGGTCGGCGAGTTTGTCCGGGTGGCCCTCGGAAACCGACTCGGAGGTGAACAGGTAGGTTCTGGACTGCATCTTTCAGTCGAACAGGATCACCTGGCGCACGGCCTCGCCGGAATCGAGCCGGTCGAAGCCCTCGTTGATCTGGTCCAGCCGCAGGCGGTGCGTGATCAGCTTGTCCACCGGCAGGCGACCGGCCTGGAACAGCGCGATGTAATGCGGGATGTCGCGCGCCGGAACGGAGGAGCCGAGGTAGCTGCCCTTCAGCGTGCGCTCTTCGGCGACCAGGTTCACCGCCGGCACGTTGAAGGTGTGGGAAGGCGGCGGCAGGCTGCAGGTCACCGTGGTGCCGCCGCGCCGCGTCATCTTGTAGGCGGCATCGAGCGCCTTGACTGAGCTTGCGGCCTCGATCGCGATATCGACGCCGCCGCCGGTGGCGGCCTTGACCTGCGCCACCAGGTCGGGATCGTCGGCACGGAAGGCGCGCGTCGCACCGAGCGCCAGAGCGGTTTCGAGCTTGGCCGACAGGCTGTCGATGGCGATCACCTCGCGCGCGCCGGCGGCCAGCGCCCCCAGCACGGCGGAGAGGCCGACGCCGCCCAGGCCGACCACGGCAACCGTTTGCCCGAGCCGGATCTGCGCCGAGTTGATCGCGGCGCCGACGCCGGTCAGCACCGCGCAGCCGAACACCGCGGCGACGTCCTGCGGCAGGTCGGGCGTGACCTTGACCAGCGAGCCGCGATTGCACACGGCGTAGTCGGCGAAGCAGGACACGCCGACCTGGTGATTCAGCGGCGAGCCATCGGCGCGCGACAGGTGGCGGTGGCCGCCGACCATGGTGCCCGCCGTGTTGGCCACGGCACCGGGTTCGCACAGCGCCGGGC
>JADYZH010000299.1 GCA_020853215.1 Sulfuritalea sp. | reverse complement strand
CGGCGTAACGCGCGGCCTGCTTGGCCGGGCCGTAGGGGAACAGGTCGAACAGGTATTTCTTGTCGCCGAACTGCTCGCCGAGCGCGCCGCCGATCAGCTTCGACATCACGCGCAGATTGGGCGCCGTACCGTTTTCGGCGTAGTACTCGCGGATCCAGCGCACGACCTGCCAGTGCTCGTCGCCGAGCGCAAGCTGGTCGCGCTCGGCGAGGCATTGCGCAACATCTTCGCTCCAGTCATCGAGCGACGCCAGGTAGCCTTCGGCATCGGTTTCAATTTCACGGCCGTTTACGTTGATCATGTTCTTCTCTCTGCAAGGGTTGGGGGATATTACTTGACTATTTTTGTCGGATTATAGGTGGTGAATTCGATTCGTGCATAGAGTTCTTTGTACCGGCCATCGCGATGACTTATCGGCAGGAGTGGGCCGCCTTCGACCGCACGGTGCGGCGCGCCCCTATGGACGCAAGGGGTGCAAATCCGGATAATTCAGCCGCATCCGTTTGACGATGACCTGCGCGAGGGTGCGCCCCGTGGCAGGTCTATTTTTTCCCTTGCCCGAGAGAACATCATGGCCGCAGTAATGCCGCAAACGCCACCCGTCGCTGCTACCCGCATCCTCCTTTCCGGTAACGAAGCCGTCGCCCGTGCCGTCTGGGAATCCGGCGTGCGCGTCGCCGCCGCCTACCCCGGCACGCCGGCCACCGAGATCATCGAATCGCTGGCGCGCTATCCCGACCTGTACGCCGAATGGTCGGTCAATGAGAAAGTCTCGATGGAAGTCGCACTGGGCGCCTCGATGACCGGCGCGCGGGCCTTCTGCGCCATGAAGCATGTCGGGATGAACGTCGCCAGCGACTGCCTGATGACCATGACCATCACCGGCGCCTACGGCGGCCTGGTGATCGCGGTGGCTGACGACGTCGGCATGTCCTCCTCGCAGAACGAGCAGGATTCGCGCTTCTGGGGCCGCTTCGCCCACATCCCGGTGCTGGAGCCGGCGGATTCGCAGGAAGCTTACGAGATGACCAGGTTCGCCTTCGGCCTCTCCGAGCAATATGAAACGCCGGTGCTGCTACGCCTCACCACCCGCATCTGCCACGTCAAGGGCCTGGTCGTCGCCGGTGAGCGCGAAGCCCGCGAGCCGGCCGGCTTCGTCAAGAATCCGCAGCGCTGGGTCATGGTTCCGGCCCACGCCAAGGCGCGGATTCCCGCTCTGTTCCAGCGTGATGATACCTTGCGCGCGGTGAGCGATGCCTCGCCGCTCAACGTGCTGGAAGCGGGCAGCAACCGCAGCGTCGGCTTCGTCGCCTCGGGCCCGGCCTACATGCATGTCAAGGAAGCCTTCCCCGATGCGCCGGTGCTGAAGCTGGGCTTCTCCTATCCGTGGCCGCCGGAGAAGATGCGCGAACTGGCGGCGATGTGCGACACGCTGCTGGTGGTCGAGGAAACCGAGAAGTTGCTGGAAACCGAAATCAGGGCCGCCGGCATTGCCTGCCACGGCAAGGACGTGCTGCCGAGCATCGGCGAACTGTCGCCGCAGGTGCTGCACCCCGCCGTCGATCGCCTGCTGGGCAAGCCGGTGCCACCGCCCGCCCCCGCCGCGGCACCGCCCAAGGTCTTCCCGCGGCCGCCGACCTTGTGCGCCTCCTGCCCGCACATGGGCATGTACTACACGCTGTCGCAGATCAAGAACATCATCGTCACCGGCGACATCGGCTGCTACACGCTGGGCGCCGGCCATCCGTGGAACGCGCTCGACACCACGATCTGCATGGGCGCGACGATGGGCGTCGCGCTCGGCATCGACAAAGGGCGCGGCGCGGTCGACAAGAACAAGCGGATACTGGCCGTGATCGGCGATTCGACTTTCATGCACATGGGCATGCAGGGCCTACTCGACATCACCTACAACCACGGCAACATCACCGTGCTGCTGCTCGACAACAACACCACCGGCATGACCGGCGGCCAGGCCACGCCGGCCTCGGGCAAGGACATCCACGGCAAGGAAGCGCCGAAGGTCGACCTGTTCAAGATCGTCGAGGCGCTGGGCGTGCCCAACGAGCGCATCAAGATCGTCGACCCGTATGAGCTGCCGGTGCTGTTCAAGACCGTGCGCGAGGAAATCAAGATCGAGGGCCCCTCGGTGATCATCGCGCGCCGCCCCTGCGTGCTGATCGACGACTTCAAGCCCTTCCGTCCCTATCTCGTCGAAGAAGACAAGTGCACCGGCTGCGGCAACTGCATCGAGGTCGGCTGCCCGGCGATCCACGTCACGCATCGCGACAAGGTGGTCAAGCCCTCGGGTAAGGAAGTCGAGCTGGCCTTCGTCAGCATCGACAGCCAGGCCTGCACCGGCTGCGGCCTCTGCGTCCAGCCCTGCGCGCCGGACGCGATCCAGCACGTGCCGCGGCGCGACATCCCGATCCACATCGTCAAGACCACCAGCACCTCATGAGCACGAACGACATCACCAACATCCTCGTCTGCGGCATCGGCGGCCAGGGCGTCATGACGGCGGCCGAGATCCTCGCCGAAGCGGCCATGGCCGAAGGTCACGACGTGAAGAAAACCGAAGTGGCCGGCATGGCGCAGCGCGGCGGCGTGGTCACCTCGCACCTGCGCTTCGGGCGCAAGGTGCTCTCGCCGCAGATCGAACCGGGCACGGTGCAGGTGCTGCTCGGCTTCGAAGGCGCCGAAGCGCTGCGCTGGTCGCACTACCTGAAGCCGGACGGCCTGGCGCTGGTGAACAACGCCCGACTGGTGCCGCCGGTGGTCGAGCTCGGCCTCTTCGACTATCCCGACGACCCGACCGGCCAGATGCGCGCCGCCGGGCATCGGGTGGTTTCCTTCGACGCCATGAGCATCGCGCGCGACCTCGGCGAGATCCGCCTCGGCAACACCGTGATGCTCGGCGCCATCGCCGACTACCTGCCATTTTCTCCCGAAGTGCTGCTGGCCTGCATCGACAAGCGTTTCACGCGCAAGGGCGAGAAGGTGGTCGAGGCCAATCGCCAGGCTTTTGCCGCCGG
>JADYZH010000298.1 GCA_020853215.1 Sulfuritalea sp. | reverse complement strand
CGGGCGATGCGCGGATATTTCTGGAACAGCCGGCCGATCGGCTGCATGCGCGTCTTCATCACCGCGTTTTGCAGGTCGGACACCAGCAGGTCGAGCTGGCCGACGGCGGCATCCAGCGCTTGCAGCGTCTCCGTGCCGGTCATGCCGCTGAGGATTTCCGTGCGCAGGCTGGTCAGGCGGTTCTTCGTCAGGCCGATCTCGCCGGACAGGTTGAGCACCTGGTCGAGGCGCGAGGTGTCGACGCGGATCGAATTGTCGCGCACCTTTTCGGTGTCGCGGCGTCCGCTCGGTCCGCTGTAGCCCGGCTTGTCGGCGGCGCGGCGGCCGATCGCCGCCTTGATGATTTCCTCGGCCGGCTTGGGCGGCTGCGGGATGCCCTGGCCGGCCTCCGCCGGAACGTCCGGCGCCTTGCCGGTGACGGCTTCGTAATAGGCATTCCAGTCGAGGGCGCCGCCGGCGGTGGTCTTCACCGCGGGTGCCTCGGCCGCGGCCGCCGTCCTGGCGGGACTGACTTTCGCGCTCACCGCCTCGCCGGCAATCGCCCGCTTCAGATCGGCGATCAGGCCGGCATCGGCCGGCCGCGGCGACACGCCCTGTTCGAGGGAATGAAACATGTCGCGCACCGTCCCGGTCGCCGCCATGATCGGGTCCATCACCTCGGTCGTGATGTCGATCTCGCCGTTGCGCAGCTTGTCGAAGAGGTTTTCCGTCAGGTGGCACAACGTCACCAGTTCCGCCGCGTTGAGGAAGCCGGCACCGCCCTTGATGGTGTGGAAACCGCGGAAGATGTCGTTCAGCAGCGCCTTGTCATGCGGATTCTTTTCCAGCTCGACCAGCTTGTTGTCGACGCCGGACAGCAGGTCGGTCGCCTCGACGAGGAAATCCTGCAGCAGGTCTTCCATGCCTCCAAAGTCGCTCATGTCTTCGCTCCGTTTCGCTATCCCCTCTCCCGCCAGCGGGAGAGGGCGTAAAAGTCAAAACCCGAGGCTCTCCAGCAGGTCGTCCACCTGCTCCTGATTCGCCACCACATCCGTGCGTCCCTGCGCATTCATCGCCGGTCCGTTGAGCAGGCCTTCCGGCGCCCCGGACTTCATGTCCTGCGGCATGGCCTCGATCAGCACCTGCAGCAGTTCCGTTTCCATGCTCTGCGCCAGATCGACGATCTTCTTGATGACCTGGCCGGTGAGGTCCTGGAAATCCTGCGCCATCATGATTTCCATGAGCTGCGCGCTGGTCGCCTCGGTCTGCTTCGGCACCTCGCCGAGAAAGGCATGCGTATCGGCGGACAGCGCCTTGAATTCATCGACCGACAGGTCGCCGCCGAAGAGGCGGTCCCAGCGGCCCGACAGGGCCGCGGCCTGTCCCTGCAGCCTGTCCTGGATCGGTTTGGCGATATCCGTGGCGTTGAGCACCCGGCTGGCCGCCTGCTCGGTCATCTCGGCGACATAGGCGAGGCGCTGGCGCGCGTCGGGAATCGCCTTCGCCGCTTCCTCCAGCGCACGGTCGTAGCCGAGCTGGCGCAGCGTGTCGTGCAACTGGCGCGTCATGTGGCCGATGCGCTGGAAGACATTGTTCTCTGCGTCGGCTTCCTTCGGCGCGACAGCGGCCGCCGGCGCCGCACGCTGACCGGCGACGCTGTCGAACAGCGCCTCCAGCTCCGGCGTGTCGCTGGTCGCGGCGGTGCCGCCCACCACTTCCACATGCGGCCGCGCCGGCGGCTGCCCGGCAAAGCTGTCGAACAGCGCCTGGAGTTCGTCCGAGTCGCCGGAATCTTCTGATTTGAACCGCTTGGACATGTTTTTCTCCCGTTTTCGTCCTGTGCGAAGCGCGCCTTCAGGCGGCCTCCCGCTCCAGCTTCTCAAGAATCTTGTTCAACTTCTCGCTCAGCGTTCCCGCCGTGAAGGGCTTGACGATGTAGCCGCTGGCGCCGGCCTGCGCGGCGGCGACAATGTTTTCCTTCTTCGCCTCGGCCGTGATCATCAGCACCGGCAGATGCTTCAACTGCGGATTGGCGCGCACCTGCTGCAGCAGCGTCAGGCCGTCCATATTGGGCATGTTCCAGTCGGTGACGATGAAATCGAAGTGCTCGCTGGTCAGCTTGGAGAGGGCGACGACGCCGTCCTCGGCCTCGTCGACGTTGAGAAAGCCCAGCTCCTTGAGCAGATTGCGCACGATGCGGCGCATGGTCGAGAAGTCGTCGACAACGAGAAATTTCATTTTCATATCGGGCATGGCGTTCTCCTATTGCTCCTTGCGTACATGCGCTTTGCCGAGCAGCGGACGCAGTGTGTCCGCCAGAATTTCGGCGTCGAACTTGGCGACATAGGCGTCCACGCCGACGCTTTTCCCCATGGCCCGGTTGGCCTCCGACGACAGGGAGGAATGCATGACCACCGGAATGCCGTCGAAGCGGGGGTCTTCCTTGATGTGGCGCGTCAGCACATAGCCGTCCATCTCCGGCATCTCGGCGTCGACCAGGATGATGTCCAGCTCGTCCGCCACGCTGCCGCCGGCCTGCTGGGCATGCGCGGCCATGCCGGACAGGCGCGTCCAGGCTTCCAGGCCGTTGAGGGCATGCTTGTGCTTGATGCCGAGCTGGTCCAGCACTTCGGTGATCTTCTTGCGCGCCACCGCGGAATCGTCGACGAAGAAGATATGGTGCTCGATATCGTCCATTACCGGCGCCACGTCGGCCACCGGCGGCTCGCCGAAGGTCGAAGCCATGATCTGTTCGACATCCAGGATGGACACCAGCCGGCCGGCCTGCCCCGCGCCCGAATCGGGCGGCAACTCGGTGATCGCGGTGATGAAGCTCTGGGTGGATGACACCAGCCCGTCGGGCGCGCGCACTTTGTCCCAGTCGACGCGGATGGTGCGATCGACGTCGCTCACCAGGAAGCCCAGGGTGCGCTTGTTGTATTCGGTGACCATCATGGTGCCGCCCTGCCCCTGCGGGGTGCCGGCAAGGTCCAGCACGCGGCCCAGCGACACGACGGGGATCACGTTGCCGCGCAGCGAGATCAGGCCTTCCACGCCGGACGGCATGTTCGGCGAGCGGGTGATCATCGGCGTGCGGGTGACTTCGCGCACCTTGAAGACGTTGATGCCGAAGATCTCGCTCGTGCCGAGCGAGAACAGCAGGATCTCCATGCGGTTGGAGCCCGCCAGCCGGGTGCGTGCATCGACGCTTTCCAGCAGTGAATTGTCTGCTCTGTCCATTGCGATTCCCCTGACGGCCATTCAAACGCTCAGGCAGCCGCCCGGACGGGCGCCTGCTGCAGCAACCGGGTGATGGTCGCCGCCAGTTGCTGCGGCTCGAACTTGGAGACATAGTCGTCCACGCCCACCGACCGGCCCAGCTGCTGGTTGGACATGCCGGAGAGCGAGGAATGCATCAGCACGGGAATGCCGGCGAAGCGCGGGTCGCCCTTGATCAGCTTGGTCAGCATGTAGCCGTCGGTTTCCGGCATCTCGATGTCGGTGAGCACCAGGCTCACCACCTCGCATGCCGGCCGGCCGAGCGATTCCGCATAGCTGGCGAGCTTCTGCAGCTCTTCCCAGGCCCGCTTGCCGTTGATCGCCGGGATGAAGTTGACGCCCATCCGCTCCAGCGTCGTCTGCACCTGCTTGCGCGCGACCGAGGAATCGTCGGCGAAGACGACCAGTGCGTCGCTGCGGCCGATCGGCTTGATGTCGCGATACAGAAGGTCGTCGTCGAAATGCGTCGTTTCGGAGAGGACCTTCTCGACGTCCAGCAGCATGACGAGGCGCCCGTCCTGCAGTTCGGTGATGGCCGTCACCAGGCCGCCCATGCGCGCCGTCATCATGTCCGGCGGCACCTTCATCTGCGACCAGTCCAGGCGCAGGATGGTATCGACTGCCTCGACCAGGAAACCCTGGGTGCGGCCGTTGTATTCGGTGACGATCATGATCTCGCGCGGCTGCTCGGCGGCGACATGGGCGTACTTGCCCAGATCCACCACCGGCACCAGGGCGCCGCGCAGGCTGACCATGCCCT
>JADYZH010000297.1 GCA_020853215.1 Sulfuritalea sp. | reverse complement strand
GCCCAGCTGCAGCAGACCATCCAGGCCCTGCGCGACCAGATCGAAGCCCTGCGCCGGACCCCGACATGAATGCCATCGACCCGCCCGTGGAGCCTGCGGGCACGAAGAAGAAAGTCGCCGAGCGCGACCAGGAAAGCCGGCGCCGGCTGCGCCACCTCGAGCTGCTGCTCGAAGTGACGCGCCGCATGGCGAGCTACGGCACGCTCGACCAGGTGCTGCAGGCGCTGGTGGAAATGACCACCACCGAACTGAATGCCGAACGCGGCTCGCTGTTCCTCAACGACCCCGACACCAACGAGCTGTATTCGCGCGTCGCGCAGGGCAACATCCAGCGCGAGATCCGCATCCTGAATACCAGCGGGGTCGCCGGCTACGTCTATACCGCGGGCGAGGCGCTGATCATCGCCGACGCCTACGCCGACGATCGCTTCAACCGGTCCATCGACGAGCAGACCGGCTTTACCACGCGCAACATCCTGTGCGTACCGATCCGGACGGTGAAGGGCGAGGTCATCGGCGTCGCGCAGACGCTGAACAAGCGCAGCGGAAAATTCACCAGGCAGGATCTGACCCTGCTCGAAGCCATGACCAGCCAGGGTACGCTGGCCCTGCAAAGCGCACAGTTCATCGAGCGCATGCAGGCCATCCGCCGCCAGGAAATGGAGTTCATCGACGTCGTTTCGGAGGTCACCGCCGACATCAAGCTCGGCTCGCTGCTGCAGAAGGTCATGGGCGAGGCGACGCGCCTCCTGAATGCCGAACGGTCGACGCTGTTCCTCAACGAGGAGAAGACCAATGAACTCTGGTCGGAGGTCGGCCAGGGCCTGGAATCGGTGCAGATCCGCCTGCCCAACCACCTCGGCATCGCCGGCGCCGTATTCACCTCGGGCAAGGCAATTAACATCCCCTACGCCTACGCCGACCTGCGCTTCAACCCGGCCTTCGACAAGAAGACCGGCTACTTCACCCGCTCCATTCTCTGCGTGCCCATCACCAACAAGCACGGCAAGGTGATCGGCGTCACCCAGGTGCTGAACAAGCGCGGCGGCCCCTTCACCGGCGAGGACGAATCGCGCCTGCGGGCTTTTACCGCCCAGATTTCGATCGCTTTGGAAAACGCCAAGCTGTTCGCCGACGTGCAGAACATGAAGAACTACAACGAGGCGATGCTGGAGTCGATGTCGAACGCGGTGATCACGCTCGACGAAAGCGAAAAGATCGCCACCTGCAACGCTGCCGGCCTGCGCATCCTGCGCGTCACCCCGCAGCAGATCCTGCACCAGCCGGCGACCGAGTTCTTCGCCGGCAGCAACGCCTGGGTCCAGGAAAAGCTCAAGCGCGTCGGCGAAACGCAGACCACGGAACTGGCGATGGAAGCCGAACTGATCGTCGGCGAAGAGAAGCTCTCGGTCAACCTGACCGCCCTGCCCCTGTTGTCGGCGGAGAAAAGGCGCCTCGGCTCGATGCTGATGCTGGAGGACATCTCCAGCGAGAAGCGTATGCGCTCGACCATGTCGCGGCTGATGGACCCGGGCATCGCCGACCAGATGCTGGCCGGCGGCGTAGACGCTCTGGGCGGCAAGAACGTCGTGGCGACGGTGCTGTTTTCCGACATACGCGGCTTCACCACGATCACCGAGCAACTCGGCGCCCAGGGCACGGTAGCCCTGCTCAACGAGTACTTCACCCTGATGGTGGATTGCATCCAGCGCGAGGAGGGCATGCTGGACAAGTTCATCGGCGACGCCATCATGGCCGCCTTCGGCATTCCGGTCGGCCACGACGACGACGCCGACCGCTCGGTGCGCACCTCGATCGCGATGATCCGCGAACTGTGGAACTGGAACAGGCAGCGCGTCAATGAAGGCAAGCTGCCGGTCGACATCGGCATCGGCCTGAATACCGATAACGTGGTATCCGGGACCATCGGCTCGAAGAAGCGCATGGACTACACCATCATCGGCGACGGCGTGAACCTCGCCGCGCGGCTGGAGTCGGCCTGCAAGCAGTATGGTGCCCACATCCTGATCAGCGAATTCACCTACAAGGCCCTGAAGGCAACCTACTACAGCCGGGAACTCGACCTGGTGGTGGTGAAGGGCAAAACCAGGCCGGTGGCGATCTATGAAATCCTCGATTACCACACCGAGGAAAGCTACCCGAACATGACGGACGCCCTGCGCCATTTCAAGGCCGGCCTGCAGAAGTACCGGCAACAGAAATGGAACGATGCCAAGGGCGAATTCAACGATGTGCTCGCGCTCAACGACCACGACAAGGCGGCGAAGATGTACATCGAGCGCTGCGACTATTTCCTGGCCAACCCGCCGGGTGCCGACTGGGACGGGGTCTGGGTGATGGAGTCGAAGTAGCGCCGGCTGTCCTTGCCGCCCCCGACGCAGGCTAACGACCAGCCGATCCGCCGCCTGTTTCACCATCCTCCCGATCCGGTATGCTTGCACCATTCGATCTTTTTTCTCTGGGGAAGCAGCATGCCGAAGCTGGTTGATTGCACGAATGGTCGAGCTCGGGGGGAGTTTTCGGTCAACAAGGACCGGATGGTCATCGGCGGCAAGGCCGCCAATGAGATCCCGCTCGCCAATCGCAATGGCGACAAGGAGCATGCGGTCATCATCCGTTGTGGCGACCTCTACGTCATCGAAGACCTCGGCAGCGCCACCGGCATCCTGGTGAACGACAGGCAGATCAGCAAGCTGTTGCTGAGCGACGGCGATCTGATTTCCGTCGGCGACGGCTTGTTTCGCTTCATCGAGGAAGATCCCATGCGTGGCGATGCCGGCGCCGCGCCAGACAAGTCCAGGGCGCCGGCGTCGGGCGCAGGCAAGTCCGCGCCGGCGCCTCAGGCGAAGCGACCAACGGCACCGGCTGTCGCCGCCGCACCCCGGACTCCAGGCGAATGCCCGCACTGCGGCTACAAGCGGGTGCCCAAGGACGCCAAGGCGCCGGAAGACAGATGCCCGTCCTGCAAAATGGGCTATGCCACCACACCGGGCGCCCTGATGAGCGCCGAGTCGAAAACCGGCGACCGCCTCGAGGTATATGACAAAGAGGTCGTGATCAAGCGCAAGATGGGCATGAAGGTGCTGCTGCAGAGCCTCAAGGGCGACCTGCTGGAAGGCATCAAGGGCGACAAGTACATCCCGATCGACTCGATCGCCTCGATCCAGCTCAAGCCGGCGAGCACCCTTCTCGCCGGCCACATCACCGTCGTCCTGCCGGAATCCAGGGAAGGCTTCAAGCTTGCCGGCCTCGACGATTGCACCGTCGAGTTCGTCAAGCGCGAGGAAGAGAAGTTCCTCGAGATCAAAGCCTTCCTCGACGCCAGGGTCGGCCGCTGATCCCCGGCTGGCCTGCCGCCGGACGCCGCGTCAGTAAATGTGCGCCAGCTCGCTGGTCGCCTGCGCCAGCCGGTCTACCAGGATGTTCATGAACGAGCGGTTGAAGCGCAGCTGGCAGTTTTCCGAGGCCTTGTGCAACGAGTCGGCCCTGATCTTGAACAAGGTCACCGGCGTATCGGCAAGGATGGTGGCGGTGCGCATCAGCGCGCCCTGCCGGATGTAGCACATCTCGCCGAAGCAGTGCCCCTTGCCCAGCGTGCTCAGCTTCTTGTTGCCCTTGATCACGCTCACGCTGCCGTCGGCGATGACAAAGAAGAAGTTGCCCGTGGTTCCCTCGTCGACCAGGACGGTCCCGGCCGGCACGCGCCCCCAGATGCTGATGCGCAGCACTTCCCAGAGCTCGATTTCGCTGAAGTCCTTGAAGAACGGCAGTGCCTTCAGCATGTTGAAGCGCTGGGTCTCGGAATCGGCCGTCTCCGGAAGGTCGAGTTCGGCGATGGTGGACAGGTCCTCGATGAACTCGCGCCAGTTTGCATGCCGCTCGGTCGTGCTGCGGCGCATTGCCTTGGTGACGATGTCGGCGAGACGGACCGACAACGCAGGGCGATGGACAAGGACGCTGGGGGCGTCTTCGTTCAGTATCTTGTAAGTCAGCGCGTAGTTGGATTCGGCCACGAAGGGCAGGCGGCCGGTGAGTAGCCTGTACATCACCACGCCGAGGGAATAGATGTCTGTCTGGTGGTTGAGAATGTCGTTGCGGACCTGCTCGGGCGACATGTAAGAAGGCGAACCGATCCCGGTCATTTGCGTCTCGTCGTTCTTGGCCAGGATCGCGGCGCCGAAGTCGGCGATTTTCACCTTGCCGTCATGGCAAAGCATGATGTTCGCCGGCTTGATGTCGCGGTGGATGATGCCGTTACGGCTTGCGAAATCCAGCGCCAGGGCACACTTGAAGGCGATCTCGATCACCTTGTCCACGGGCAGCAAGCGCTCGACATGGCCGTATTTCTCCAGCGTTTCGCCCTGTACGTATTCCATGACGATGTAGCCGTCGTCGCGCCCCAGCATCGCATCGTAGATGCCAACGATGTGCGGATGATTGAGGCGCCCCGCCAGGGCCGCCTCGTTGGCGATCAGCCTGCGGTAGGTGCTGCCGTGCTCGGTATCGGACAGTATCTCCGGTTTGAAGACCTTGATCGCCACCTCGCGATCGTTGAACGTGTCATGGGCAAGGTACACAACGCTTGTCGCACCCCTGCCGAGTTCGCGGATGATTTCATACTTGTCTATACCGACGTCGGCAACCTGCTCCATTTACCGCGGACTCCTCGTTAAGGACAGGAAATGCAACCAGATTGATGCCAGTTTGTCTGACGCTGGAAGTTGCCGTCAATCGCCAGTTCCGATCCGGTCGCGCCTTGATCTTCCTTCACCCCCGCCGACGTGGGGCAGGATCGTGGGCAACCGGCTGTTCTTCGGGCCAGGCGATGAAATCCAGAAAATCCGGCATCCGTCGGATGACGCTTCGAATCACTTGATGCGGGTCAGTACAGGCCGCCTGGCGGAGCGATCGGGATCGGGTGAAGCGCCAGAATCGGCCTTGTCCGGGATGGTGTCCGGCGTCGCGCCCGCGATCGCGGAATCGGCTTCCACCGTGTCGGTCACTTCGAAAGCCATGCCTTCGCCGTTCTCGCGGGCGTAGATTGCCGCGACCCGCCCGATCGGCACCACGACCGGAAACGCCTTGCCGCCAAACCTTGCCTGGAAGGTGATTTCCTCGTTGCCCATCTGCAATTGATGGGTGGCTTCGATGCCGACGTTGAGGACGATTTCTCCGTCCTTGACGAACTCGCGGGGCACGCGCGTGGTGGCGTCGACCTTCACCGCCAGATAGGGCGTGAAACCCTGATCCGCGCACCATTCGTGGATGGCGCGGATCATGTAGGGTTTGGTGGACTTCATGGACATGCGCCGGATCGAGCCGGGCGGCCGACGGATGGGAGGCGCCTCAACGGCGCATCATCTTCTCGGTCGGCGTCAGCGCGTCGATGAAGCCCTGGCGCGAGAAAATGCGCTCGGCGTATTTCATCAGCGGCGCCGCGGTCTTCGGCAATTCGATGGCGTAGTGGTCGAGGCGCCACAAAAGCGGCGCGATGGCGACGTCGAGCATCGAGAAATCATCGCCGAGGATGAACTTCTGCTTGTTGAACATCGGCGCCAGCTCGATCAGCCGATCGCGCATGTGCATGCGCGCCTTGTCGGCGGACTTGAGGTTCTTCTCCAGGGCATCGATGTAGCTGAACAGCTCCTGCTCCATGGTGAACAGCAACTGGCGCGCCTTGGCCCGCGTTTGCGGGTCCGGCGGCATCAGTTGCGGATGCGGAAAACGCTCGTCGATGTACTCGTTGATGATGTTCGACTCGTAGAGCACCAGATCGCGGTCGACCAGCACCGGCACGCGGTTGTACGGATTGATGATGGCGATGTCTTCGGGCTTGTTGAAGAGATCGACGTCGATCACCTGGAAGTCCATCTGCTTTTCGTAAAGGACGATGCGGCAGCGATGGCTGAACGGGCACGTGGTGCCCGAGTACAGATTCATCATCGCGCTGCTGCCCCAGGAATAGTCTGCATCACGCACGACTTTGCGGACGGGTGGCGCGTTCATTTCTCGATGCCCCATGGTATGCATTCACGTATGAGTGTTAATGGATGTCTTTCCAGTACTCGCGTTTCAGCGCGTAGGCAAAGACAAAGAGGATAGCGAGGAAAATCAGCACGACCACGCCAAGTTTCTTGCGGAACTCGCCCACCGGCTCGCCCATGTACTTGAGGAAGGCCACCAGATCGCCGACCATGGCGTCGTATTCCTGCGGCTTCATCTTTCCCGGCTTGGCCAGCGTCAGCTTGTGGTCTGCGCCCATCACCTGCTCGCCCTGCAGTTCCCAGAACACGTGCGGCATGCCGACGTTTTCGAAGACGACGTTGTTCCAGCCGGTCGGGCGATTCTCGTCGCGATAGAAGGTGCGCAGATAGGTATACAGCCAGTCGGCGCCGCTGCCGTGCTCGGATGCGCGCGCCCTGGCGATGATGGTCAGATCCGGCGGTGCCGCGCCGAACCACGCCTTGGCCTCGGCGCGCTGCATGGCGATCTTCATCGGCTCGCCGACCTTCTCGGCGGTGAACATCAGGTTGTCCTTGATCTGCGCGTCGGACAGGCCGATGTCCCGCAGGCGGTTGTAGCGCATGTAGGACGCGGAATGGCAGTTCAGGCAGTAATTGACGAAAACCTTGGCGCCGTTCTGCAGGGCGGCCATGTCGGAAGACTTGTCCGGTGCGGAATCAAGATGCAGGGCGGGACCTGCGGCAAACGCCAGGACCGGCGCGAACAGGATTGCGGTAAGAAATTTCTTCATTTCATTGTCACCCGGTCCGGTTCCGGCTTGCAGCGATCCAGCGAGGACCAGACCGGCATCGTCAGGAAAAACAGGAAGTAGTACACGCTGAGCAGTTGTGCGATCGGCGCACCGGGGATGAAGCCGAAGAACTTGTAGGCCGGATCCTTGGTGCCGAGGAAGCCGAGGATGAAAAAGCCGACCACCCAGATCCCGAGCAGCCACTTGGTGAGCGGGCCGCGATAGCGGATCGACTTCACCGGGCTGCGGTCCAGCCAGGGCAGGAAGGCGAAGATCAGCGTGCCGGCGCCCATGGCGACGACGCCCCAGAACTTGGCATCGATGCCGAACAGCGGGTAGGTCACTGCGCGCAGCAACGAGTAGTAAGGGGTGAAGTACCAGACCGGCGCGATGTGCGGCGGCGTCACCAGCGGGTCGGCCGGGAAGAAGTTGTTGTACTCGAGGAAATAGCCGCCGCCCTCGGGCATGAAGAAGATCACGATGGAGAAGACGAAGAGGAAAACCACGACGCCAACGATGTCCTTCACCGAGTAGTAGGGGTGGAAGGGAATGCCGTCCAGCGGTATGCCGTTCGCGTCCTTTTTCTTCTTGATCTCGACGCCGTCCGGATTGTTGGAACCGACTTCGTGCAGCGCGATGATGTGCGCGCCGACCAGTCCGATCAGCACCAGCGGCATCGCGATCACGTGGAAGGCGAAGAAACGGTTCAGCGTCGCGTCGCCGACGACGTAATCGCCGCGCAACCAGATCGACAGGTCGTTGCCGATCAGCGGAATCGCCGAGAACAGGTTGACGATGACCTGAGCGCCCCAGAAGGACATCTGGCCCCATGGCAGCAGGTAGCCAAAGAAGGCCTCGCCCATCAGGCAGAGGAAAATGCCGATACCGAACAGCCAGATCAGTTCGCGCGGCTTGCGGTAGGAACCGTAGAGCAGGCCGCGAAACATGTGCAGGTAAACGACGACGAAAAAGGCCGAGGCGCCAGTCGAGTGCATGTAGCGGATCAGCCAGCCCCATGGTACATCGCGCATGATGTACTCGACGCTGGCAAATGCCACTGGCACGCCCGAGGCGTTAAGCGAGGCGTCCGGCTTGTAGTGCATGGTGAGGAGAATTCCGGTGACGATCTGGATGGCCAGCACCAGCATCGCCAGCGAACCGAAGAAGTACCAGAAGTTGAAGTTCTTCGGCGCGTAGTACTCGGCCAGGTGTGCCTTCCAGTTCGACGTCAGCGGAAAGCGCGCGTCGACCCAGTCCAGCGTCCCCTGCAACATGGCGTTTACTTTGCTCATCGCATCAGGCCTTCTTGTCTTCGCCAATGATCAGCCTGGCATCGCCAAGGTACATGTGCGGTGGGATTTCGAGGTTGTCCGGGGCCGGCATGCTCTTGTACACGCGACCAGCGAGGTCGAAGGTGGAGCCGTGGCAGGGGCAGAGGAATCCGCCCGGCCAGTTGGGATCGATGCCCGACTCGGCGCCGGTCTTGAACTTCTCGGTCGGCGAGCAGCCGAGGTGGGTACAAATGCCGACGGCGACGAGAATTTCCGGCTTGATCGAGCGGGTCTCGTTCTTCGCATACTCGGGCTGCATGTTCTTGTCCGACTTCGGATCAGCCAATTTCTCGCCGACCTTTGTCAATGAATCGAGCATTTCCTTGGTGCGATTGATGATCCAGACCGGCTTGCCGCGCCATTCGACGGTCATCATCTGGCCGGGACCAAGCTTGCTGATATCCACCTCCACCGGGGCACCGGCGGCCTTGGCCCGCTCGGAAGGCAGCATGCTGGTCGCGAACGGCACCGCCACCGCTACCCCTGCCACACCACCCGCGGCAGCCGTGGCAACAAGCAGACGCCGCCGACCGCAATCGACTGTATCGTCACTACTCATGGTAATTGTCCCTGAATGCTCAAAACGAAATCGAAAACGAAGTTTCAAAACGCAGTTTCAGTGAAGGCCAACGTCGGTTCCATCGACGTTAAGCGCAGCGGCCGTAACTAAAAGAGCGTAATTGTAGCGAATCTCACAGGGCGATTAAAGCCCCGAACTGAGCCGACTTATCGACCTTGACTGTCGGAAATCAATATTATTAAACAAACTCAATTAGATAACTCCGTCCATCCGAAGTCGAACTATCTCGTTGGATGGGTAGCCGAGTCGTCCGAGGGTCTCGTCCGTATGTTCTCCGAGGCTCGGGCCAAGCCAGCGCGTCTCGCCCGGCGTCAGCGAAAGCTTGGGCACCACACCTGGGATAAGTAAACCTTTCCCATCAGGCAGTTGCGCAGTTTCCAGCATCTTCCTCGCAATGAACTGGGGGTCATCCACCATGTCCGCCACCGAATAAATCTGGCTGGCCGGCACCTGAGCTGCTGCCGCAGTGCGTAAAACGTCCTCCGCGTCGTTCGCAGCCACCCACGCATCGATCACGGCATAGATTTCCGCGGCACGGACATCCCGGCCAGCATTGCTGCCAAGTTGGGGGTCGTCGGCCAAATCGCTGCGACCGATGGCCAGCATCAGGCGACGGAAGATGGCATCACCGTTGGCGCCGATGATCAGGTGCCTGCCGTCGCGCGTGGTGTGCGTGTTCGACGGCGTTATGCCCGGCATCACGTTACCCGTGCGCTCGCGGATGAAACCGAAGACATCGAATTCCGGCACGAGGCTTTCCATCATGGCGAACACCGCTTCGTACAAGGCGACGTCCACCACCTGGCCCGCGCCGCCCTTGACCTCGCGATGGCGAAGCGCCATCAAGGCGCCCAGCGCGCCCCACAGGGCGGCGATCGAATCGCCGATGGAAATCCCGGTCTTTACCGGCGGCCGATCGGCAAAGCCGGTAACGTAACGCAGGCCGCCCATCGATTCGCCGATCGCGCCGAAGCCGGGCTGGCTGGCCATGGGTCCGGTCTGGCCAAAGCCGGAAAGACGCACCATGACCACGCCGGGATTGATCGCCGACAGCACTTCCCAGCCCAGCCCGAGTTTCTCCATGACGCCGGGCCGAAAGTTTTCGATCACGATATCGGCCTGCGCCACCAGTTTGTGCGCGATGGCGATGCCTTCCGGATGTTTGAGATTGAGCGTCACCGACTTTTTGTTGCGCGCCTGGACGAACCACCACAGCGAGGTTTCGCCATCGCCGGTGGGATACAGCTTGCGCCACTTGCGCAGCGGATCGCCCTCGCCCGGCGCCTCAATCTTGATCACTTCGGCGCCGAACTCGGCGAGGACGCGCGAACAGAACGGACCGGCGATCAGCGTGCCGAACTCGATCACCTTGACGCCGGCCAGCGGTTTGGCGGAATCAGTCAAACGAAGTCGCGCCGTTCGCGCAGGGCCTGGGCAACGGTGGCGGCGTCGGAAAATTCCAGTTCGCCGCCAACCGGCAGCCCGCGCGCGATGCGACTGACCTTGAGCCCGCGCGCGTGCAGCAGTTCGGAAAGATAGTGCGCCGTCGCCTCCCCCTCGTTGGTGAAGTTGGTGGCGAGAATCACCTCCTCGACCACGCCGTCACTGGCCCGCGCGAAAAGGCGCTCGAAGGCAAGCTCGCGGGGGCCGATGCCGTCCAGCGGCGAGAGCCGCCCCATCAGCACGTAGTAGAGTCCGTTGAAGGCATGCGTCTGCTCCATGCTGATCGCATCGACCGGCATTTCGACCACGCACAGTTGCGTCGCATCGCGCCGCGGCGAGAGGCAGCGCTCGCAAACATCCTCCTCGGTGAAGTTGTTGCAGCGCGCGCAGTGATGCAGCAGATTCAGCGCGGCATCGAGCCCGCGCGCCAGCCTGTCGGCGCCGTTGCGGTCACGCTGAAGCAGGTGGTAGGCCATGCGTTGCGCCGACTTGGGTCCGACGCCGGGCAGGCAGCGCAGTGCCTCGATGAGTTCTTCGAGGCTAGACAACGGCGTCATGGCAAGCTCCCGGGAAACGCCGAGTAGCCGTCACACCGTCGCAAGCCGGTGTCCATGCCCTCGAATCCGCTGGATTCCGGCGTTCGCCGGAATGACAAGTCGACACTTGATCGCGATTTCCCTAGAACGGCAGCTTCATTCCCGGCGGCAGGTTCAGGCCGGCGGTAAAGCCACCCATCTTTTCCGCGGTAGTCGACTCGACGCGACGACTGGCGTCGTTCATCGCGGCGGCGATCAGGTCCTCCAGCATCTCCTTGTCATCCATCACCGATGGATCGATGCTGACGCGCTTGACGTCATGCTTGCAGGTCATGGTCACTTTCACCGCCCCGGCGCCCGACTGGCCTTCGACCTCAAGCTGCGCCAGTTCCTGCTGGGCCTTCTCCATGTTGGCCTGCATCTGCTGGGCCTGCTTCATCAATCCGGCTATGCCACCTTTCATCATTTCCTGGTACTCCTTGAGCTAAACGGGTTTTATCGTCGATTGGTCGATACTGGCGTCGAACAGGTCCACCACGTCGCGCACGAAGGGATCCTGTTCTATCGCGGCGATCGCCTTCTCCTGGCGCTCGCGCTCGCTATTCTGGCGGCGCGCCGCGGGTGTCTCCCCGGCCGGTTCGGCCACGGTGATGTCGACGCCAAGGCTGCCACCCCAAAGTTCGCGCAGCGCCGCCCGCAGCTTCTCCTGGTGCACCTGCAGGTGCTTGTGGGCCGGTGTCAGGCGCAGGCGCACAAGGTTCTCCGCCCGCTCGACGAGTTCGCAGTTCTGGGCAAGCTGGCGCGCCATGCCGGGCAGCCCGCCCGCCAGCACATGCCAGTCGGCGTCGGACGTGCAAGCGGCAGCGGATGGCTTTGCCGCCGACGCAGAAGTCGGCGCCGGCGGGACGGCGCCGGGCCGGGGAACACTTGCCGCAGCGGCCGCCAAAGGCGCCGGTTGGCGCAGCGGCGCCGCGGCAGCGGATCTTGGCGCCGGGATGATTGCACCGGCGCGTTCGGGACCGAAGGCATGCAGCCGCAGCAGCGTCATGACGAAGCCGGCATAGTCGTCCGGCGCCAGCGACAGTTCGTCGCGGCCATGGATGGCGATCTGGTAGGCGAGTTGCAAATACTCTGCATCGAGCGCCTGTGCATAAGGCATCAGGCGGCTGCGCTCCGCGTCATCGAGCAGGGCTTCGGGGGCGAACTGGGCCAGCGCAATGCGATGGAACAGCGTCGCCAGTTCCTGCAGGCCGCCGTCGAAGGACAGGCTGCGCGCGTCCATCAGCTTGGCCACTTCGAGCATGGCCTGCACGTCCTGCGCCACCAGGCCGTCGAGCAGCGCGAACAGGTGTTCGTCGCCCACCGTGCCCAGCATGGCGCGCACGCCCTCGTCCTCCACCTCGCCGGCACCGTGGGCGATGGCCTGGTCGAGCAGGGAGAGCGCATCGCGCATGCTGCCGGCGGCCCCCTTGGCCAGATGGCGCAGGGCGGCAGGCTCGAACGCCACGCCCTCGGCTTCCAATACGCGCGACAGATGGTCGACGATATGCGTCAGTGGCATCTGCTTGAGGTTGAACTGCAGGCAGCGCGAGAGCACGGTCACCGGGATTTTCTGCGGATCGGTGGTGGCGAGGATGAACTTGACGTGCTCCGGCGGCTCTTCCAGCGTCTTCAGCATCGCGTTGAAGGCGTGACCGGAAAGCTGATGAACTTCGTCGATGACATAGACCTTGTAGCGGCCGCTGGTCGGCGCATAGGTGGCGCGTTCCAGCAACTGGGTCATGTCGTCCACCCCGCGATTCGAGGCGGCATCGAGTTCGATGTAATCGATGAAGCGCCCGCCGTCGATCTCGGTACACGCCCCGCAGACGCCGCAGGGAGTGGAACTGACGCCGGCTTCGCAGTTCAGCGCCTTGGCCATGATGCGCGCCAGCGTGGTCTTGCCCACACCGCGCGTGCCGGTGAACAGATAGGCGTGGTGCAAGCGGTTCTGATCCAGCGCATGCGTCAGGGCGCGAACCACGTGTTCCTGCCCGACCAGGGTGGCGAAGGACTTGGGGCGCCATTTGCGGGCGAGGACCTGATAACTCATGCGGCGATTTTATCAGGCCCGTCGACGCAAACGGGGCAGCCCGTCACAGACGGCTGCCCCTGTTTGCGGCGAAACGAACCGCTGCTTCGTGCGCCGGCGTCAGCCCTTGGCGGGTGCCGCGGCCGGCTGGCCCTGAGGCGGGCCGCCACGCCCCCTGCCCTGCGGATACCGACCGGCCATGCCGAAACTCTTGTCAGCGGTCGCCTTCTGCTCCGGCGTCAGGACCGCGTAGAGGCGATTGAAGGATTCATGCACCGATTCCATGGCGGCGAGGCGTTCCTTCATCATGGTCTGCATCTGCGCCATGCGCTCCGGAGCGGGAACCGGCTTGTCGCCCTGCATGTTCTGGCGCATCGCCTGCATGCCCTTGCCCGCCTCCGCCTTGACCTTGTCGGCATAGGCCTGCCAGAGGGGTTCCTGCGGAGCGGTGAGCTTGAGGTCGCCCTTGAGCCGGGTCAGACGCTGTTCGGCGCGGACGCCGGGTTCCATCATGCCGCCGCGCTGCATCCCGCCTTTCATGCCCGGCATGCCGTCGGGACCGCAACCCGGACCTTGCGCATGGGCGACGCCGAACATGACGGCGCTGGCGGCAATAAAGCCGGCAATGATTTTTCGATTCAGTTTCATGGTGTGCTCCTGTGGTGAAGTAAATGCCTCATGGCAGGACGCATTTGATCCGACCGCTGTAAGCCGGATGTGACAGGAGCAGGGAGTTTGTAAGCGAAGATTGCGTCACCGCTCGCGGGCAAAATAGGAGGGGCGGCGAGCCTGACCCCCGGCACTTGCGGAAAATGGCTGTGGCTGCTTCCTTCCGGACCTGACCAGGTTCACCACCCCTCAATGCGGGGAGACCCGCCGCGGCGCGAATTCTAGCAGTGCGGCATCGCGGCAGGTAAATCCGTCGCCGTGTCCCCGGCGCCGACTTTTCTGCGGAGGTTTGTTCAGCCGCCTCCACGCTGGAAATACAGCGTAAAACGCCGCATGAAACGATCCTGCTCTTCGGGCGTCAAGCCGTCGAACTCGATTTCGACGCGATGACGCTCCAGGCGAACCATGCCGACCCCGAATGGCACGATCGGCGTCAGGCGGATGGACCAGCCCCTGCCCTCGAAGCGGCCATCGACTTCACGAAAATCCCCCTCATCCGTGGCGGCAGGAAGCGTGCGGAGGAACTCGGCGCGGGAAATCGTCGCCTCGTAGCACAGCGGAAACTTCATCCGCCGGCGACGGGCGGCCAGATCGCCAGCGTTTCCCCATCGCGCAGGATGCGCGCGTCGCGCTCGGCAGGCGGCACGAATGTCCCGTCGAGCAGGACCAGGTGCACCAGTCGTGGAGGCAGCGTGAAGCGCTCGATCACCTGCGCGACACTCGTTGCGTCGGCGATTTCAACGATGCAGGCATTGGTCTTCCTGGCATCGGCCGGCAGGAAATCCTGCAACTGCGCGAAAAGTTTGAAGGTAATCCTCATGCAGCTTTCTGTGCGGTACCGAGATAGGCCGCCATGAAACAGGTCGGGTCGGCCAGCAGGCGGTCCTTCCATTCACCCAACGGCGCCTGGGTCTGCACCAGGCCGCGCAGGGCGCCGACGTGGTCGGTCCAGCCGATGCTGGTGGCGCCGATCAAGATATCGTCCTTGAATTGCAGCGACAGGTAGCGGTAGTTCGCTTCGTCGACCAGTTCGACGCCCGCCCCGCCCTGCTCCTTGCCGACGCCCTGCCACTGGCCGAAGGAGGTCGAGATCAGGCCCAGGGTATCGAGCACGTTGATCGCCAGGCTGCCGCCGCTGACCGCCGCGCCACCGGCCATGTTGTGCGCGGCGACGCGGGCCTGATCGACGGCATTGGGCTGCACCGCGTTGAGTTCCGGCTGACCCGTGTGAAAACCGGCGGCTTCGGTGACGTCTCCTGCAGCGTAGATATCGGCGACGCTGGTGCGCATCCCGGCATCGACGCGAATGCCGCGTTCGATGGCGATCCCGCTGCCCGCCAGGAATGCCGTGTTGGGCGCCACGCCCGCGGCGCAGATCACCAGGTCGGCGGCGATTTCGGCGCCGGTGCTGAGCTTGGCCAGCAGCGCGCCATCCTCTTGCGTGATGGCGGTCACCCCCTCATTGACGTGCACGCCGATGCCTTTTTTCTCGACCCACTGCCGGATCATGTTGCCGGCCTTGGCCGTCATCATGCGCGGCACCATGCGGTCGCCCATTTCCACCACCGTCAGCTTGACGCCGCGTGCGGCCAGCGCTTCCATGATGATGCAACCGATGAAACCGGCGCCGATCTGCAGCACACGGGCGCCAGGTGCCGCCTTCGCCGCGATGGCCCGCGCATCCTCGATGGTCCAGCAGGTATGCACGTTGGCCAGGTCCATGCCGGACACCTTGGGCCGTATCGGGTGCGAGCCGCTGGCGATCAGCAGACGGTCGTAAGGCAGGCGCTCGCCGCTGGCGAATTCCACCTGCTTTGCCTGCGCGTCGACCTTGACCACCTTGCCCTCGATCAGGTGGATGCGCTCCCTGGCGTAATGGTCGTGGGCTTTCCTCAGATGCGTGCCGCTGTCGGCAATTTTCCCGATCAGGAAATAGGGGATCGCCATGCGCGAATACGGCGGTTCGGACTCATCGCCGATGAGGGCGATCTCGGCATCCGGCTGCAGGCGGCGCAAGGTTTCGGCGGCCACGAGGCCGGCCGGACCATTACCGATGATGACGTGTTTCATGTAGGTGGCTTCCTTAAGCAACAACGCCAAGGCGCCGGGGATACCGACGGCCTTGGCGCCAGAGTGGCGAATTACAGGCCGAGCCGCGCCAGGGTCTCCTTGGTCGGTACGCCCTTGGCATCCCAGCCACGGGCCTTGTAGTACTCCGGCATCATCTTCTCGACACCCGAGACCAGCCCTTTGGTCGGCCCGCTGGCCGCCGCCTCGGTCTTGAGCCGCTTGGGCAGGTCGTCGTCCTTGGCGGTGAAACCGGCGGCATTGTTGAACAGGCGTTCCATGTTCCAGATCCGCTCGCCGAGCTCGGCCAGTTTCTCCATGCTCCAGCCGCCTTCGCAGGCAGTGTCGACCTGGGTCTGCAGGTCGGCCAGGGTCCAGGCGAAGGTGGTGAACACGCAGGTGCCGGAGGAGTCAAAGGCGCCGGTGGCGTCCTGGAAGGCCTTCAGCAGGTCGGCCTTGCCCTCGGTGACATGCGGATCGGTCTTGACCGGGATGCCAAAAACCTCGGAAGCGACGGTGTAGCCGCGCAGGTGGCAGGCACCGCGATTCGAGGTGGCGTAACCGAGGCCGATGCCCTGGATGCCGCGCGGATCGTAGGCCGGAAACTCCTGGCCCTTGACCGTCATCGACAATTCCGGATGGCCGTATTTCTCGGTCAGGCGCTTCGAGCCAAGGCCTAGTTCCTTGCCGAAGCCGCGCCCTTCCGCGGTCATGTGGGCAAAATCGATCAGGGCCTGGGCCGAACCGAAGGGGGATTCGACACCAAGCTGCTCCTTGCTCAGGACGCCCATGGTGAACAGTTCCATGACCGCACCGACGGTCGCGCCGAAGGTGATCGGATCCATGCCGTCTTCGTTGCAGATGAAGTTGGCGACGGTCAGCGCATCGAGGTCATTGACCCCGTTGGCGGCGCCCAGCGACCAGGCGTTCTCGTATTCGAGTCCGCCCGAAGCGCCCCAGTACTTGGGGCTGTTCACGACGCTGAAGTGACCCTTGTCCACCTGCGAGATGCGGCCGCAGGCGATGGTACAGCCGAAGCAGGCGTTGTTGGTGACCAGGTTGGCCTTGCCGTCGGTGGGCCGCTTTTCGTGCATGGCTTCGCCCGAGATGTCGCGCGCGCCTTCGAACTGCACTTCGCGAGCGTTGCGCGTCGGCAGCGCCCCCATTTCGTTGATGACGTTCATCAGCACCTGGGTGCCGTACTTGGGCAAGCCCTGGCCGGTGACGGGATGGTCGGCGAGGACCTTCTTGGCGGCGACGGTGGCGGCCATGAAGCCCTTGAAGTCCTTGATGCCGGAGACGCCGAGGGTACCGCGCACAGCGACGGCCTTGAGGTTCTTCGAACCCATGACGGTGCCAACCCCGGAGCGTCCGGCGGCACGGTGCAGGTCGTTGACGACGCAGGCGTAGAGCACGCCGTTCTCGCCGGCGCGGCCGATCGACGAAACGCGAACCTGCGGGTCCTGATGCGTCTTCTTTATGATCTCTTCGGTGTCCCAGGTGGTCTTGCCCCAGAGGTGGGATGCATCCTTGAGTTCGGCCTTGTCGTTTTCAATCGACAGATAGACGGGCTTCGCCGACTTGCCCTCGAAAATGATCATGTCCCAGCCGGCCATCTTCAGTTCGGCGCCGAAGTAGCCGCCGGAGTTCGAGCAGGCGATGGCGCCGGTCAGCGGTCCCTTGGTGATGATCGAGTAGCGCCCGCCGGTGGAAGCCATGGTGCCGGTGAGCGGCCCGGTGGCCATGATCATCTTGTTGTCAGCGGAGAGCGGATCGACCTTGGGGTCGACTTCCTCGATGAAGTACTTGGTGGCCAGCCCGCGCTGGCCGAGGTATTGCTGAGCCCACTCCATGTTGAGGGGTTCCGATTTGCAGCTGCCCTTGCTCAGGTCAACGCGGAGGATTTTGCGTGCCCATCCCATGTCAGTCTCCTTAGGCGCTGGCGCGCGGTTGTGTGTCGGTCTTGCCAGCCCACTGGCGCATTTTGTCGAGCCCGGTCCAGTCGGCATCGACGTAAGTGATGGCGCCCGTCGGGCAGGCGCTGGCGCAGGCCGGGTCGCCGCCGCAGAGGTCGCATTTCTGCACCTTGCCGGAATCGGCGACGTAATTCACCGTGCCGAAGGGGCAGGCGATGGTGCATACCTTGCAGCCGACGCAGACATCCTCATGCACCACCTTGGCGCCGGTCGCCGCATCGATGCGGATGGCATCGACCGGACAGGCGGTCATGCACCAGGCGTCGGCGCATTGCGTGCAGGTGTAGGGCACCTTGCGCCCTTCGTGCTCGAAGGCAAAAACCTTGATCCGCGATTTCGAGAGATTGAACATCCCGTAGTTCTCGTACGAACAGGCCATCTCGCATTGGAGGCAGCCTGTGCATTTATTGGGGTCGATGTGCAGCGATTTCTGCATGATGCCTCCTCATTAAGCCATTGCCGAAATATGCGAATGGGCGCCTATTCTAAGTCGTGAAAAAACTTGACATGGAATCTTTTGATGCTGCACTGCGATATGGGAAGCGCCTGACCCCTACCCCAACAAAAACTCGCGCACCGGCGCCACTTGTTCGGCGGACATCAGCATCGGGGCATGGCCTACCCCCGGCACTTCGACCAGTTTCGCGCGCGGCCCGCGCCCGGCCATCTGCAACGCCGTCCCGTGCGTCAGCAGGTCGGAACTTTCCCCGCGCAGCAACAATGTCGGGCAGGCAACGCCGTCATACAGCGGCCACATCTCGACATCCTTGCCCGCGCCGGCCGCCTGCATTTCGCGGAAGGGCTGGGCGATGCCCGGATCGTAAGCGAACTCGATCCTGCCGTCGGCGGCCGTGCGCGTCACGTGAACCGTCAGGTGGCGCCATTGCGCATCGGAGAAGCTGCCGAAGGTGGCCGAAACCAGGCGCACGAAGGCTTCCGCCTGCGCGATGTCATCGAAGCGCGGCGCGGTGCCGAGATAGGTACCGATGCGCGCCAGCGATACTGCCGTAATCACAGGGCCGACATCGTTGAGCACCAGGCGCGCGATCGGCGTTTCCGGCTGGCAGGCCAGCGCCATGCCGATCAGGCCGCCCATCGAGGTGCCGACCCAGTCGACGCTTTCGACATCCAGTTTCGCCAGCAGGTTCGTCATGTCGGCGCAGTACTGCGGTATGCCGTAGAGGGACTTGTCGCGCAACCAGTCGCTGCGCCCGCGCCCGACGACGTCGGGACAAACCACGCGATAGTCGGCGGCCAGCGCCTGCGCCAGGAAATCAAAGTCGCGCGAGCAGCGGGTCAACCCGTGCACGCACACCAGCACCTTCGGGTTGGCCGGGTCGCCCCACTCGACATAAGCCATGTGATGAAAGCCGGCCGCACTCAGGCACTTCACCTTTCCTTCACGCATTTCCATGAAACTTCTCCAGTCAACGTGGCACGATCGGACGTTCCTGCATCATCGCAATCTGCTCGCGCAGTTCGAGTATCCGTTCTTCCCAGTAGCGATTGGTGGCGAACCACGGAAACGCCGCGGGGAAGGCTGGATCATTCCAGCGCTGCGCCAGCCAGGCCGAATGATGCATCAGGCGCAGCGTGCGCAGGGCTTCGACCAGGTGCAGTTCGCGGTCGTCGAATTCGCGGAAGGACTCGTAACCGGCCAGCACATGGCCGAACTGCCGCCCCATCTCGTCCGCATCGCCGGAGAGCAGCATCCACAGATCCTGGATCGCCGGGCCCATGCGGGCATCGTCGAAATCGACGAAGTGTGGGCCGTCCGCTGTCCACAGCACGTTGCCGGCATGGCAGTCGCCGTGCAGGCGCAGATGTTCGACCTTGCCCGCGCGTTCGAAACAGTTGCGCACGCCGTCGAGTGCCTGGTCGGCGACACCGCGCCATACCGGTTCGAGATCCGGCGGAATCATCCGGCTGGCCAGCAGCCAGTCGCGCGGTCCGACGCCGAAGCTGCGGATGTCCAGCGTTTCCCGCACGACGAACGGCGTGCGCGCGCCGACGACATGGATGCGTGCCATCAGGCGCCCCATCCATTCCAGGATCTGCGGGTCGCCGAATTCGGGTGCGCGACCGCCCTGCCGGGGAAATACCGCGAAACGGAAACCGCCGTGGCTGAACAGGGTCTTTCCGCCCAGCACCAGGGGCGTCACCACCGGCAGTTCGTCCGCTGCCATCGCCGCCGTGAATGCATGTTCCTCGGCGATCTGCGCGTCGCTCCAGCGTCCCGGCCGGTAGAACTTGGCGACCAGCGGCGCACCGTCATCGATGCCGACCTGCCAGACGCGGTTCTCGTAGCTGTTGAGCGCCAGCAGGGCGCCGTCGCAACGCAGGCCGAGGCTTTCGACGGCGTCGAGGATGCGCTCCGGGATCAGGCCCGCGAACGGAAGGGAAAAGTCGGCGCTCATTGCACGGCGATTATCTCCCGGACGCGTGCCAATAGCGCCGTCGCTCGGCACGCTCGTGCCGGAAACCGATGTCCGCCGCGGAAAGCCGGACGCCGACCGCACCATCGGCGTCGGTGCGGTGCAGCCTAGCCCCGCTTTGCCGGAAGCGCTCGACGACGTCCTCCTTCGGATGGCCGAAGCGGTTGCGATAACCGACCGGAAAGATCACGTCCCGGGCGGCCACCGCGTCGATGAATCCGGGCGTCGACGAGGTCTTGCTGCCGTGATGCGGCGCCGTCATCACGGTGGCAGGCAACCTGTCCCGATGCCGGTCGAGCAGCGCAGCCTCGGACACCGCCTCGATATCCGAGGTCAGCAGCATCGCCTTGCCGCCGGCGGTGACGCGCAGCACACAGCTCAGGTCGTTGGTCTTGCGCGACAGGGGTTCGGCGCCCGGATGCAGCATTTTGAAGGCGACTCCATCCCAGTTCCAGGCATCGCCGTCACGGCACAACTCGTGCGGCACCGGCTGCGCCGACAGGGGATGTTCAAAGGGCAGCGAGGTTTTCAGGAGGGCCACCGGCAGCGCCGCCAGCACCGAAGCCGCACCGCCCTCGTGGTCCTTGTCGGCGTGGCTGATGACCATGACATCGAGCCCGCGCACCCCCATCGCCCGTAGGTAGGGCGCGATGATGCGGTTGCCGCTGTCCGCCTCCGACGAAAACGCCGGTCCGGCATCGAACAGCAGATCGTGCCCGGCCGTCTGCACATGGATCGCCAGGCCCTGGCCGACGTCCAGCACGGTAATCGCGGCGGTGCCGGTTGCCGGACGCGGCGGCAGCACCGTCAGCAGCGGCAGGAAGGCCAGCACGCCCAGCCAGCGCGAGGGGAAGCCGCGCGGCAGCAGCAGCCAGAGGCCGCCGGCCAGCGCCAGCAGCACCGCCCAGACCGGCGGCGCCGCCTGCTGCCACATCGCCAGCGGCAGGCCGGCCAGCCAGTCGATGAAAACCATCAGCCAGGCCGTGAAGAAATGCGCCAGCGTCAGCAACGGATCCAGCAGCGGCAGGCTGCCCAGCAGCGCCAGCGGCGCGATGACGAAGCTGACCAGCGGAATCGCCAGCGCATTGGCCAGCGGCGAAACCAGCGAAAACTGCTGGAACAGGGCCAGCAGCGCCGGCAGCATGCCCAGCGTCACGGCCCACTGCGCGCGGCCCCACTCCAGCAGCCAATGCACCGGCCCCAGCCGCCCGCTGCCGATATGGAACAGCAGTGCCACCGCGCCGAAGGACAGCCAGAAGCCGCCTGCCAGCACCGCCCACGGGTCGAGCAGCAGGACCAGCAGCAGCGCCAGCGACAGCACCCGCGAACCGGAAATCTCGCGCGCGGAGAGGCGCGCGGCGGCGACCACGGCAAGCATGTAGAGCGTGCGTTGCGCCGGCACCGCAAAGCCGGCCAGCAGGCAATAACCGAAGGCCGCCAGAAAGCCGCCCATGGCGGCCGCATGCTGGGCCGGCAGGCGCAAGGGGAGATTCGCCGAACGCCGCCACAGCCAGTTGATCAGCGCATAGGCGAGGCCCGCCAGCATGGTCACGTGCAGGCCGGAAATGCTCATCAAATGGGTGATGCCGGTACGGGCGAATGTCTGCCAGAGTCCGGGATCGATCGCGTGCTGGTCGCCGACGGCGAGCGCGATCAGTATCCCCGCATACAGCGCGTCCGGCAGTGCGGCGCGAAAGCGGTCGCGGATGTTTTCGCGCAGCATCTCCACCGCGTAACCGGGACGCCAGACCTGAGCCTCGATGCGCGCGGCGCTGGCAGGACGCACGTAACCGGTGGCGCGGACGCCGCGTTCGAACAGCCACGCCTCGTAATCGAAGCCATGGGGATTCAGGTTGCCGTGCGGGCGCTTGAGGCGCACCGTGAAGTGCCAGCGCTCGCCGGCGCGCACCGGGATCGCGGGCGAGGCCTCGTCGTCCGTGTCGTCGTGGCCGCGATACCAGGCCAGCGAGATGCGCGGCGGCACACCGGCCACCGCCTGCTCCACCTCAAACTCGAAGCGCACACCGCGTTCCAGCGCCTGCGGCAGGCCTGCGACCACGCCGGTCAGTTCGATGTCGCGGCCTTCCAGCGCGCCAGGCAATTCGTCGGCCAGGCGCGGTTGCGCAAAAATTCCTGCCCAGGCGAAACCAAGGGCCGCGGCGCCGGTGACAAGCAAGGCCGGCGCCAGGAATCGCCGTCCCGCCAGCGCCGACTTTTGCAATCCGAGCAGGGCCAAGGCGCCCGCGCCGAGGCCGGCGAGCCCCACGAAGGAAGGCAAAGCCGCCTGCTGCTGCAACAACCAGATGCCGGCGGCAAAGGCCGCAACGAAAAGGCGCATGGCGCATTATGTCCCCGGCGGGAGCCGGGGACGGTATCCCCTTGTGGGGTATGTCCCCGGCGGGAGCCGGGGACGGTATCCCCTTGTGGGGTATGTCCCCGGCGGGAGCCGGGGACGGTATCCCCTTGTGGGATAGAACATGCCACGCGCCGGACATCGGCCGCAGCCGATGCCGATGGATCAGTCGTGCAGGGCGGCGCTGAGTTCGGCGAAGTTCTGGGGAATTTCCTGGGTTTCTACCGGCTCGCCGAGTTGCAGGGAAATCTGCGAGCAGGACAGCAGGCCGCGTAGGACCTGGTGCCCCGTGGCGTCCTCGTCGACCACGGCGGCATGGCGCCGCCCGCTGGCCTTCAGCGTCGCCACGACATGGCCGACATGGGCGTGCAGCACGTCGTCCATGCTGATCACTTCGAGCCGGCCGGCCGGCGTCATGATGTCGCGCACCAGCGCGTCGGCGCGGGAAATGCCGCGCGCCGCGATGCATTGCAGCGTCTTCTCGCCGACCAGGTCGTTCGAGGTGACGATGCCGACCACGACGTTCTCGACGTCGACCACCAGCAACAGATGCACCTTGCGCCGTCGCATCACGCGCGCCGCGGTATCGACGCTGACGTCGGGATCGATGGTGAAGGCGGTGACCTTTCTGAAATCGGTCATCACCGACACCGCCGCATCGTCGAGCGTGACGCGCGGCGGCAGGTCCTGGCAGGGAACGTGGAAGCTGGTCTGGGGCTGCAAGGGACGGCGTGGCAGCAGGGAATACTGGCGCATGATGTTTCCTCCTCGTTGTGTCTCCGGTCCGCCTCCGGGTGCGGATTGCGACCATTCTTCGCCTCGAAAGTGCCGGTCGTCAAAACCATTTTTTTGATACGGGCATTTATTCCATACGCTTAATGCGGTGCAACACAAGTTTGCCGTACCCTGCAAAGCCAAGGCGGGCGGAGGGCTGCGGTCGGACGCGAGGACACCCGACACGGGCAGGAATGTTGCAGGTCCACTTGAGCGATAATCGTCCCAAGCCATCAGGAGCCACCATGAACTTTGCCATCCCCCCCGCGCCCCGGGCCGCCGTTCCCGTCGCCGGCAGCAGCGACAGTTTTCCGGTGCGGCGCATCTATTGCGTCGGCCGCAACTACGCGGCGCATGCGCGCGAGATGGGCTCCGACCCGGACCGCGAGCCGCCCTTCTTCTTCTGCAAGCCGGCCGATGCCGTGGTGCCGGTACTGCCGGGCATCACCACGGACGTCGCCTACCCGCCGCAAACCGCCAACTGCCACCATGAAATCGAACTCGTAGTGGCAATCGGCCAGGGCGGCCGCGACATCGCCATCGATGCCGCCAGCACACACGTCTGGGGCTATGCCGCAGGCCTCGACATGACCCGCCGCGACCTGCAGTTCGCCCTGCGCGACAAGGGCCGGCCCTGGGAGCTGGGCAAGGCCTTCGACCAGTCGGCCCCGATTACCCCCATCGTCCCCGCCGCCCGCTGCGGACACCCGACCGCCGGCCGTATCTGGGTCGAGGTCAACGGCAACCTGAAACAGGAAGGCGACCTCGCCGACCTGATCTGGTCGGTGCCGGAAACCGTCGCCCACCTCTCGAAATACTTCGAACTCCGTCCCGGCGACCTGATCTTCACCGGCACGCCGGAGGGCGTCGGCCCGGTGGTCAGGGGCGACCTGCTCACCGGTGGCGTGGCCGGCGTCGGCGAACTGTCGGTCCGCATCCTCTGAACCGATGCGCCGCCAGCTGCGGAAATTCCTTCCCGACCAGGCGACGATCCGCGCCAACCGCTGGCTGGCGCCCTTCCAGAACACCCTGCTGCATCCGCGGCTGTGGGACCTCAACCGCCACTCGGCCGCCGGCGGGGTCGCCGCCGGGATGTTCTGCGGCCTGATCCCGGGCCCGCTGCAAATGCTCGGCGCGGCGATCTGCGCCGTGATCTTCCGCGTCAACCTGCCGCTCGCCCTGCTGACCACGCTCTACACCAACCCCTTCACCATCGTGCCGCTCTACCTCGTCGCCTTCGCCATCGGGCAGGCTATCCTGCCGGATGGCGACCAGCGCTTCATCGCCCCGCCACGCTTCGCCGACCACGAACTGGTCGAGTGGACCCGGGCGACGCTGGACTGGATGATCGGCCTCGGCGCGCCGCTGGCGCTGGGCCTGGTGCTGCTTGCCGGCGGGCTGGCCCTGGCCGCCTACTTCCTTGTCAAGGCGGCCTGGCGCATCCACCTGATCCGCGCCTGGCGCCGGCGCGGCATGCGGCGCCGCACCTAGGCGTGCAGCACCCCGTCGCGCAGATGCAGCACGCGATCCGCGCGCGCCGCGAGCTCGCCGTCGTGGGTCACCAGCACCAGCGCCGCACCATGTTCGCGGCACAACTCCAGCAGCAGGGCGAACACGGCATCGGCGGCGCCGCGGTCGAGGTTGCCGGTCGGCTCGTCGGCCAGCAGGCAAGCCGGCTTCGTGACCAGGGCCCGCGCCACGGCCACGCGCTGGCGTTCGCCGCCGGAGAGTTCGCCCGGCCGGTGGCGCAAGCGGTGGCCGAGGCCGACCCGCTCCAGCACGGCCTGCGCCTGCGCCTCGGCCGCGACACGCTCCGTGCGCCGGATCAAGAGTGGCATGGCGACGTTCTCAACGGCGGTGAATTCCATCAGCAGATGATGGAACTGGTAGACGAAACCCAGCGATGAATTGCGCAGCCGCCCGCGTTCCGCCTCGCCGACCTGCGCCAGGTCGCTGCCCTGCAGCAGGACCGTGCCCGCCGTCGGCGTATCCAGTCCGCCCAGCAGGTGCAGCAGCGTGCTCTTGCCCGAACCGCTGGCGCCGACCACGGCCACCGTCTCGCCGGCGCCGACTTTCAGCTCGATCCCCCCCAGCACCGGCACCTCGGTCTCGCCCTGGCGGAATATCTTCATCAGGCCCGAACAGGCGAGGACAGCATCACTCATAGCGCAGCGCCTCCGCCGGCTGGGTGCGCGAGGCGCGCCAGCTCGGATACAGGGTGGCCAGCAGGGTGAGGACGAAGGACACCACGCCGATGGTGCCGACATCCGACCAGTGCAGGTCCGAGGGCAGGTCGCTGATGTAATACACGTCCTTGGCGAGGAACTTGAGACCCAGCAGGTTCTCCAGCGCCGGCACCACGACGTCGATGTTCAGCGCCAGCGCCACGCCACCGCCGATGCCAACCGCCAACCCCACCGTGCCGATCAGGACGCCCTGCACGATGAAGATCGCCATGATGCTGCCGGGGCTGGCGCCCAAAGTGCGCAGGATGGCGATGTCGGCGCGCTTGTCGGTGACGGCCATGACCAGCGTAGACACGATGTTGAAGGCCGCCACGGCGACGATCAGCAGCAGGATCAGGAACATCATGCGTTTTTCGATTTCCACCGCGCGAAAGAAATTTGCATGACTGCGCGTCCAGTCGCTGACCCAGGCATCCATGGGCAGGAAGCGCAGCAATTCGCGGCCGATCTTCGGCGCGGCAAACAGGTCGTCGACCTTGAGCCTCACCCCGGAAACGCGATCGTCCATGCGGTAGAGCTTTTGCGCATCGGCCATGTGGATCAGCGCCAGGCCGGAATCGAATTCGAACATGCCGGCCTCGAAGATGCCGGTGACGCGGAACTGCTTGACCCGCGGCAGGATCGCCGCCGGCGTCACCAGTCCCTGCGGCGCCAGCAGCGTCACCTTGTCGCCGGGCACGACGCGTAGCGCGCGCGCCAGCTCGCTACCCAGCACCATGCCGAATTCGCCGGGCCGCAAGGCATCGAGCCTGCCCGTCTTCATGTAACTGCCGAAGTCGGCCACCTTGTCCTCGGCCTCGGGCAGGATGCCGCGCACCATCATGCCGCGCACCTGGCCGTCGTAGCTCAGCATGCCCTGGGCTTGCACGTAAGGCGCCGCCGCCTTGACCCGCGGGTGCTGCGCGGCTCCCTGTACCACCTTGCTCCAGTCGGCCAGTTCGTCGCTCTGGCTGCTGATCTGGACGTGCGAAACTACGCCCAGGATGCGCTCGCGCAGCTCTTTCTGGAAGCCGTTCATCACCGACAGCACCACGATCAGCGCCGCTACGCCAAGCGCCAGCCCGAGCATGGAAATCAGCGCGATGAAGGAGATGAAGCGGTTGGCAACGCCTTCGCGCGGCTGGGCGCGGGTGTAGCGCAGACCGATGAGGAGCTCGTAGTTCATGCGCAATTTCGGCGATCCGGATTCCGTGATTGGAAATTCATTGTGCTACGTAGAAATACCACTGACGTGCGTCTGTGACTAAG
>JADYZH010000296.1 GCA_020853215.1 Sulfuritalea sp. | reverse complement strand
GTTGTCGGTGACATCGAGAAACGGAATCAGGTATGGTGCTTGGAAAACGAAACCGATCTTGTCGCGCCGCAAGGCGCGCAAGTCGCGGACTTTCCAGCCATCGTCGTAGATCACTTCATCACCCAGCGTCATGCGCCCGGCGGTCGGATCAATCACTGCGCCCAGACATTTGAGCAGCGTGCTCTTGCCGGACCCGGAAGGGCCAATCAGGCCAACCACCTCGCCGGGTGCCACCTGCATGTCCACGCCTTTCAAGGCATCGACCGCGGTATCCCCCTCGCCATAACGTTTTCTCAAACCTTCGATGCGAATGCCTTTGCCACTCATATCAACCTCCAATGGCTTCGGCCGGATCGACCTTGAGTGCCATGCGAATGGCGACGATGCTGGCTAGAACGCAGATCACGAGCACGGCGAAAAAACCGGCGATGGAGTCGAACGGCATCAGCAGTACGTACTTGGGAAACAGCGGCGCTGAGAAAGTGGCTGTGATCTTGCCGACCACGAAACCAATCACGCCCAGGGCGATCGCCTGCTGCATGATCATCGCGGCGATGGTTCGGTTGCGTGTGCCGATGAGCTTCAACACCGCGATCTCGCGGATTTTGTCCATCGTCAGCGAATAGATGATGAAGGCAACGATGGCCGCGCTAACGATGGCCAGAATCACTAAGAACATGCCGATCTGCTTGGCCGAGGTGGCGATCAACTTGCCGACGAGGATGTCTTCCATCTGTGCCCGGGTGTAGACCGTCAAACGCTTCCAGCGCCGGATGGATTCGGCAACCTCGTCCGGCGCATGGCCAGGTTTCAGTGTGACCAGTACGGTATTGACGAACGCGTTGCTGCTCTGTGAAGCAATCACGGCATCCAGCAAACCTGGAACACCGGGTCGATTGAAGGCCGGGTTGGCTTCGGTGCGACGCCGGCTTTGCCAAAGGGCGTCGTTGTCCTTGAGGAACTGAGCCTCCTGGGCATCCTTGAGTGGAATGAATACCATCGGGTCGCCGCTGGACGACACCATGCGCCGTGTCAGCCCCACGACGGTGTAATGATTTCGGCGAATGGCAAGACGATCTCCCAGTTTGAAGCCGGTGGCGATGTCGGCCACAGCCTCGTAGTGACCGCGCGTGATCTGGCGTCCAGCGACGAGATAAGGAGGCCATCCGGGTGTAGCCCCCAACGCACCGGGCGCGATGCCGACCACCATGGTGCGTACATCACTCTCGCCCTTGCGTACCTGCATGGTCAGGTAGGTCACGTTCGCTGCCTGTGAGACTCCCGGCATGGCGAGAATGGCGCGATACACGTCATCGTTGAGGCTGGACGACTCCGCATAAGGACCCAGAGTATCCTTTTGCACCACCCAAAGGTCAGCGCCACTGTTGTCGAGCAACGCCTTGCCGTCGTCCACCATGCCTCGGTACACCCCAGCCATGACCAGGGTGACGCCGATCAGCAGACCCAGACCGATGCCGGTGAAGACGAATTTTCCCCAGGCATGGAGAATGTCGCGGCCGGCCAGGCTGATCATCGTGACACTCCTGGGATATGGTCGACCACATGGATGCGGCTGCGCGCCGTCAGTGCCTTTTCGCTATAGGTCACAACCTGGTCCCCATTCTTGAGCCCTTCGCGCACCTGCACGTAACCATTGAGGTCGGAAGCACCGAGCTTGACCGGGGAGAAATGCAGATCACCATCCACGATTTGCCAGACACCAACTTTGTCGCCCTCACGCTGGACGGCAGCGTTGGGGATCAGTGGAGCGGCCGGGAGCGCCGGCAAGTCAACCGTGACTTCGGCCAGTTCACCCACTGGTGGCAAAGGTTCTGGTTTGTTATCGAATGTCACCTTGGCAAGCGTTTCCTCGGTTACCGCGTCGGCCTTGGGTTCCACCCGCAGCACGCGACCTTTCAAGGTCTGGCCACCACGCGAACGCAGGACGATATGAGCCGGCAGCCCCCCAGCCAGCCCCGATGCGCTGATCTGGTCGAAGCGCACATTGATCCACAAACTCTTGGGGTCGATCACTTCCACCACGGCCTGGCCCGCGACGATGGTCGTGCCGGGATCGGCATCGCGCACGGCGACTACACCGTCGACCGGCGCGATCAGGCGCAGATTGCTCCGCTGCGCCACGAGTCCTTCGCGGTCGGAGCGTGCCCGGACAATATCTTCCCGAGCAGCAGATAAGGCGGCATCGGCGATCTGCAGTTCCTGCCGCTTGGTGGTGACGATTTCCTCGCTGGTCGAGCGCACCGCAAACAATTGCTCGTAGCGGCGCGCCTGGGTTTGCGCGTAGGCTTGCCGGGCTTCTGCCTCGCGCAAAGCCGCTTCCGCACGCTTGAATGCCGACTCCTGTGAGCGCACCCGATCATCGAGGTCGACCGGCTCCATCTCGCCGAGCACCTGTCCGGCCTTGACCTGGTCGCCTACATGCACCTCCAGGCGTTTGACGCGCCCGGCAAACGTCGGCCCGATCTTGTAGGTGTAGCGCGCCTCCACCGTGCCGATGCCGAACAGCGCCGGTGTGATAGCCCGTGATTCCACGCTTGCCACCGTCACAGCGACCGGGGCGAGCGGCCCTGATCGCAGACCGACATAAATAAAAAGCACCAGCAAAGGAATGATGACGGCAAGCAGCGCCAGGGTGCGGCCTTGCAAGGGTAACTTTTTCATTGCGCACTCCTTATGCCACGCCGATAAATTGCAAAGACGCGCGGCGCATCGCGGTGCATACGTCCCACATCACCCGCCAACAGCGATTGCATGACCAAGCCCTGGATCGTGCCAATGAACAGCGTTGCCGCCGCCTCGTTGTCAAGCGAGGGAGACAACTCGCCGCTGGCCTTGCCTTTCTCGATGAGACGATGCAAACGTTCGCCGTAGCGCTGAATCAAGGTTTGCACCATGCGCTTGGCCGGTGTCGATTCGGCACGCTGAAGCTCACCAAACATCATTCTTGGCACGCCTGGGTGCTCAGCTACGAATTCGATATGACTCATGAACATCGCCTCCATGGCTGCCAAGGGCGACTCGATTCCTTGTGCGGATCGATCGATTCTGGCTAATAGGCGCTCTGCTACCCACTCCATGACCGCCTGCCAAATGGCTTCCTTGTTCGGGAAGTGCCGAAACAACGCTCCCTGGGTCAAGTTCATGTGTTTAGCGATAGCCGCAGTGGTTATCTCGCTTGGGTTTTGTGAACCGGCAAGCGCCACGACGGACTCGACAGTTACGGCACGACGTTCATCGGCCGGCAGATGCTTTGGATGGGTGTCCACGAGCACTCCTTGTAAGATAGTAATTGATTACTATCTTACCACAAGAGGCAACTCAAACAAGAGAAAACCCGACGTACTCGTCAATATCTAGCGTCTGCAATGGGCTTAACGTGCTTTATTTTCCGTTTTCTGAGACGTCCCCTATACGACGCATCTTGTCGTATAGTCGATGTGAAATCAGGGTAGTCTGATATTTGATTAGCCCAAGAATAAAGCCTGCAGCGTCAAACAGGCTGAAGCATGTTGCCTATCCTGGTAAAGGTGCAGATACTCTCAAGCTCAGGCGGGCAGCAATTTTTGCACTGGTTTCGGATACAAGAAGGTGATTGATATGACAGAGCATGGATTCAATACGGAGCGTGAGCGTTATACGATAGGGGTCATTGTGGATTCAATTAAGGAAGTTAATTTTGCATTAATAGATAAGCTGTCTGAGCTGCAGGATGGCTGCAATCTCGGAG
>JADYZH010000295.1 GCA_020853215.1 Sulfuritalea sp. | reverse complement strand
TTGCGCACGCCGAGCAGCGGCATCAGGGTCGCCGGGATGTCGAGGTGGCTGGTGATCCCGCTCACCACGCGCGCCTTGTTGCCGGGCGCCCAGATCACCGCCGGCGTGCCGGTCTGGAAGCGGTTGAATTCGGCGCTGTGGCCCCAGCGGCTGCGTTCCATGAACTCCTCGCCGTGATCACCGAGGACGATGACCACCGTGTTGTCGAGCAGCTGCTTTTGCTTCAGGTGCGCGATGACGCGGCCGATCTGCTGGTCGACATGGTGCGATGCGTTGAGGTAGCGGTTCTTGATCAACTGGATGTCGCCCTTGAAATCCGTCGTCAGGTAGTTCAGGTCTTCGAGATAGGGTTTCGCGATCACCGAATCCGGCGGGAAATCATAGGCGGCGTGGGTCGACTCGAAGAACATGTAGGTCATGAAGGGTTTCGTTTCATCGCGCCGGTCGATGAAGGCCAGCAGGTCGCGGATGTTTTCCCGGTCGCGCTGCCAGGCAGGTGCGCCTGCGGACAGGGCATGCATGTCCGCCGGGTTCATGCCGACGAAGATCGTCTTGTCGAAGGCGGGGAAGGTGAAGCGCTGGCTGGTGTGCAGGCTGAACTGGTAGCCGCGCTGCTGCATCACGTCCATCAGCACCGGTGAACGGCGCGCGGAGTGCATCGGGAACCAGTAGTTGCCGTAGAGCCCGTAGAACATCGAAAACACGCCCATCTGGGTCAGGTTGCCGCCGCTGTAATGCTGCTCCAGGCGCAGTGCCTGCTGCGAGAAGTCCCACAACCGCGGCATGATCTTCGGATCGAGCATGTCGTAGCGCAGCGACTCGGCCACCAGCCAGACGATGTTCGGCGGCCGCACGGAACTGTCGACATCCAGCGGCGCCAGCGGGTAGTTCAGCACGCTGCCCTTCACATGCATTCCGCCCGATGGCTTCGGGGCTTCGCCGATGCCCAATTTGGCCGCCAGCTTGCGAAACGACATCGGCAGATACAGGGGATAGTGTTCGCCGGCAAACAGGATCGGCTGGTAATTCACCGCGGAACTGTAGCCGTAGGCAACGCGTTCGCCCATGCTCGCCGCCAGGATCAGGAAAAACAGCCAGCGCCAGCGCAGCAGACGCGGCAGGGGGCGCGACGAGGCGGTGCTACGCGCGACCAGCCAGTACCAGGCCAGGCCCTGGAACGCCAGCAGGGCCGCGACGATCAGGCCGGCCGTCAGCCGGGTGCTGGCGGTCGCCCCCAGCGAGTCGATGCCGCCCGGCGTCAGCAGGAGATCGACCACGAAGCCATTGATGTGGAAGCCGTACATGTCGTGGATCAGGCGATCGGCAAACAGCCCGACATGGGTCAGCCCGGGCAGCGCAATCAGGGGTGTCGCCAGCAGCAGGTTTCCGAAACGCGGGTTTTTCGAGCGGCCCAGCAACCAGTAACACAGGTAGCCGCCGGCAATCGACGGCAGCAGGTAGAACATCGAATAGCTGGCCGTCACGGCCAGCGTCCACAAGGCGGTGAACGGATCGGCGTACTGCTCGCGCGACGTGAAGCGGCTGACGTGGGCAATCACGCCCAGCCAGGTGATCAAGTAATAGCGGCTGATACTGGCAAGTGAAGGCAGTGCTGGCATCGCTGTGGCTCCCCAAAGCGATATCTTCCGCCGGCAAGATTAATCAGGACTTAAGAGGAGGGAGCGCTACGATCAGATGGCGATCAGCGCCTGGAGATATCCGTCGACCGGCGCGCTGGCGCTTTCCGGCGAGCCACGAGTTTCCGGGTATGTATACTTCACAAAGTTCAGTTCGAACTGATGTTGCCGGAATGGGCGTACCGAAGGCCACTTATGAGGCGGGATGAGATCAATGGGATTGTTTGCCCGCATAAAAAATCAGGTTTCGAAGTACTGGCTGCGACGGATGGGTATCAAACTGTCGTTTGGTGTCAATGCAATACCAAAAAATGGCCGGATGGTATTGGAAGAAGGAACGTCAATACACTCAAGAATCATGAAATTCCATGAGTTGAGAGTGGGCGCCAGGACGTACATCCGAAGCGGCTCGGAATTGCTCAATGTCCGGGAAATCGGCCGTTTCTGCTCCATCAGCAACAACGTGGTCATCGGCCAATCCAGAGGAGAGCAGGGACACCCTATGTCATGGGTAAGCACTTATCCTTTTCAGGTCGATTTGGCGGTTCCGGATGTTCCGAACCCAGATGCCGGTGGCGTGCGCATAGGTCATGACGTATGGATTGGCAGAGACGCCATGATCATGGAGGGAGTGAGCATAGGCACGGGTGCCGTCATTGCGGGAAGATCGGTCGTCACACGGGATGTACCCGAGTATGCCGTCGTTGCGGGGATCCCTGCACGCTTGATCAGGTACAGACACTCGCCGGAGCTTGCCTCAAGACTGCTGGAGAGCCGCTGGTGGGATATCCATGAAGCCGACCTGAAAAAGATGCCCATGAATGATCCTGCAAGCTTTCTTGAGAGCATCAAGAAGCAGCGGCCCGCCAAGTACAGGACGTGTATCTTGACGAAGTCTTCATGGCATCGGGTCGAGTAAAATCAGCGACTGTGTCGGAATTTTCTGAATGCCTCGACTTTCCCGCTCCGGTTACCTCGATTCAAGCAAAATAACTATTTGGATTCCTGACTTTGGCACTGACTGTAATTGGACTGTCGGGCGCAGTCTCGCATGATCCTTCTGCAGCGCTCTATATCGACGGCAAGCTGGTGGCGGCCGCCGAGGAGGAGCGCTTCCTGCGCGACAAGCACGCCAAGGGGCGCATGCCTTTCGCAGCAGCGAAATTCTGCCTCGACTATGCCGGTATCAAGCCGGCCGACGTCGATGCGGTGGCGATCCCCTTCGCGCCGATCAGCATTTTCGGGAAAGCGCGCTGGCACTATGCGCAGCGCTACTGGTATGCGCCGGACCGCGGCCTCGACGCCATCTTCGCCGGCAACCGCCGCTACCACCGCTACCGCAAGCGCATCGCGGGCTGCCTGCGCGAGCTCGGCTTCGACCTTGCCAGGACCGAGATCGTGCCCGTCGAGCACCACCTGACTCACGCTTCCAGTGCCTACCACTGCTCCGGTTTCCAGGATAAGACCGCGATCCTCGGCATCGACGGCAAGGGCGAGTACGCCACCACCTTCTTCGGCTACGGCGAGAACGGCCACATCCACAAGATCAAGGAATTTTTCGACCCCGATTCGCTCGGCGGCCTCTACGGCGCCATCACCGAATACCTCGGCTTCGAGATGCTCGACGGCGAATACAAGGTGATGGGCATGGCGCCCTACGGCGATCCGACGCGCTACGACTTCTCGCGCCTGGCGAAGTTCGAGGACGGCGAACTGGTGGTCGACACAGAATATGCCAATGTGATCGGCCTGCGCCGCTACAAGGAAGGCGGCAAGGGCTATTACTTTT
>JADYZH010000294.1 GCA_020853215.1 Sulfuritalea sp. | reverse complement strand
CTGCGCGCGCTGCTCGACATGCGCACGCGGCAACCGGTCGAGGGCCGTATCGCCGAGATCCTGTATGCGGCGCGCGATCCCTTTTCGCGCCGGGTGATCATCGACAAGGGCAGCCAGCACGGCATCGTCGCCGGCCAGGCCGTGGTTGATGATATCGGCGTAATCGGGCAGGTGACGCGGGTGTTCCCGCTGACCTCGGAAGTGCTGCTGCTGACCGACAAGGACCAGGCGATACCGGTCGCGGTGCAGAGAAACGGATTGCGCGCCGTGCTTGCCGGCGCCGGCGCAGGGATGATGGAGTTGCGCTTCCTTGCCGCCAACGCCGAGGTGCAGGTCGGGGACATTCTGGTGACCTCCGGTCTCGACGGTGTTTATCTGCCCGGCTTGCCGGTGGCCAGGGTGGCAAAGATCGACCGCGACAGTTCTCATTCCTTCGCCCGCATCACCTGCGTGCCGCTGGCTGGGGTCGAGCGCCATGGCCTGGCGCTGGTGCTGGGCAGCCGCACAGAACTGCCGCCGCAGCCCGAGGATGCTCCGGCGACACCCGATCAGCTTGCCCGCGGCAAGCGGGTGAAGACGAAAGTTCGCTGATGCAACCCACCCACGCCTCCCGCCGCATCCTGCTGCCGGTCCGCAACTGGTTCATCGTGCTGACACTGTTCCTGGCCCTGGTTCTGAACCTGGTGCCCTTCGGCCGCTTTCCCGGCATTCCCGACTGGGTGGCCCTGGTGCTGGCTTTCTGGTGCGTGCACCAGCCGCTGAAGGTCGGCATGGCAGCCGGCTTCGTGCTCGGCCTGGCGATGGACGTGGCCGACGCCAGCGTGATGGGCCAGCATGCGCTGGCCTACGTGCTGCTGGCCTTCGCCGCCGCCGGCTGGTCGCGCCGCGTGCTGTGGTTTCCGCTGTCGCAACAGGCGCTGCACGTACTGCCCATGCTGTTCGGCATGCAGCTGGTGATGCTGGTGACGCGCATGGTCAGCGGCGGCGAGTTTCCTGGCGTGCTGTGGTTCCTCTCCAGCTTCACGGCGACGCTGCTCTGGTATCCGGTCACCTACCTGCTGCTGATGCCGCAGTTCCGCCCGGAAGACAAAGACGTGCACCGGCCGATATGAACGCCAAGAGCAAACTGCAGTGACCATCGAGCGCAGCGAGCAAACCAGTCGCCCCCGCCCCGGGGCGGGGGGCGTAACGGGGAATTCGCGGAGCACTGCTCCGCGCCCGTGGAGCCGGACGGCCATGCAGGGCCGTCCGTGGAACGGGGGGTGGGGGGCGATCAATTTGCTTTTGCGTAGCTTGCCGCTGACGGTTCCGTCATTGCGGCGTGAGCGATAGATGGAATTCAAGAACCCCCAGGAGGAACTCGGACGCTTCCGTTCGCGCATCGCGGTCGCCGGCGGTTTCGTGCTGGTCTGTTTCATGTTGCTGTTCGCGCGATTCCTCTGGCTGCAGATCGTGCAGCACGACTACTACCAGACCCGTGCCGAGGACAACCGCATCTCGCTGGTGCCGATCGTCCCCAACCGCGGCCTGATCGTCGACCGCAACGGCGCCGTGCTGGCGCGCAATTATTCCGCCTACACGCTGGAGATCACGCCTTCACGCGCCGGCGACCTGGAAAAGACCATCGACGGCCTGGCGACGATCATCGAAATCGAAGCCAAGGACCGGCGCCGCTTCAAGAAACTGATGGACGAGAGCAAGAGTTTCGAGACCCTGCCGATCCGCACCCGCCTTTCCGACGAGGAAGTGGCGAAGTTCATCGCCCACCGCTACCGCTTTCCCGGCGTCGAGATCAAGGCGCGCCTGTTCCGCCAGTACCCCGGCGGCGCGTTCGCATCGCACATCCTCGGCTACATCGGCCGCATCACCGACCGCGACCTGGAAAAGATCGAGGCGCGCGAGGAGGACGCCAACTATCGCGGCACCGACCACTTCGGCAAAACCGGGCTGGAGCAGCGCTACGAATTCGACCTGCACGGCGTCAGCGGCCACGAGCAGGTCGAGGTCGATGCCGGCGGCCGCGCCGTGCGCACCCTCGCGCACACGCCGCCGGTGGCCGGCAACCAGTTGACGCTGACCATCGACGCCGAATTGCAGCGCATCGCCGAGCACGCCTTCGGCGACCGCAAGGGGGCGCTGGTGGCGATCGAACCCGCGAGCGGCGGCATCCTGGCCATGGTCTCGGTGCCCAACTACGACCCGAATCTGTTCGTCGATGGCATCGACTCGCAGAACTGGCGCGAGCTCAACGAGTCGCCGGACAAGCCGATGGTCAATCGCGCCTTGAACGGCGCCTACCCGCCCGGCTCCACCTTCAAGCCCTTCATGGCCCTGGCCGCGCTGGAACTGGGCAAGCGGCGGCCGGAACAGGCCATTTCCGATCCCGGCTTCTTCAATTTCGGTGGCCACCACTTCCGCGACGACAAAAAGGGCGGTCACGGCATGGTGGACATGTACAAATCCATCGTGCATTCATGCGATACCTATTACTACGTGCTGGCCAACGACATGGGCATCGACAACATCGCGGCTTTCATGGGTCGCCTGGGCCTCGGGCAGCGTACCGGAATCGACATCGACGGCGAATCGGAAGGCGTGCTGCCCTCGCAGGAATGGAAGAAGAAGCGCTTCCGCAAACCCGAGCAGCAAAAGTGGTACGCCGGCGAAACCATCTCGATCGGCATCGGCCAGGGCTACAACGCCTACACGCCGATCCAGCTGGCCCAGGCCACGGCGACCGTGGCCAACAACGGCGTGATGTTCCGCCCGCACCTGGTCAAGTACGTCACCGATACGCGTAGCGGCGACAAGCGCCTGATCGAGCCGGAACCCCTGCGCAACCTGCAACTCAAGCCGGAACATGTCGAAGTGATCAAGAACGCCATGATCGGCGTGAACAAGGAGGGCACCGGCGCGCGCGCCTTCGCCGGCGCCGGGTATGTGTCCGCCGGCAAGACCGGCACGGCGCAGGTATTTTCCTACAAGGGTGCCGAGCACAAGACCGAGACCATGGCGGCCCACCTGCGCGACCATGCCCTGTTCATCGCCTACGCTCCGGCCGACAAGCCGACCATCGCGCTCGCGGTGCTGGTCGAAAACGGCGGCTTCGGCGCCCAGGCCGCGGCCCCGATCGCGCGCCAGGTGCTCGACTACTACCTGCTCGGCAGGAAGCCCAAGGCGCCGGCGCCAACGGACGAGGATGCCGTCGAAGGAGACCGCGAATGAATCCCGGCATCGGCATGGCAACCCTGCGCGAATGGTGGCGCAAGCTGATCGACCCGCTCGACGGCCCCTTGCTGCTGATCGCCGGACTGCTGCTGCTGCTGGCGATCGGCATCATGGCCAGCGCCTCGCCCGAGCGGATCAACGCGCAGCTGATCAACATCGCCGTCGCCCTGGTGGTGATGCGCATCCTGGCGCAGATTCCGCCGCAGCGCCTGATGCACCTGGCGGTGCCGATCTATGTCGCCGGCGTCCTGCTGCTGGTCGCCGTGGCGCTGTTCGGCGACGTCTCGAAGGGGGCGCGACGCTGGCTCAACCTCGGCTTCATGCGCGCGCAGCCCTCGGAACTGATGAAGATCGCCATGCCGCTGATTCTGGCCTGGTTCTTCCAGCAGCGCGAAGCCATGCCGCGCCTGCGCGACTATGCCGTTGCCGCGATACTTCTGCTGCTGCCGGTGGGCCTCATCGCGCGCCAGCCCGATCTGGGCACGGCGATCCTGGTACTGGCGGCCGGTTTCTACGTGATCTTCTTCGCCGGGCTGTCGTGGAAGATCATGATCGGCATGGCCGTTGCCGCCGTCGCTGCGGCACCGCTGGCCTGGAACCTGCTACACGACTACCAGCGCAATCGCATCATCACGCTCTTCGATCCGGAGAAAGATCCGCTGGGGAAGGGCTTCCACATCATCCAGTCCACCATCGCCATCGGCTCCGGCGGCATCTTCGGCAAGGGCTGGAAGTCGGGCACCCAGGCCCAGCTCGAGTTCATTCCGGAACGGCACACCGACTTCATTTTCGCGGTGTTCTCCGAGGAGTTCGGCCTGTTCGGCAACCTCATGCTGCTGGTGCTCTACGCGCTGCTGATCGGCCGCGGGCTGATGATCGCCGCCAATGCCGCGACGTTGTTCTCGCGCCTGCTGGCCGGCGCCGTGACCATGATCTTTTTCACCTACGCTTTCGTGAACATGGGCATGGTGGCCGGCATCCTGCCCGTGGTCGGTGTGCCGCTGCCGCTGATCAGCTACGGCGGCACGGCGCTGGTCACCCTGTTCATCGGCATCGGCATACTGATGTCGATCCACGGCAATCGGATGCTGGTGCAGAAGTGATCCGCCTTGCGCTCCTGATCCTGCCGTTGCTTGTCGCCGGCTGCGGTACCCAGGCGCCGCGGCCCGCGGGGGAGCGTGGCGAGGCGCCGGGCGTTGCCGTAGCGCCGGCGCCGACTTTTATTCCCACGGTGAAGAAGCCCGGACCGCCGCCGAAGTTCGGCGGTGGCTACAAGGATGACGGTCCCGGTGACGGCCCGGCCGTCGACCCGGACACGATTCCCGATGCGGTGCCGAAACCCGAGCCGCTGCACCGCTTCGCCAACAACCCGTACTCGGTTTTCGGCCGCGACTATGTGCCGCTGCGCGAACTCAAGCCCTACAAGGGGCGCGGCATCGGCTCCTGGTACGGACGTCGCTACCACGGGCAGAAGACCTCCAGCGGCGAGATTTACGACATGTATTCGATGACGGCAGCCCACCCGATACTGCCCATCCCGTCCTACGTCCGCGTGACCAACCCGGCCAACGGAAAGTCGGTGGTGGTGCGCATCAACGACCGCGGGCCGTTCCATGCGGGGCGCGAAATAGACCTCTCCTGGACGGCGGCGTACAAGCTCGGCTACACAGGTCAGGGCAGCACCCTGGTCGAAGTCGAGAGCGTGTTGCCCGGTCAACTGCCCGCCGTTGTGCAAGCGCCGCCCGCAAGGGATGCCGCCCCCGGCTCCGCCGGAGGCATGACTCCAGCGCCGGCGCCGCGCCGCGAGGACGCGCAAGACCCGATCGCGAAGCTGGCGGTGGCCGAGCCCGAGCCGCCGCTGCCACAGGTGCAGGACGGGCGCGGACATTTCCTGCAACTGGGCGCCTTCGGCAACCGCGACAATGCCGAAGCATTGCGCATACGGCTGGCGCGCGAACTCGGTGAGTTGTCGGGCAAGCTGGTGGTGCAGTCCGGCAACGGCCTGTTCCGCGTCCAGCTCGGTCCCTGGCCCGATGCCGTCGCGGCCCAGCTCGCGGGCGTGCGCTTGCGCGAGAGCTTCGGCATGGCGCCCGTGGTGGTGCAGCGCTAGGTCGGCCTGCGGCACGGCCGACTATAATTCCACCTCTTCATTTCTGCGATTTTTCAATGCGATTCCTTGTCCTTGTTTTTTCCCTGCTACAGCTTGGCGCCGGCCACGCGCAGTCGCTGCCGACGACGATTCCGGTACCTGCCGTCAGCGCGCGCGCCTGGCTGCTGATGGATTACACCACGGGCCAGGTGCTGGCCGCGCAGGAAGCCGATACGCGGCTGGAGCCGGCTTCGCTGACCAAGGTCATGACCACCTACCTGGTGGCCGAGGCGCTGGCGCAGAAGACGCTCACACTGCAGCAGCCGGTCACGATTTCGGAGCGTGCCTGGCGCACCCAGGGATCGCGCAGCTTCGTGCCGGTGAACAAGGGCGTGTCGGTCGACGACTTGTTCAAGGGCATGGTGATCCAGTCCGGCAACGATGCCTCGGTGGCGCTGGCCGAAGCCATCGGCGGCAGTGAGGACCAGTTCGCCGCGATGATGAACCGCACGGCGCAGCGCCTGGGCCTCAAGGATACGAACTTCCTCAATGCCAGCGGTTATTTCGAGGGGCCCGCGCCCAACCACTACTCCACGGCGCGCGACATGGCAAAGCTGGCCGCGGTGCTGATCCGCGACCATCCGCAGACCCACGCCCTGCATGCGATCAAGGAGTACACCTACAACGGCATCCGCCAGCACAACCGCAACCGGCTGCTGTGGGCCGACCCGACGGTGGACGGCCTCAAGACCGGGCACTCGAACGCCGCCGGCTACTGCCTGATCGCTACGGCAAGGCGCGGCGAACGGCGGCTGATTTCGGTGGTGCTCGGCACCGCGTCGGAAGACGCCCGTGCCCGCGATTCGCTGGCCCTGCTCAACTGGGGCTACACCGCATTCGAAGCGGTCAAGGTGTATGGCAAGGGCCAGGCGATTTCGCAGATGAAGGTTTTCAAGGGCGTGCAGAACCTCGTTGGCGCGGGCTTTGCCGAAGATTTCGTGATCTCCGTGCCGCGCGGCATGGCCGACAAGGTCGCCGCGCAGCTGGTCAGCAAGCAGCCCCTGGTCGCGCCGATCGCCGCCGGCAGCCCGGTCGGCACGCTCAAGCTCACCGTCGGCGGCCAGTCCTGGGGCGAATATCCCGTGGTGGCGCAAAGCGAGGTTCCCCTGGCAGGTTTCCTCGGCCGCCTGTGGGATGACATCCGGTTGTTCTTCCAATGAGCGCCCCGCACGGCCGCCCGAAGGGGCGCAAGTCAGAACTCGGAGCCGCGCAGCGGCGAACCTTAGTCACCCCCTCGCTTGGCGAGGGGGTCGGGGGGAGTGCCGTGCAATGACGGCGCGGATCTTCCTCAATGGCGAATGGCTGGCGGCGACCGACGCCCGCGTCTCCGTCATGGACCGCGGCTTCCTCTTCGGCGACGGCGTCTACGAGGTGATCCCGGTGTATTCGCGGCAACCCTTCCGCCTCGAGCAGCACCTGGCGCGGCTGCAGCAAAGCCTCGACGGCATCCAGCTGGCCAATCCGCATCGCCGCGACGAGTGGATCGGCTTCGTCACGCAACTGGCGAAGGAAGCCGAGTGGGAAGACCAGTCGATCTACATCCAGGTCACGCGCGGCCCAATGGCGGTGCGCAACCACGCCTTCCCGAAGGAAGTGCGGCCGACCTCGGTGATCCTCGCCGAGCCGATGACCACTCCGCCGCAAAGCCAGCGCGAGCAGGGCATCGCCGCGGTGTCCGCGGCCGACATCCGCTGGCTGCGCTGCGACCTGAAGGCCACGTCGCTGCTGGCCAACTGCCTGCTGCGCCAGATGGCGGTGGCCGCCGGTTGCGTCGAGACCGTGCTGTTCCGCGACGGCTTCCTCACCGAGGGCTCGGCCTCCTCCATCTTCGTGATAAAGGATGGCGTGCTATTGGCGCCGATCCAGAACCACCTGATGCTGCCCGGCATCACCTACGACGTGGTGCTGGAACTCGCCGCGCAGCACGGCCTGCCGCATCAAGTGCGCGACATCACCGAAGCCGAGACGCGCGCCGCCGACGAACTCTGGATGTGTTCCTCGACCAAGGAAGTACTGCCCATCGTTTCTCTCGACGGCAAAAAAGTCGGCGCCGGCGGCACGGCGGGGCCGTTCTTCGCCGCGATGTATGGCTGGTACCAGGAATTCAAGGCGACGGTGATGCGGGGGAGGTGATGGCCGCCGACAGCCTGCTCGAATTTCCCTGCGATTTTCCGCTCAAGATCATGGGCGCGAACGTCGCGGACTTCGCCCAGACCATTGCCGAAGTGGTACGCATCCATGCTCCCGAATTCGATGCCGCGACCATGGCGATGCGTGCTTCGAAGGCCGGCAACTATCTGGCGCTGACCTGCACGGTGCGTGCCACCTCGCAGGCCCAGCTCGACGCGTTGTATCGTGCGCTGACCGCACACCCGATGGTGCGCGTGGT
>JADYZH010000293.1 GCA_020853215.1 Sulfuritalea sp. | reverse complement strand
ACCACCGGCCAGTTCCGCGGCATGGTCAGCCAGGAGCAGAATCCGCCGAGCTTGTTCACGGTACAGAACATGCGCGGCGCCAACTAGGCGCATACGGGCTGTCCAGGTGGTAGGGAGAAAGGGGCGCGAGCCCCTTTCCCGCTTTCAGGCCGGAGGCAGGAAAAAGTCGAACGTTTGCTGATGACCGGATCGAGGGGCAGCGTGGAGAGCGGCAAAAAAACCCAGCCGGTGGCTGAGCAGGCGATAGCGGTAGGCGACCTTGCCGCGCGACTTCGCTTCGCCTTCGACAGCGGCCACATCTGGCTGGGCGAATCGCGCATGGTGCTGCTCCACGGCGCGGCGATGACCGCACTGCGCAAGGAACTCATCGATTCGCTGGGCGTCGACCGCGCGCGCGGTGTGCTGGTGCGCATGGGCTACGCATCGGGTGCGCGCGATGCCGGGTGGGCGCGCAAACTTTTCCCCGATGCCTCGCCGACCGAACTGCTTGCCACCGGCCCGGCGCTGCACATGCTGGAAGGCCTGGTTTGCGGCTCAACCGACCATATGGAAATGGATATCGCCAAGGGCGTGCTTTTGGGCGAATTCACCTGGACAGCCTCATTCGAAGCGGAAACCCACATCCAGCTTTTCGGCCTTTCGCCCGATCCCTGCTGCTGGATGGCGGTGGGATATGCCTGCGGCTATTCCAGCACACTGATGGGCAAGTTCATCCTGTACCGGGAAACCCAATGCGCGGGCGCCGGCGGGTCCTGCTGCAAGATCACCGGTCGCCCGGCGGACGAGTGGGTCGGGGTCGAAGACGAGCTGAAGTATTTTGAACCCGACTCGGTGGCGGATCACATCCTGGCCCTGCAGGACCAGGTGCAGTCCCTGCGCTACTCGATCGACACCGATCTCGATACCGACGATCTGGTGGGTGTCTCGCCCGGCTTCAAGCAGGCCACCGGTTTGCTGAAACGTGCCGCGAACAGCCAGGTGACGGTGCTGCTGCTGGGGGAAACCGGCGTTGGCAAGGAAATGTTCGCACGGGCCCTGCACAAGGTCGGCGATCGCGCCGAACATCCCCTGATCGCGGTAAATTGCGCGGCCCTGCCGGAACAGCTGATCGAATCGGAACTGTTCGGGGTCGAGAAGGGCGCGTTTACCGGTGCCCAGCAGTCGCGTCCGGGTCGCTTCGAACGGGCGCACGGCGGCACCCTTTTCCTCGACGAAATCGGCGAACTGTCCGCCTCGGCGCAAGTCAAGCTTCTGCGTGTACTGCAGGAAGGCGAACTGGAACGGATCGGCGACACGCGCACGCGCAAGGTAGACGTACGGGTTGTCGCTGCGACCAACGTCGACCTCAAGCAGGCCGTGGAGGAGGGCCGTTTCCGCCGGGATCTTTACTATCGTCTGAATGTTTACCCGGTGACCATTCCTCCCTTGCGCGATCGCAAGGAGGATATCGCCCTGCTGGCCCAGCGTTTCCTTGAGAAATATCTGGTACGTCACAGCAAGAAGGTACTTGGCATTACCGACCAGGCCATGCATGCGCTGAAGCAATACAGCTGGCCGGGCAATGTACGCGAACTGGAAAATGTCATCGAACGAGGCGTGATCCTGGCCCCCGCCGGCGGACGCATCGATCTGGCCGACTTGTTTCCCTCCGTAACGTCGGAGATCAAGCAGCAGCCCCTGGCCGCGCTGGCGAAGGACGGCAGTGTGCTCAAGCGGGACGCGGCCACCGTTAATGACTTCCTCGACTATGTGCTGAAGAACCAGGTCAGCCTGGAGAACGTCGAGAGCGTCCTGCTCAAGGCCGCCGTCGAACGCAGCAAAGGCAACTACAGTTCCGCCGCACGCATGCTGGGCATGACCCGGCCGCAGTTCGCTTATCGCATGAAGAAGCACAATCTCGACGTTGCCTGAGATCATCCGCGCTTGCTTCAGCCTTGATGGTGTTACCAAATGATCAAATCGCGAAGAATCCTAACCATTTGATAAAGCCAATAAAATCAATATGTTGCACAGCAACAAGAAAAGCCGTAGTGATAACAGCTAGATAGTATCTGGCACGGCCCCTGCTAAGTAGTTGCCATTCCACAAGGACTATGTGGGCTTACAACGAGAGGGGACGCCAATGAACAGCCTAAACCTTATTCGCTTGCTGGCGGCCGTTGCGACACTTGTCGCGGCCGGCCACGCCAGCGCCGACAGCACCGGCAAATGGCAGAGCAGCCAGGAGGTCTACAACAAGGTCTGCGGCTACTGCCATGAGGCGAATGTCGGTCCGGTGATTACCGGGCGCAACCTGATGCCGGAATACATCAGCGCCATCGTGCGCAACGGCAATCGCGCCATGCCGGCCTTCCGCGAGTCCGAAATCAACGATGCGGCCCTGGCAGGGGTGGCGAAACTCGTCAGCACCAGTCCGGCGGCAGCCGCGAAGAAGTAGGCCGGCCATGGACAGGCGCAACTTCATCAAGACGCTGATGGCCAGCGGCGTGCTCGGGTCCAGTCCCCTGGCAGCGCAGGCGGCGAGCGAACTCTTCACCCCGGGAGCAGCGCTGCCGACGATGATCGTCGGCCAGAGCGGCTTGCCGCACGCCGACCAACTGGTCGCCCGCCTGCGGCAGGTGCTTGTCGCCGCGGGTATCGAACACCTGCACGCGGAGGCTGCGGGCAGCGAACTGGTCGAGTATTCGCACGTCGCCGCGCTGCTCGACCGGGTTCCCGGCAAGCGCGTGATCGGCGTCATGGACGACGCCGCGGCGCTGATCTTCCAGCAACTGGCCGCGGCGCGCGGCGCGGCCTGCGTCGTCAGTACCCATCATCGCTTTGCCGCGCAGGAGGTGCGTCATTGCTGCACCTCGGCCGGGCTGGAGGCCAGCATCGTCTGGTCGGATTCGCTTTCCGACCATGCCGAGCGGGTCAGCCGCCTCTATGCCGGAACGCTGGGCCGACCCGAGCCGGCGGCGGATCGCGACGCGCGGGTGGCGAGTGGGAATCCGGCCAGGGTGGCAGACGGCACCCCGGGCAGCCTGGTTTCCTTCCTGATCACCCTCTGATACAGCCACCGAACCTGCAGTGCGGCCAAGCCCGAGGAGGCGCCGATGAGCAAGTACATTGCATTGCCCAAGGGAGTTGCCGAGGTGGATTTCGACAAGGCGATCGCCGAGTTCAAGAAGATTCTTGGCGCGGGGAACGTGCTCCATACCCGGGAACGCCTCGCGCCCTACCTGAAGATCATGATCCCGGCGCCGATCGAGGAGCACACACCGTCGGCGGCGATCATGCCGGAGAGCGTCGAGCAGATCCAGCGCATCCTGCGCGTCTGCAACCGCTACAAGACGCCGGTGTGGCCGATCTCGACGGGAAAGAATTTCGGCTACGGCTCGGCCGCGCCGGCGACGCGCGGCCAGATCGTGCTCGACCTCAAGCGCCTCAACCGGATCATCGAAGTCGATCCGGATCTGTGCTTTGCCGTCGTCGAACCGGGCGTCACCTATCAGCAGTTGTACGACTACATCAAGGAAAGAAACCTTCCGCTCTGGCTCGATCCGCCGATCCCCGGACCGGTTGCCAGCCCGTTGGGCAACACGGTGGAACGCGGCGTCGGCTATACCCCCTACGGCGAGCACTTCCTGTTTTCCTGCGGTATGGAAGTGGCGCTGGCCAACGGCGACATCCTGCGCACCGGCATGGGCTCGATGCCGAACTCGAATACCTGGCAGGTATTCAAATGGGGTTACGGGCCCAGCCTCGACGGCATCTTCACGCAATCGAATTTCGGCATCGTGACCAAGCTCGGCATCTGGCTGATGCCGGCGCCGCCGGCCTACAAGCCTTTCGTCGTGCGCTATCCGGATCAGGCCGACATCGTCAAGGCGATCGAAACCGTGCGCCCGCTGCGCATTGCCCAGGTCATCCCGAATGCCGGCACGGTATCGAATGCGCTGTGGGAACTCGCCGTGGCCAACCGCCGCGAGGACCTCTACACGGGTGCCGGGGCGATTCCGGAGGCCACGGTGGCGAAGCTGGCGAAGGCGCATGGCGTCGGCTCCTGGAATGTGTATACGGCCTTGTACGGCACCGAGGAAACCATCGCCGAACACTGGAAGATCGTCACCGCCGCCTTCAAGGCCTCGGGCGGCACGGTGCTGACCCAGGAAGATGTCGGACCCGACGACCCGCTGTTCAATTACCGGCGCGACGTGATGCGCGGCGAAATGACCATGCGTGAATTCGGCCTTTACAACTGGCGCGGCGGCGGCGGCTCGATGTGGTTCGCGCCGGTGTCGCAGGCGCGCGGCAGCGAGACGATGAAGCAGATGGGCCTGGCCAAGAAAGTGTTGAACAAGTATGGCATCGACTATGTCGGCCTCTTCGTCATCGGCTGGCGCGACATGCACCACATCATCGACATCCTGTACGACCGGACCCTGCCCGCGGAAATGGAAAAGGCCCGCAGCTGCTACAGCGAACTGCTCGATGATTTCGCCCGCGAGGGCTACGGCGTGTATCGCACCAACATCGATTTCATGGACAAGGTGGCCAAGCTCTACGGACCGGTGAAGGCCAGCGTGAATCACAAGATCAAGAAGGCATTGGACCCGAACGGGATTCTCGCTCCCGGCAAGTCGGGGATACACAGGTGACCGGGCGCGAGACCGGTAATGCGGCAAACCAGAAATCAAACAAGGCGGAGGCAGGAAAATGAGTACAAAGCGCAAGGCGTTGCCCAAGGGCATCGCGGCAGGCGAATTCGACAAGGCGATCAAGGAGCTGAAAGCCATCCTGGGCGACGAGCATGTCCTGGTCGACGAGGTGCGCTTGGCGCCCTACAACAAGATCATGATGCCGGTGCCCAACGACCAGCACGCGCCCTCGGCCGCCATCACGCCGGCCAGCGTCGAGCAGATCCAGGGCGTGCTGAAGGTGCTCAACAAGTACAAAATTCCGGTCTATCCGATCTCGACCGGCAAGAACCTCGGCTACGGCGCGGCGGCACCGGTGCAGCGCGGCCAGATCGTCATGGACCTGCGGCGCATGAACAAGATCATCGAGGTCGATCCCGACTTATGCACCGCGCTGGTGGAACCCGGCGTCACCTACCAGCAGCTCTACGACTACCTGCAGGAGAAGAAGCTGCCGCTGTGGTTCTCCTGCCCGGCGCCGTCGGCGATCGCCGGCCCGGTCGGCAACATGGTCGATCGCGGCGTCGGCTACACGCCCTACGGCGAGCACTTCCTGTTTTCCTGCGGCATGGAAGTGGTGATGGCCAATGGCGAGGTGCTGCGCACCGGCATGGGCTCGATGCCGAACTCGAATACCTGGCAGGTCTTCAAGTGGGGCTACGGGCCGACGCTGGACGGCATGTTCACCCAGTCCAACTACGGCATCGTGACCAAGATGGGCATGTGGCTGATGCCGGCGCCGCCCGACTTCCGTCCGTTCTGCATCCAGTACCCCAACGAAACCGACATCACCAAGATCGTCGACGCGCTGCGCCCGCTGCGCATCGCCATGGTCATCCCCAATGCGGTCGTCATCGCGCACACGCTGTGGGAAGCGCCCTGCACGCCGGTCAAGCGCGCCGACTACTACACCGGCCCCGGCGCGATTCCCGATGCCGCCGTGAGCAAGATCCAGAAGGACCACAACATCGGCGCCTGGAACGTGTATGCCGGCCTCTACGGCACCAAGGAAACCAACGACGCCAACTGGAAGATCATCGAGGCGGTGGCGGCGGGAACCGGCGGCAAGATCATCACCGCCGAGCAGTCGAAGGGCAGCCAGGCGCTGCAGTACCGCTTCGACCTGATGAAGGGCAAGCCCAACCTCGGCGAATTCGGCCTCTACAACTGGCGCGGCGGCGGCGGCTCGATCTGGTTCGCGCCGGTGTCGCAGGCCAAGGGTTCGGAAACCCTGAAGCAGATGAAAATGGCCAAGGACATCCTGGCCAAGTACGGCTTCGATTACGTCGGCGAATTCATCGTCGGCTGGCGCGACATGCACCACGTCATCGACCTGCTGTTCGACCGTTCCGACGAGGAGCAGAGCAAGAAGGCCTACGCCTGCTATGACGAACTGCTGCACACCTTCGCCAAGGAGGGCTACGGCATGTACCGCGCCAACACGGCATTCGCCGAGAAGGTCGCGGCGACCTACGGACCGGTCAAGCGCAGCGTCGAGAAGAAGTTGAAGAAGGCGCTCGATCCGAACAACATTCTCGCACCCGGCCGGTGCGGCATCAGCCTTTAACGCCCATGGCTCCGATGGCCTCCCGCATGGATGAAGCGGATCGCCTTCGTAAGGCCAGGGGCTGCAAGATCGGCCCCCCACCCCCGTTCCACGGCCGGCCATGCAGGGCCGGCCGGCTTCGCGGGCGCGGAGCAGTGCTCCGCGAATTCCCCGCTTCGCCCCCTTCCCGGGGCGGGGCTATAAATTAGCTCGCTTCGCTCGATATCAACAGCGACTTACCCTGCTGTTCCGTTAAGCGGGCACGACAAGGAAAGAGACAGACATGGCAGGCAATGACGCAGCGTTTCTGAATACGGAGACATGGAAAGGCAAGCTGTTTCTCGGCGGCTGGAATGCGGCCAGTGCGGCGCAAGACGTGCTGGAGCCGGCCACCGGCGCGGTGCTGACCAACGTCGGCATGGCGACGCCGGCCGACGTCGCGCAAGCAGCGCAGCGCGCCCGGGCGGCGCAGCCGGGATGGGCCGGCATGCCCTACGAGCAGCGCGCCGCGATTTTTCGCAAGGCCGCCGCGATCGTCGAGCGCGAAGCCGCGGGCATGACGCAGTGGATGGTGCGCGAGACCGGCTCGATCCCGCCCAAGGCCGGGGTCGAATTGCATGCGGCGGTGGGCATCCTGCATGAGGCGGCGGCCATGGTCACCCAGCCTGGCGGCCTGCTGCTGCCCAGCGACGGCGGCCGCATCAGTCTGGCGCGGCGCGTGCCGCACGGCGTGGTGGGTATCATTTCGCCGTTCAATTTCCCGCTGATACTTTCGATCCGCGCCGTCGCGCCGGCGCTGGCCGCCGGCAACACCGTGGTGCTGAAGCCCGATCCACAAACGCCGATCGCGGGGGGCTACCTGATGGCCCGCATCTTCGAGGAAGCCGGTCTGCCCATGGATTGCCTGCAGGTGCTGCCGGGCGGCGCCGACGTCGGCCAGGCGATGTGTGCCGATCCGAGCATTGCCATGATCTCGTTCACGGGGTCCACCAGCGCCGGCAGGGGCGTCGGCGAGCTGGCCGGCAGGCACCTGAAAAAGGTCACGCTAGAACTCGGCGGCAAGAACCGCCTGATCATCCTCGACGATGCCGATGTCGAACTGGCCGCCTCGTGCGCGGCCTGGGGTTCCTACCTGCACCAGGGCCAGATCTGCATGACCACCGGCCTGATCCTCGCACACGAAAAAATCGCCGCCAAGCTGACCGAACTCATGGTCGCCAAGGCCACCCACCTGCCCGTCGGCGACCCGGCCAGCCAGCAGGTGGCGCTGGGGCCGCTGATCAGCGAGCGGCAGCGCGACCGGGTCCATGGCATCGTGCAGGACAGCGTGAAGCAGGGGGCCCATCTGGCCGCCGGCGGTACCTACGACAGGCTCTTCTACAAGCCGACCGTGCTCACCGGCGTCAAGCCCGGCATGCGTGCCTTCGAGGAGGAAGTCTTCGGCCCGGTGGCCTCGATCGTGAGCTTTTCCAGCGAGGATGAAGCGGTCGAACTCGCCAACAAGACCATCTACGGCCTCTCGCTCGGCGTCATCAGCAGCTCGGTGGGGCGCGCCATGGCGCTGGCCAACCGCATCCCGACCGGCCTCTTGCACATCAACGACCAGACCGTCGCCGACGAGCCCCACGTTCCCTTCGGCGGGCGCGGTGCGTCCGGCAACGGTGGGCGCCACGGCGGGCCGGCCAACTGGGAGGAGTTCACCCAGTGGCAGTGGGTGACGATCAAGGACACGGCGCCGCGCTATCCGTTCTGAGCGGACTCAGGGGGAGCGCAGGCCCGGGTCACCCGGACGCCGGGTGACGCCACCGTGCGCATCTGGCGGATTTGATCGCCTGATGCGGTAGGATCATGCCCATGACCAGCTTTCGGAGCGTTGTCCTCGGGATCGGCGAAGGTTGCCTGGCGCGCCCGCATTGGTGCGCCGATGCCGGGTTGTTCGGGCTGTCCGCCCACCGACGGGCCGCACAAGGTTCGCGGCCAACGCTACCGGGCGGATTTCCCGGCCGGGCCTGCAACGACAGCGGTGCCACCTGATGCCGACGGAGCTGCCGCCAGCCGTCGCGGATTACCTCGCCGCACATCACGTCATGACGCTGGCCACCCAGGGTGCGGAGGGCCCCTGGGCCGCCGCCGTGTTCTATGCCAGCGACGGCGCTTCGCTGATCTTTCTCTCCGCGCCGGGTACCCGTCACTGCCGCAACCTGGTGCGGGACAACCGATGCGCCGCGACCATCCAGGATGATTGCAATGACTGGAAGCAGATCAAGGGCATCCAGCTCGAAGGCCGCGTCGTCGAACTGCAGGGCGAACAGGAGAAGCTCGCGCGGCGCCTGTATGGCGAGAAGTTTCCCATCGTCGGCGCGGCAGCCGTCATTCCGCCATCCATCGTGGAGGCACTGGCCCGGGTGCGCTGGTTCAGGCTGACTCCGGACCGTGTTTGCTTTATCGACAACAGCAAGGGTTTCGGCCACCGCGACGAGATCGAATTGAGCCGGAGATAGCGCAAGCAGGAAAGTCGGCGCCGGCGCCACGGCATCTCCGTGCCCGGCGCGCGATCCAGTGGCGATGTACCGGGCCGATCGGCTGCGAAGATCAGCCAGGCGCGGCAATCAGCGGGTGTTGAAGCGAGCAGCGAGCTGGGCCAGTTTTTCCTGGCGCTTCTGTTGCGCTTCCCGTTGCTCTTGTGCGGCCTTTTTCGCCAACTCTTCGGTCTTTCTGCGCTCGGCCTGCTTCCTGAAGCGTTCGCGCAAGGTGGTGGCGGCGACTTCACGCTGTTCCGCCGTCACCTCGCCTGTCGCCTCGCCGTCGAGGTCGAAACGTTCGCCGGCAGCCTGCAGCGCCTTGAGGTAGCGCGTCGATGCCGTATGCATGCGCAGTGCGAGGCGCAGTTGCGCGGCATCGAGCTCCGGCATCCTTGCAATGATGGCTTTGTGGATGCCCAGGGCCAGGGGCCGGCATTCGCGGAATACGGCGAAATTCGCGCCGAGGGTATCGAGCAGGGGATTGCGCGACGCAGGTCTTGCCGGTGTGGAGGTCATGCTGAAGCACGCTTGAAAGCCGATGCATGGAGTTTAGCGGAGACCCGGCCGGGCGTGATGCCGGCGCAGCCCGAAAAAGTCGGCGGCGGCGGGACGGCGATGCGCGATGGCCGTACTGCGCTTACCATGCCGATTTCGATCGAAGACGGAGAATCGTTTTCATGAGCCAGGAAAAACGCTGGAACGCGCGCTATCAGGATGCCGGCGACGATTACCTGTTCGGTACCGAGCCGAACCATTTTCTGGCGCATCGCGCCGGCCTGCTGCAAAACGGGCGTACGGCCGTGTGCCTGGCCGACGGCGAGGGGCGCAACTCGGTCTGGCTCGCGGAGCAGGGGCTGCAGGTGACCGCTGTCGAGCTATCTACCGTGGCGCTGGAGAAGGCGCGGCGGCTGGCGGCCGGGCGCGGGGTGACGATCGATTTCCTGCAGGCCGACATGCTGGCGCCGGGCTGGCCGCCGGCACCCATGCACGGGGTCTTCGACTGGGTGATCGGGATTTTCATACAGTTCACCGGGCCCGAGGAGCGGGTACGGCAGTTCGCCGCGATGAAGCAGCTGGTCTGTCGCGGCGGGCGCATCCTGCTGCAGGGCTATACGCCGAAGCAGATCGAGTACGCCACCGGCGGGCCCGGCATTCCGGAAAATCTTTACACGCCGGAATTGCTGCGCGAGGCCTTCGCCGGCTGGGAGATCGAGGAGCTCATCGACTACGAGGAGGATGTTGCCGAAGGCCGCGGCCACAAGGGGCGCTCGGCATTGATCGGGATGGTGGCGCGCAAGCCGTGACGGCGGTGCCCGGTTCAGACCGGCAGGTCTTCGCGCGTCAGCAGGAATACCTTGCCTTGGGCGTGTTCGGTGTCGAGCCAGACTGCCGGCAGGTCGGGGAAGGCCGCGGTGACGAGGTCCTGGTTGTGGCCGACCTCGATGGCGATGACGCCGCCGGGATTAAGGTGGGCGTGCGCCGCGGCGAGGATGCGGCGCACCACGTCGAGGCCGTCCGGCCCGGCGGCCAGCGCCAGCGACGGCTCGTGGCGATATTCGGGGGGCAAGGCGGCCATGGCGTCTGCCGTGACGTAGGGCGGGTTGCAGACGATGAGGTCGTAGCGCTTGCCCGGTACGGCGGCGAAGAGGTCGGATTCAACCGGCTTGACGCGATCTTCCAAGTGGTAGTCAGCGATGTTGCGGCTGGCCACCACCAGGGCATCCGCCGAGATGTCGATGGCATCAACGGCAGCATTGGGGAAGGCGTTTGCCATCAGGATGGCGAGGCAGCCGGAGCCGGTGCACAGGTCGAGCGCCGATTCGACGGCTTCCGGGTCCTGGATCCAGGGCGCAAAGCCGGTTTGCAGCAGCTCGGCAAAATATGAGCGCGGCACGATGACGCGCTGGTCGACGTAGAAGCGGAACTCGCCGAGCCAGGCTTCCTGCACCAGGTAGGCGGTGGGCAGGCGGTGCACCACGCGTTGCTGCAGGTTGCCGAGCAGCGCCAGACGTTCCGGCTTGGTCAAATGGGCGTCGAGCCAGGGCTCGAGCGTGTCGCGCGGCAGGTGCAGGGTGGCCAGCACCAGCCAGACCGCTTCGTCCCAGGCGTTTTCGGTGCCGTGGCCATAGCACAGGCCGGCCTCGTTGAAGCGGCTGACCGCCCAGCGCAGCCAGTCGCGCACGGTATGCAGTTCGTCGGTGGTGCTATCGATCAATTTGACATCAGCCGGTCGAAAGTCAGTTCGTAGATGCGCGCCAGCGGTTCCAGATCGGCGACGGCGATGCGCTCGTCGACCTTGTGGATGCTGGCATTCACCGGGCCGAATTCGACCAGCTGCGGGCAGATGTCGGCGATGAAGCGGCCATCCGAGGTGCCGCCGCTGGTCGAGAGTTCGGTGGCGATGCCGGTTGCGTCGGCCGCGGCGGCCGCCAGCGCCGCGCAGAGTTCGCCGCGCGGCGTCAGGAAGGGTCTGGCGCCCAGCGTCCAGGCGATGTCGTATTCGAGGCCGTGGCGGTCGAGCAGTTGATGCACGCGCGCTTGCAGGCCTTCGACGCTGCTGGCGGTGGAAAAGCGGAAGTTGAAGTCGATCACGAAGCTGCCGGGTACGACGTTGCCGGCGCCGGTGCCGGCGTGGGCGTTGGAGATCTGGAAGCTGGTCGGCGGGAAATACTCGTTGCCGGCATCCCAGGACGTTACGGCGAGTTCGGCCAGCGCCGGCGCCACCAGATGCACCGGGTTCTTCACCAGGTGCGGATAGGCGACATGGCCCTGCACGCCCTTGATGGTGAGCTTCGCGGAGAGCGAACCGCGGCGGCCGTTCTTCATGGTGTCGCCGAGCCGGCTGACGCAGGTGGGCTCGCCGACGATGCAGAAATCGATGGTCTCATTGCGCGCCTTGAGCGCTTCCACCACGCGCACCGTGCCGTCGATGGCGTCACCTTCCTCGTCCGAGGTCAGCAGCATGGCCAGCGAAAAGTCGGCACCGGCGGGATGGCGACTTGCCAGCCTTTCCATGGCCACCACGCAGGCGGCGATCGAACTTTTCATGTCGGCGGTGCCGCGGCCGTAGAGATAGCCGTCGCGTACCGTGGGTTCGAAGGGTGGCGAGGTCCATTGTTCCAGCGGGCCGGTGGGCACCACGTCAGTGTGGCCGGCGAAGCAGAGCAGTTTGCCGCCGGGTTTGCCAACGGAGCCGCGCCGCGCCCAGAGATTCGACACGCCGCCGGCATCGATGCGCTCGATGGAGAAGCCCAGCGGAACCAGCCAGGAGGCGATCAGGTCGAGGCAGCCGGCGTCGTCGGGCGTGACCGAGGGGCGCGCGATCAGCGCCCGGGCTTTTTCCAGAACCGTCATTCGGGGTCCATGTTCAGCTTGAATTCGCTGAAGGATCCCGGCGCGACCGACTTGGTGTAATCGGGCGCGGCGTTCGGATTGGCCGCCGCCGGCGCGGCGGGCTTGGCGGCCGCGGCAGGGGCCGCCGCGTTGTTGATCACCTGCTGCAGGTTGTTGGCGGAATCTGCATTGCCGAGCGCCTCGTCGAGCGTGATGACGCCACTGCTGTAGAGCGAAAACAGGCTCTGCTCGAAGGTCTGGCTGCCCGGAACCATGCTCTTTTCCATGGCGTCCTTGATCTCGCCGAGGTCGCCTTTTTCGATCAGTTCGGCGATGTAGCGCGAATTGAGCAGCACCTCGATGGCCGGGACGCGCCCGCCATCGGGCTTCTTGCACAGGCGCTGCGAGATCACGCACTTCAGTGTCACCGACAGGTCGGCCAGCAGCGACGGGCGGTTGTCCAGCGGGTAGAAGCTGATGATGCGGCTCATGGCGTGGTAGCTGTTGTTGGCGTGCAGCGTCGCCAGGCACAGGTGGCCGGACTGGGCGTAGGCGATGGCCTGGCTCATGGTGTCCTTGTCGCGGATCTCGCCGATGAAGATCACGTCCGGCGCCTGGCGCAGGGCATTTTTCAGCGCGATCTGGTAGGCCTTGGTGTCGGTGCCGACTTCGCGCTGGTTGACGATGGATTTCTTGTTCTTGAACAGGAATTCGAGCGGGTCTTCCAGCGTCAGGATGTGGCCCGAGGCATTCTCGTTGCGGTGATCGATCATCGAGGTCAGCGTGGTCGATTTGCCGGAACCGGTGGCACCGACCATTAGGATCAGGCCGCGCTTTTCCATGATCACGTCTTTCAGCACCGGCGGCAGGCCAAGGGTCTCGAATTTCGGGATGTCGACCGGGATGTAGCGTGCCACCAGGGCCGGCGTGCCGCGCTGGAAGAAGCAGGAGAGGCGGAAAACGCCGACGTCGGGCGCGACCACCCGCGTCTGCAGTTCCCGCTCGCGCTCCAACTCCGCCAGCTGGTCCTCGTTGAGGACTTCGGCGAGGAGGTTGCGCACCGTCGCCGCATCGAGGATGGCCGGATTGATCGGCACCGAATTGCCGAGCATCTTGACGGTGATCGGGGCGCCGACCGAGAGAAACAGGTCCGACGCCTTTTTTTCCGCCATCAACTGGAACAGCCGCTGCATCGTACCCATGCGTTTCTCCTTTGCCTTCCGTCCCTGTGACTCAGTCGCGCAGCAGTTCGTTGATGCCGGTCTTGGCCCGCGTCTGCGCATCGACGCGCTTGACGATGACGGCGCAATACAGGCTGTACTTGCCGTCGGCCGAGGGCAGGTTGCCGCTGACCACCACCGAGCCTTCCGGAATGCGACCATACATGACTTCGCCCGTGGCGCGGTCGTAGATCTTGGTGCTCTGGCCGATATACACGCCCATCGAGATCACGCAGTTGTCTTCGACGATGACGCCCTCGACCACTTCCGAGCGGGCGCCGACGAAGCAGTTGTCGCCGATGATGGTCGGGTTGGCCTGCAGCGGTTCCAGCACGCCGCCGATGCCGACGCCGCCCGACAGGTGCACGTTCTTGCCGATCTGGGCGCAGGAACCGACGGTGGCCCAGGCGTCGACCATGGTGCCCTCATCGACATAGGCGCCGATGTTCACGAAGCTGGGCATCAGCACCACGTTCTTGCCGATGAAGCTGCCGCGCCGCGCCACGGCGGGCGGCACGACGCGGAAGCCGCCCTTCTCGAAGCTGTAGGTGTCGTAGTTGGCGAACTTGTTCGGCACCTTGTCGAAGTAGCGCATCGGGCCGCCATCCATCAGCGCGTTGTTTTCGAGGCGGAAGGACAGCAACACGGCCTTCTTGATCCATTGGTGCGTGGTCCATTCGCCGTCGATTTTCTCGGCGACGCGCAGGGTGCCCGCGTCGAGTTCGCCCAGCACATGCGCCACGGCATCGCCGAAACGCGCCGGGGCGATGGCGGGGCTGAGGTTGGCGCGGTCTTCCCAGGCCTCTTCGATGATCTGCTGGAGTTCGTTCATTGCTATTTCTTTCAGAGAGACAGACAAAAATCGTTGATGCGCTGCGCGGCGTCGAGGCATTCCTCGTGGCTGGCCACCAGCGCGATGCGGATGAAGTTCGCGCCCGGATTGATGCCTGCGGCCTCGCGCGCCAGATAGCTGCCCGGTAGCACCACGACGTTCTTCTGCCGCAGCAGTTCGCGGGCGAAGTCAGTGTCGGCGATCGGGGTCCTGGCCCAGAGGTAGAAGCCGGCGTCGGGAATCCGGCAATCGAGGTGATGGGCGACCAGCGGCGTCACCTCGTGGAATTTTTCGGCGTACATGCGGCGGTTGTCGCGCACGTGGGCCTCGTCGCCCCAGGCCGCGATGCTGGCCGCCTGCACCGCCGGATTCATGGCGCTGCCGTGGTAGGTGCGGTAGAGCAGGAATTTCTTGAGGATCGCTGCATCGCCGGCGACGAAGCCGGAGCGCAGGCCCGGCACGTTGGAGCGCTTCGACAGGCTGGAAAAGGCGACCAGGTTGCGGTAGTCGTGGCGGCCCAGTTGCGCGGCGGCGGCAAGCCCGCCCAGCGGCGGCTTCCCTTCGTCGAAGTAGATCTCCGAGTAGCACTCGTCCGAAGCGATGACGAAGCCGTGGCGGTCGGAAAGCTCGAACAGGGTTTTCCATGCCGTGAGATCCATGACCTTGCCGGTCGGATTGCCTGGCGAACAGACATACACCAGTTGCACGTCGCGCCAGGTGCTCTCGGGCAGCGCGCTCCAGTCCATTTCGAAGTCGTCGTGCGGCACGGTATTGAGGAATACCGGTTGCGCCCCCGCGAGCAGGGCGGCGCCTTCGTAGATCTGGTAGAAGGGATTGGGGCAGACCACGTTTGCCGTGCCGCCGGCACGATTGATGACGGCCTGGGCGAAGGCGAACAGGGCTTCGCGCGAGCCATTCACCGGTACCACCTGGGTCATGAAGTCGGGCAGCGGCACGCCGTAGCGGCGGGCGATCCACGCGGCGATGGCCTGGCGCAGCGCATCCGACCCCTGCGTCGTCGGATAGTTGGCCAGCCCGGCCAGGTTGTCGGCCAGCGCACGCTGGATGAAAGGCGGCGTCGGATGCTGCGGCTCGCCGATCGACAGCTTGATTTCGCGAAAAGTCGGCGCCGGCGACACGCCGGCGAACAGGTGGCGCAGCTTTTCGAAGGGGTAGGGCTGCAGGCGGGCGAGATCGGGATTCACGGCGGATTTGTCGGCGAGGAATGGGCTGCATTATACGAGAGGGACCCGGGGAGAAAGCCGCGCATCGACGGCCGCCGATTTCCGGTAAATTGCATGCTTTGCCGCAAACGAGGAGATGGACGTGGGACACATGATCGATTTCAGCCGGCCCGACGGCAGCGCTTGCCGCGGCTATCTCGCGACGGCCGGGCAGGGTCGTCCCGGCGTGGTGGTGATCCAGGAATGGTGGGGGCTCAACGACCAGATCTGCGGTGTCGCCGACCGCTTCGCCCGCGCCGGATTCAATGCCCTTGCGCCCGACCTGTTCAAGGGCCGCGTCACGCAACAGCCCGACGAGGCGAGCCACCTGATGAACGGCCTGGATTTTCCCGGCGCCACGCACCAGGACATTCGCGGCGCGGTGGATCACCTGCGCGCAATGGGTGAGAGTGGTTGCGGCAAGGTCGCCGTGATGGGCTTTTGCATGGGCGGCGCGCTTACCATCGCCGCCGCCGTGCATGTGCCGAATCTGGCCGCCGGCGTGTGCTTCTACGGCATTCCGCCGAAGGAGTTCGCCGACCCGGCCAACATCCGGATTCCCTTCCAGGGTCATTTCGCCAGCAAGGACGACTGGTGTACGCCGGCTGCGGTCGACGCGCTCGAAGCCGCGATGCGCGCCAAGGGTGCGATGCCGGATTTGTATCGCTACCAGGCTGATCATGCCTTCTTCAACGAACGCCGCGGCGAGGTCTACGATGCCGCCTGCGCCAACCAGGCTTGGAGTCGCACGCTGGCGTTTCTGGGCGGGACTCTGGGCTGATCCATGCCCTCACCCGAACTGACACCCGCCGACTGGGTGAATATCAGCCTCACCGAGGCGATGCTGGCGCGCGACGGTCCGCCGCTCTACGTCGCGGCCAAACTCGGCTGCGTCGCGGCGGTGCGGGTGATGTGCGAGGCCGGGACCAATGTCGAGGTGCTCGGCCCGAACAGGGAACGGCCGCTGCACGCGGCCGCCGCGGGCGGCCATGAAAGCATCGCGGCGACGCTGGTCAGTGCCGGCTGTGATGTCGATGCCCAGGACCAGGACGGCAACACGGCGCTGATCACGGCGATCCTCCATGGCCATGCCTCCCCGGTCGAACTGCTGCTGGCGGTCGGCGCCGACATCGAGATTGCCCGGCTCGACGGCATGACCGCGGTCCATATCGCCCAGTTGCCGGGCACGCCCAAGGCCATCTACGAACTGATCATGCTCGGCCAGGAGGAGATCTGAAGCAGGACGCCGCGTGCCGTGGCGGCTGCACTTTTTGGTGGCAGACGAGATGAAGGCCGGCGCATGAAGCTCTACCTTGCCGGACCGGACGTGTTCCGTCCCGATGCCGCGTCCTGGGCCGGCCAGGTGCGCGAACTGTGCCGCGCCGCCGGGCACGAGGCCCTGATCCCGCAGGACGACGACATCCCGGCGACCGCGGCCGTCATTTACCGCAGCAACCTGCAGCGCATCGCCGCGGCCGACGCGGTGCTGGCCAACCTCAACCCGTTTCGCGGCGACGAACCGGATTCGGGCACCTGTGTCGAAATCGGCTACGCGCTGGCGCTGGGCAAGACCGTGATCGCCTATGCCGACGACCTGCGGCCTTTGCGCGAGCGCCTGCGCGCCGGCGGGCCGGGCGCCGACGGGCGCTGGCGCGATGCCACCGGCTATGCCGTCGAGGATTTCGGCCTGCCGCTGAACCTGATGCTGGCGGTGCCGCTGCCGCTGGTGCAGGGAGGCGTGGCGGAAGCGCTGCATGAGCTGCCGCAACAGGGAGATCCCGGATGAGAACCATAGGGGTGATCGGTGTCGGCAACATGGGCCTGCCGATGGCCAGGGCCCTGATGCGCGCCGGTTTCGAGGTCGTCGCCCGCGACCTGCAGCCCGCGGCGGAAGCGGCGGCGCTCGCGGCCGGCGCGCGGCTGGCGACCAGCGCCCGCGAACTGGCGGCGCAATGCGAATTGATCTTGGTCGTGGTGGTCGATGCCGGCGAAATCGAGGATGCCCTGTTCCGCGAAGCCGAGCCGGCCGCCGCCGGCTGGCGGCCGGATACGGTGGTCGCCCTGTGCAGCACCATCGCCCCGGAAGATGCCGAGCGGCTTGCGACGCGAATCGAGGCCACCGGCGCGGTGGCGCTGGATGCACCGATCTCGGGTGGGCCGCTGCGTGCCGAAGCCGGCCAGCTTTCCCTGATGCTGGCCGGTGCGCAGGCCGTGCTGGCGCGTGCCGAGCCGGTGCTGGCGGCACTGGCCGACAAGCGCTTCCGGATTTCCGAACGACCAGGTGACGGCGCGCGCATGAAGCTGGTGAACAACCTGCTGGCCGGGATCAACCTCGCCGCGGGCGCCGAGGTATTGGCCATGGGCCAGCACCTTGGTCTCGACCCCGAACTGATGCTGGCGGTGATCGGCGCCAGTTCCGGACAGAGCTGGATCGTCGCCGATCGACTACCGCGCGCCTTTGCCTGCGACTTTGCGCCGCGCGCCCACGCCCGCATCCTGCACAAGGACATCGGACTGGGTGTGGCGATGGCGGCCGCTGCCGGCAGCGACGCGAGCTTCGGCGAACGCGCCTTGGCACTGTTCGCGGAAACCCTGGAGCGCGGCTGGGGCGGCGAGGACGATGCCGTGTTGCTGCGCACTGCAGCTGCGAAGATCGCCGGACGGGATTCCGACTAAGACCTGGTCAGCGCGCGGGTGGCGCCATCCTGGTTTCCGGCGCGATGCGGGTGTTCTCGCCGTCGACGATCAGCCACAGCTCGCCTTCCTGGAGCGTGCATTGCAATTGCATGCCGCGCGCCGCCAGGGCCGCCAGTGCGCGGGATTCTTCAGCCGCGAGGTTGATGATTGCGAGATTGTCCTGCCGTTGCAGTGCCGCCTTGTTCTGCTGCCACCACATGTCGGCGACGCGGCCGCCGTAGGTCAGCACCACGACCTGGCGGGCGCGTCCGCAAGCGCGCCGGATGCGTTTTTCGTCGGGCAGGCCCACTTCGATCCAGAGTTCGATGGCGCCGGTCAGATCCTTGCGCCATAGATCCGGTTCGTCTTCGGAGGACAGGCCCTTGCCGAATATCAGGGCGGGATCGGCATACAGCACGAATGCCAGAATCCTCGCCATCATGCGCTCGTCGGTTTCCGACGGATGCCGGGCAACGGTCAGTGCATGGTTCTGGTAACAATTGCGGTCCAGATCGGCGATCTGGAGTTCCGCCTTGAATATGGTGGATTTGAGGGCCATGGTGTTTGGAAAAAAGTGTGCCCCATTAAACTACAGATCGGCGGGTGCAAAGACCGTTTGCGGCTTGCCGAATTGGGATAACGGCCCCGGAGCAAGTGTGCCTAGAATTTACTGCAGTCGTCGGACCCGTTCGGTCATCGCCTGCCGTTGCCCAAAGGAGGCCCTGCATTCATGTCTGAACCCGAAGGCGTCAAGCCCAGTTCTGCGGCGGTAATGTCAGGCCGACGGAGGTTTCTCGGCAATTCGGTGGTTGCGATGGGTGGTGCGACGGTCATCTCCTTGCTGCTGTTTGCCGGGCTGGGCAAGGCCGGCGCGGCGCCGAACGTCCTGCTTCGCCCGCCGGGCGCCCTGCCGGAAGCGGACTTCGCCGCCGCCTGCGTGCGCTGCGGCCTGTGCGTGCGCGGCTGCCCCTACGGGACGCTCAAGTTGCTTCCCGGCAACGCCGGCCTTGCCAGCGGCACGCCGCATTTCGATGCGCGCAGTGTGCCCTGCGAGATGTGCAGCGACATCCCCTGCCTCGCCGCCTGTCCGACGGCGGCCCTCGATCCCGGCCTTCGATCGATCGAAGCGGCCCGGATGGGAATCGCCGAAGTGGTCAACCGGGAAGAGTGCCTGAGCCTGCAGGGAATGCATTGCGATGCCTGCTATCGTGCATGCCCGATCAAGGGCGAAGCCATCACCATGGAAATCCGTTACGGCGACCATGGGCGCAGGGTGTTCGTGCCTACCGTCCACTCCGCCCGATGCACCGGTTGCGGCAAGTGCGAACACGCCTGCGTTCCCGATGTCGCGGCCATCCGCGTGGTGCCGCTTGCGGCGGCCAAGGCCGGGCTCTTGCGCGGACAGTGGCCGGAGGGCCGGCCGGGACACGTCGCGGCGGCGGTTCGACCGCCGGCGGCGGCCACAGGCAAGGACTGAGGCGATGAAGCGCGCAGGACACGACGCGATCCTTGCCAAGGGCTGGGTGGCAGCCCACCACTGGCTCCTGCTGCGCCGGATCAGCCAGTTATCCTTGCTGCTCCTGTTCATGGTTGGGCCGCTCGGGGGGCCGTGGCTGCTTGACGGCAACTTCGCCTCCAGCCTTCTTGTAGACCGGATCCGACTCTCCGAGCCTTTCGTCGTCGCGCAGCAATTCGCGGCCGGCCACCGCCTTCCGGCCACAGCGCTCTACGGTGCGCTCATGCTGATCGTTTTCTACATCCTGTTCGGCGGGCGGGTGTTTTGTTCCTGGGTTTGCCCGATCAACATGCTCACCGATGCCGCCGCCTGGTTGCGTCACCGACTCGGCCTGCCACCTGGCCGCGTTCCGCCGCGAGCGACCCGCTATTGGTTGCTGTTCGGTGTACTGGCCGCTGCGGCGGCGACCGGATCGTTGGTCTGGGAAGTGGTGAATCCGGTGACGCTATTACCCAGGGAACTGCTTTTCGGCTTCAGTTCCGGCATCGCCGTCGTTGTCGCCGTCTTCATTTACGATTTCCTCGTGGCACCGCGCGGCTGGTGTGGACACCTTTGCCCGATGGGGGCCTTCTATGCGATTTTGGGTCGCTATTCGCTGATCCGGGTGCGCGCCAGGCGGCGCGATGCCTGTACCGATTGTGCCGACTGTTTCATCGTCTGTCCCGAACCGCAGGTGATCAAGCCTGCCCTCAAGGGGAGCGGCACGCCGGTCATCCTCGGTTCAGCCTGCACAAACTGCGGGCGCTGCATCGACGTTTGCGCCGAGAATGTATTTGATGTCACCCTGCGATTCGATCGGCGGGCAGGTGCACTGCCGACAAAATCGGCTTGAAGGTGGAATCGCGGGCCTGTCTGTTCGCGCATGTCGTCAACGCTGAGGCTTGCAATGAAACGGCTGCTTCGCCCATGGATACCGCGTGTAGTCGCGACAGAACTCATTGACCGGTGCCGCAAAGCGCTGCGGGATGTGGCTGTAACCCAGATGCTTGCGCACGATGGCGCCGTTCTTGGACTCGGCCTGGGCGTTGTCGTTGCTGTGCCGGGAGCCACGATAGCGTTTGACCAGCACTCGTCGCTCGCCGCCCCGTTTGACCAGGCGGCTGATCTGCTGACGCGAATAGCCACTGACGCGCTCCAGAAAGCGCAGCACCACAGCCTTGTCGGCTCGATTCAACCGCCCATAGCCGAAGCGCTTGACGGTGCGCGCGATGAACGCGTATCGCTCGCCTTCCACGACCGTGAAATCCATCGCCACCGCCCCGTCCAGAAATCCCTGTAAATCCGCCAAGGTACGCAGTTGCTCGTCGTTCATTTCGATCACCATGCCTCGCATATTGATCGACCCCGGCTACCGGTTCAGACTCATACCCGGTTGGATTCACGTTCCCCGCTCAGACTCATACCCCATTGGACAATGCTGCGATTTGACATTGCCCACAAGGAGGCATACATTGAACTTGCATTCGACTTGAAGGCATCTTCGGGAGGAACTTAGCGCTGAACCAATATTCGCGACCTAGTGTTTTACCCCTTGATTTGGAGTCTTGCTGACTCCAGCCCAGATGGGCAGCGCCGATTTGAGTCTCAGCTTGCGGGCGCATTACAAGTCCGGCTAAAGCGTCAAGCGAAAAGCCCCTTTTGGTGATCATGCCGAAACGGGCTTTTCGCCGTTTGATGGGCCATGGTCCGCCGGTGGGTGTGGGCCGCGCAGTGCCCTCAAGACCTGTTTCTTGAATCAATCAGTAGTCGCCGTGCCCCCGGCGCCGACTTACATGGAGGTTTGCGTCTTTGGTCCATGCCGGGCTACTTCGACTCTGGCGTCTTTGCATCTTAGGTCGGGATTCATTCCTTCGTGGGCTGAATCAAGAGTGGATATGGTTAGTGCGATGGTAATCAACTAACCGTATAAAGTTAATGTACATTATAAAAAAACAAATATAACAAATTGAAATTAAAGTTTTTAAAGTAGTTTCTTGCGATGGTCCAAGATTTGCTAATGATTCTCCATAATCAGGTCCGAACGCGGCCTGGCTCTTGGAGGGGATAGCAAACATGGGCAACATGAACGATATTTTCGACACCAGCCGCAAGACGCTGCAGGACGTCGAGAAACGCCTAGAAATGCCGCGGCGCGAATTCCTGCAGTTCTGCGCGACGCTCGCGGCGACCATGGGTTTGCCGGCCGGAGCGGAGGCTGCTGTGGCCAAGGCGGTGGAAGCCGCAAAACGGCCGTCGGTAATCTGGCTGCACTTCCAGGAATGCACCGGTTGCTCCGAGTCGCTGTTGCGCGCCGAGCATCCGACCCTGGAAAAACTCATCCTCGACGTCATCTCGCTCGACTACCACGAGACCCTGATGGCCGCCGCCGGGCACCAGGCCGAAGCCGCGCGCAAGGCGGCGATGAAGGCCAACAAGGGCAAGTACGTGCTGGTGGTGGAAGGCGCGATCCCGACCAAGGCCAATGGCATCTACTGCAAGATCGGCGGCCAGACCGCGATCGACATGGTCAAGGAATGCGCGGCCGATGCGGCCGCCGTGATCGCCATTGGTTCCTGCGCCTCCTGGGGCGGCATGCCCTCGACGATTCCCTCGATCTCCGGCGCCGACTCGAGCCCGACCGGCTCCGCCGGCGTTGCCGAAATCCTCGGCAAGCCGGTGATGACCATCCCCGGCTGCCCGCCCAACCCCTACAACTTCCTCGCCGCCGTGGTGCATTTCCTCACCTTCGGCAAGCTGCCGGAACTCGACAAGCTGGGCCGCCCCAAGTTTGCCTACTCACGCCTGATCCACGAAAACTGCGAACGCCGCGCCCACTTCGATGCCGGCCGTTTCGCCATGGAATTCGGCGATTCCGGCCACCGCCAGGGCTACTGCCTTTACAAGCTGGGCTGCAAGGGCCCCGAGACCTATGCCAACTGCTCGACCCTGGGTTTCGGCGATGCCGGCGAGAACAACTGGCCGGTCGGCTGCGGCCATCCCTGCATCGGCTGCACCGAAAAGGGCGTCGGCTTCACCAAGCCGATCCACCAGGTCGCCAAAATGCTCAACGTCGCGCCGCCGCTGCAATATCCGCGCATCGTCGAAGAGCAGGGCAAGGCCGCTTCCTTCGCATCCGCCGCCGCAGTGGCTGCGGTGGCCGGCGCCGCCGCCGGTGCTGCCGTGATGCTGACCCGCAACTTGGGTCTGTCCCACGCCGCCGAGGAGGCCGAGCGTACCAAAGCCGCCGGTAAATCTGCCGACGACAAGGCCGGAGCCTGATCATGGGCACCCGGCGAGATTTCCTCAAGGGGGTGCTGGCGGGAAGCGCGGCGGCCACCGCCGGCGCCGTGGCGACTCCCGTCCTGGCGCGTGAAACCCGCCCGCGTCCGCCCGAAGCCCTGGGCCTGCTCTACGACAGCACCCTCTGCGTGGGTTGCAAGGCCTGCGTCGCCGCCTGCAAGACCGCCAACGACAACCCGGCCGAGTTCTCCACGCTCGACCACCTGTGGGACACGCCGCTCGACACCTCGGGCTATACCTTCAACCTGATCAAGATGTACCGCAACGGCACCATGGATGCCAAGGACCAGGAGACCAACGGCTTCGCTTTCATGAAGACGTCCTGCATGCACTGCGGCGACCCGTCCTGCGTCTCGGCCTGCCCGGTGTCGGCGATGACCAAGGACCCGGTGACCGGGGTGGTCGGCTACAACCCCGACAAGTGCATCGGCTGCCGCTACTGCGTCGCCGCCTGCCCCTTCGGCATTCCCAAGTACCAGTACGATTCCCCCACCGGCCGCATTGGCAAGTGCGAGCTGTGCCGCCATCGCCACAAGGACGGCCACTATTCGGCTTGCGCCGAGGTCTGTCCCACCGGGGCCACGCTCTTCGGCCGCACCGAGGACCTGCTGGCCGAGGCCAAGCGCCGGCTGGCCATGAAGCCGGGCGAGATGAACCGTTTTCCGCGCGGGCACCTGCGCCACGCCCAGGAAAAGGCTCTGCAGGGCAAGCCGGACGGCAAGGGCGTGATGATGCGCGCCGGCTGGCGCGACGAGCCGGACCAGAGCTATGAAACCCAGGCCGGCAAGTACCTGCAGCATGTCTATGGCGAGAAGGAATACGGCGGCACCCAGGTGCTCAAACTGTCGGGAGTGAATTTCCAGAAGCTGGGCATGCCCGACCTGCCGCCCGATGCCGCGGCGGCGATGTCGGAAACCATCCAGCACACGCTGTATGGCGGGCTGCTGATGCCCTTCGCCGTGCTCGGTGCGATGACGTTCGTCGCCAAGCGCAATGTAAAGCCGGAGGATGATGAATCCGGCAAGGAGGGGACCTGATCATGGCCAACCACAATCATGCGGCGCCCGCGCCGGTCGGCGGCAGCCTGGTCAATGCGCTTACCCTGACCTGCGGCGTGCTGATCGCCCTGATGGTGGCGATCCTGATGGTGCGCTTCCTGTTCGGCCTCGGCTCCGTCACCGCCCTCAACGATGGCTATCCCTGGGGCATCTGGGTGGTGGTCGATGTCGTCATCGGCTCGGCCTTCGCCTGCGGCGGCTTCTCGGTGGCGATGCTGGTCTACATCTTCAACAAGGGTGAATATCACCCGCTGGTGCGACCGGCGCTCCTGGCGAGTCTGTTCGGCTATACCCTGGCCGGTGCCGGCGTCATCTTCGACCTGGGGCGTCCCTGGAACGTCTGGCACATGTTCAATCCCTGGTCCATCAACCTGAATTCGGTGATGTTCGAGGTGGCGGTGTGCATCTCGCTTTACATCATCGTGATGTGGATCGAGTTCTCGCCGGTGATCCTCGAGCAGCAGGGCAAGCTCGAGCTGAAGAAGAAGGTAGGCAGGGCGATGTTCTTCATCATCGCGCTGGGCACGCTGCTGCCGATGATGCACCAGTCCTCGCTGGGGACGCTGCTGGTGGTGCTCGGGGTGCAGATCCATCCGCTGTGGCAAACGCCGATCCAGCCCGCGCTCTACCTGTTGAGCGCCATCACCATGGGCTATGCGGTGGTGCTGTTCGAGTCCTGCCTGACCTCGACCGCCTACCGGCGCAGGATCGAAGGCCATCTGCTGACGCCGCTGGCGAAAATCATGCTCGGCTTCCTCGCCGTGTACCTGGTGATACGCATCGCCGACCTGGTGTTGCGCGGCGCGCTGCCCGGGGCCTTTGTACCTTCGATCGAGGCACTGTGCTTCTGGATCGAAATGCTGAGTTTCATTGCCCCGCTGATCCTGATCGGCGCCGAGAACAACCGCCGCAATCCGGCGCGGCTGTTCCTTGCCGGCGTGTTGCTGATGCTGGGCGGCGCCATGTTGCGCCTCAACGGCTTCCTGATCGGCTACGAGACCATCGTCGGTGATTCCGGCGGTTTCAGCTATTTCCCGACCCTGGCGGAGGTGCTGGTCACGGCCGGCATGTTCGCCCTCGAGGTTCTCGGTTACATCGTCATCACCCGTCGCTTCCCGGTGCTGCCCCGGGAAGCCGCTACCCACTAGCCGTCATGACGTTGGCTTCGCCAATCATCATGAAGGCTAGCGGCGTTTATGCGGCCCCCCCCACCCCGTTGCCCCGCCCCGGGACGGGGAACAAAGTTTGCTCGCTGCGCTCGATGTCACCCGGCGCGCTCTGCGTTGTATTCACGTGAAGTTCAGGATGGAGAAAGAAAATGTCCAAGCGCGTAACGATTGATCCCATCACCCGCATCGAAGGCCACCTGCGCATCGACGTCGATGTCGATGGCGGCCGCGTCAGGAAGGCCTGGTCCTCGGGCCAGATGTGGCGCGGCGTCGAACTGATCCTGCTCGGCCGCGACCCGCGCGACGCCTGGGCCATCACCCAGCGCATCTGCGGCGTGTGCACCACGGTCCATGCGATCACGTCGGTGCGTGCGGTGGAGAATGCCCTGAACATGGAAGTGCCGCTGAACGCGCAGTACATCCGCAACCTGATCATCCTGGCGCATGCGGTGCATGACCAGATCGTGCATTTCTACCACCTCTCGGCGCTCGACTGGGTCGACGTCACCTCGGCCTTGAAGGCCGATCCGGACAAGGCCGCCGCGCTGGGCGAGAGCCTGTCCTCCTGGAGCCTCAACAACAAGCACGAAATGCGGAAGACCCATGAGCGGCTCAAGCATTTCGTCAATGGCGGCCAGCTGGGCATTTTCACCAACGGCTACTGGGGCCATCCCGCGATGAAGCTCTCGCCGGAGGTCAACCTGATGGCCGTGGCGCACTACCTGCAGGCGCTGGAAGTGCAGCGCAAGGCCAACAAGATCGTCTCGATCCTCGGCGCCAAGACGCCGCACATCCAGAACGTGGCGGTGGGCGGTGTCGCCAACCCGATCGCGACGGATTCGCAGGCGGTGCTGACCGTCGAGCGCCTGATGGCGATCAAGGGTTTCATCGACGAGCTTTCCGACTTCGTCAAGAACGTCTACCTGATCGATGTCGCCGCGGTCGGCGCTTTCTATGCTGACTGGACCAGGATCGGCAAGGGCGTCACCAACTACCTGGCGGTGCCGGACATCCCGATGGACACCAGGGGCACCCAGTTCGCCCTTCCCGGCGGCTATATCGAGGGCGGCGACCTGGGCAAGTTCAAGCCGATCACCAAGTTCGGCGACGAGTATTTCACCAAGGGCGTCGAGGAGTCGGTCAAGCACTCGTGGTACGACTACAGCGAGAAGAAGCCGCTGCATCCCTACCAGGGCGAGACCAAACCGAACTACACCGACTTCAAAGACGACGCCAAGTATTCCTGGCTCAAGTCGCCGACTTTCTACGGCAAGGTGACCCAGGTCGGTCCCCTGGCGCGCGTGCTGGCCATGCTCGCGGCCGGCCACGAGCCGACCAAGAAGTACGCCACGGCGGCGCTCGATACCGTCTCGGCGTTGGCCAAGACCAAGGTCGGGCTGGACGCCATGCATTCCACCATCGGCCGCCATGCGGCGCGTGCGGTGTCCGCCGCGGTGCAGGTCGACATGCTCGGCGAGCAGTGGAAGGCGCTGGTGGACAACATCGGCAAGGGCGACGTCAAGACCTT
>JADYZH010000292.1 GCA_020853215.1 Sulfuritalea sp. | reverse complement strand
GCCCGCGTGCCTGCTGCCGATCTGCGCCAGATGCAGCGCATAGCCAAACTCGCGCTGCACCGCCTTCGGCATGGCCGCAAGATCCTTGCGCGAGCCTCCGAGCCAGATCAGCGGTTTCTCATCATTGCCCATTGCGGACAGTATATGCCAATACTGGCATAGCCGGCAATAAGGTCTTCAATGCTTTGAAAAGTCGGCGCCGGCGACACGGCGACGAGGCCGGCGCCGGCAGGCCCGGGGCGGAGGAATGTGAAACCCTGACGGAGCCACGGGCCTGCCGGTGACGGCCGGCGGGACGGCGCTCCGGCCACCAGCGCTCACTCCGTCGGTCGGCTGAAAGAGGCGAGCCCCATGCGCTTGGCACCGCCCAGCCACATCCTGATCCCCACACTCGTCACCACCGATTCAGCATCGCGGTTGCGGTAAGGCGACGGCAGGCAGGTATCGGTCGGGGCGGGGAGCGCCTGGCCATCCATCGCATTGGACTGCAGCACCTTGCCCGTGGCCCAGCGCCGTTCGACCGTCACGAAATCGCGCGGAATGCGTACCGGAAACGTGAAGCCGTCCGGCATCCAGGCCGGGGCCAGGGGCATGGCTTGCGGCGTCGACCCCGGCGGCGCCGATGTCCAGTCAGAACGGTGCGTGCTGCCGGCCATGTCGCGCCAATACATGCGCCAGCGCGGGGCAGGTGCGGCGGCGAGGCGGAAGACATGGAAATCCTCGCCGTCGCGGCACAGGATGCTGCCGGTGCTGTCGCCGGTCTGCAGGTACTGGCCGCCCAGTTCCCATTCGATGCGCTCGACCTTGACGCCGGGCGGCGCCTGCCAATGTTCGGTCAGCACCTCGCCGATATCGGGCAGCAGAAAACGCCGGCGGTCGAGGATGCGGTGGGCCAGCGGCGTTTCCGCGGCCAGGCTGCGCTGCGCCTGCTGTGCGCCCTGCCCCAGTTGATACACCCAGGGCGCCGCCATGCTGGCCAGCAGCGCCGGGAAAATCACCAGCAACAGGCCGCTGCCGCCGATCGCCGCCGATTCGCCGCCGCTCAGGGCGGGTGTGGCCATGCGCCCGGCGAGCCAGTGCAGGCCGAAATAGACCAGCGGCCCCAGCGAGAACATCAGCAGGTAGAACGCCGCCAGCGCTTCCGGGCCGCCCACGGCGCGCGTGGGCAGCCACACCGCCGCGGCGGCGGCGAGGCCGATGGGCAGGCTGGCCAGCCGCACCCCTAGCCAGGCCCCGGCCTTGCCGCGCGCGGCAAAGCGGCGACGCTCGGCACGCAAGGCCAGGCCGACAAGCAGCAGGGCAGCCAGCGCCAGCACGCTCCAGATGACATCCGTTACCGACATTCCGATCCCGTCATCGCATCACTCCCGGCCAGAACGGCAACCTGCTTGATCCGCATGTGAAATGAGCAGGCCCACCCGCCAGTCGTTCCCGGCACAAACCGCAAAACGCCGTCACCGCGGTGCCTACCCTGGGCATCAAGCCAGGAATATGCAATCCTGCACCGAAGGGGATCCATTCCGGAACGACACCGTTTTCAGCCACCGGCGCATCGGTGCGTTGTCAATGTCTCCGGGCTCAACCCTCGTTCGGGTCGCGCTTTTTTCCGGCGCGCCAAGCCCCTGCGGCCGCCACATAGCCCGACAGAGCATAGGCAAGGAACAAGGCGAACAACACCCCGGGCGGATAGGACGATACCAGTACATAGCCGAGCACGATCGCCGGGAGCACGATGAACGGCACACTGCGCCGCATATTGATGTCCTTGCCGCTCCAGTAGGGCAGGGTGCTGACCATGGTAACGCCGGCGAACAGCGTCAGCGCGAAGGCATACCACCGAACATCTTCGCCGGGAATATCAAGGTCGTTGATGATCCACACAAAACCGGCCACGAGGGCTGCCGCAGCCGGGCTTGGCAGCCCCTGGAAAAAGCGCTTGTCCACGACGTCTATGCTGGTATTGAATCGGGCCAGGCGCAAAGCGGCACCGGCACAATAGACGAAGGCGGCGATCCAGCCCCACTTGCCCATGCCCTTCATCGCCCACTCGAACGCGATCAGCGCCGGAGCCGCACCGAAGGAAACCATATCGGAAAGCGAGTCGTATTCGGCGCCGAAAGCACTCTGGGTCCGAGTCATGCGGGCGACCCGGCCATCCAGGCCGTCGAAAACCATGGCGATGAAAATCGCAACCGCCGCATGTTCGAAGCGCCCCGTCATGGCCTGGACTATGGCGTAAAAACCGGAAAACAGGGCGGCCGTCGTCAGCAGGTTGGGCAGCAGATAAATGCCGCGCCGACGCAGTTCGGAATTCATCAACGCCTTGCGGGGAGGAATTGGCGGCATGGTCGAGTAATGGCAACGGCAACGCCCGCTATTCTAGCGGCTCGCGCAGCTTCGGCAACAAACCCGGAATCCGGACTCTCGCACCGTCCCGGAACCGGAAACAAAAAGGGCGCGACCGAGCCGCGCCCCTTGCATGCGGCACGGCGAAATCAGTTCCTGGTCTGGTCGACCAGCTTGTTCTTCTTGATCCAGGGCATCATCGCCCGCAATTGCTCGCCGACCTGTTCGATCGGATGCGCCGCGATCAAGCGCCGGCGCGCCGTCATCTCCGGATAGTTGGTGCGGCCTTCGAGGATGAACTTCTTGGCGTACTCGCCTTCCTGGATCGCCCTGAGGGCTTCCTTCATTGCGGCGCGCGCCTCCGGACCGATCACCTTCGGGCCGGTGACGTACTCGCCATACTCGGCATTGTTCGAGATCGAGTAGTTCATGTTGGCGATGCCGCCTTCAAAAATCAGATCGACGATCAGCTTGACCTCGTGCAGGCACTCGAAATAGGCCATCTCGGGCGCGTAGCCAGCATCGGTCAGCGTCTCGTAGCCGGCCTTGATCAGTTCAACCAGCCCGCCGCATAGTACGGCCTGCTCTCCGAACAAGTCGGTCTCGGTCTCTTCGCGGAAGTTCGTCTCGATCACACCGCCCTTGGTTCCGCCATTTGCGGCGGCATAGGACAGGGCAATGTCTTTCGCCTTGCCCGACTTGTCCTGGTGAACCGCGATCAGCGAAGGCACGCCGCCGCCACGCAGATATTCGGAACGTACCGTATGACCCGGACCCTTCGGCGCGACCATGATGACGTCGACGTCCGCGCGCGGAACCACCTGGTTGTAATGCACGTTGAAGCCATGCGCGAAAGCGAGCGCCGCACCCTTCTTCATATTGGCCTCGACATCACCGTAATAGACAGCGGGGATGGTTTCGTCGGGCAACAGCATCATCACTACGTCAGCATCCTTGACCGCCTTCGCGACCTCCTCTACCTTGAGCCCGGCCTTCTTCGCCTTGGCCCATGACGCACCACCCTTGCGCAGGCCCACCGTAACCTTGACACCCGAATCGCTAAGGTTCTGCGCGTGCGCATGGCCTTGCGATCCGTAGCCAACGATAGTGACCTTCCTGCCCATGATGAGGGAGAGATCGGCATCCTTGTCGTAATAGACTTTCATAGGGTTTCCTTGGTTGCAGAGTTCAGACTTTGAGAATTCG
>JADYZH010000291.1 GCA_020853215.1 Sulfuritalea sp. | reverse complement strand
GCCTCGTGCCCATGGATTCACGCGCACACCATCGCGAAGGGCTTGCGCCCGGCGGGGGGATGGCTGTCGGCATGGCGGCCGACGGTGCGGTGCTGAATCTTTCAACGCCGGGTCACTCTCATCGCGGGGATGGCAGATTGCCTGGCCTGCTGGCCACCGAAATTCGGCGGCCTCCGTTGTCTTGAGCGTTTGGCGTGAGTTTTAGTTGTGGTTTTAGTGCAGTGGCAGGATGACCGCCAATGCGTCAAAAGGCCCATGGCGTCTGGGCGTGCGAGCTTTTTCTATCGCGTCCCGTCTCTTTGACGGCCAGGATGGAAAATAAAAACCGCCGAGGCGGTCATTGCCATGGAATGCAGGGACGAGCGAAGCCGCTATCACTGCCTGAATGGACGAGAACTCTCTTGAGTCCTGCGATCCGACGGTCGCCGATGTCGGCTGCCGTTTAGAAATGTGACATACCGGAAACCGATAACGCCACTCATAAATGCTGTTTGTTTTGCGTGGCCAGCTACCACTTTGGCCGCGATGCGTTACGCGTCACGGTTGATGAAACGCAAGATAATCGACCCGGGAAACGGGTGTCAAGCGAGGGTTCGGAATGGCGCCGGCATCACCGGGACAGGGGGAGAAAGATCGGGATTGACAGGGACAGCGCGGGACGAATGGCAGGAATTATTTTTTCTTGACGGGCGCTACATTTTTGCAACATTGCCTGCAGCGGTAGCGATGATGGCTCCGTCCATCCGTCTATCTCACGAATCCCAACTGACGATCTACACCGGACCGAGCCAATCGGTAACTTAGCATCTTCTGGCTCACTCCGTACTCCTTGGCCGCCTCAGCCAACTCAAGGCGCCGGCGCCGAATTGACAGGAGCGCATCCCGCGGAAGAAGCAGGCAGCTGGAAAGCCAATCGGCCTCTTCCTCCTGCGTCTTGTCGTAACTCTTCAACATCATGATGCCGTCCGGGGTGACGTTCATCTCCTGCGGTGTATGGTCAAGGACTCGATGTGCGAGTTCATGAGTCAAGTCGTTCGCCTGACGTCCACGGGGATGGGATGAATTAAGGATCACCGCGATCTTGGTACCGGCCATGAGCGTCACCGCCGACCAGCAACTTGGTGTTCCGTCATTGCGAAGCAAGATGTCGATCTTCTCTGGAGAGAGACCGACAACTTCGTTCGGCGTCCATACCGCTACACCTTGGTTCTCCGCCAGCTTCCACGGGTCAATAGGCCCGCTTGCGGGAATCTGGAGTTCCTTACGCTTCGCGACCGAGAACCGCTCGCACCAGGCCTTGAATCCTCGTTCCAACTCCTACTCCTGAACTTCTTCTTCTTCGCGCAGCATCTTGTGCGCCAGCATGATCATTTCGCTCAATGCTGTCGCCGTTTCAGGCCTGATCGCATTTTCTTTCTTGAAATGAACCAGGACTTTGCTCGCTGTGGAGCCACGCGTCGTCGTTAGCCCCAAATATTGAGCAGGGTCATCGCCCAACCAGCTACATATTCGCCCGAACGTTTCTAAGTCCGGGACACCTCCGTTTTCGACTCTGGAAAGGGTTGCAGAGCTAATTCCAACCTCCTGTGCTGCCGCCCGTATTCCCTGTCCCGCTCTCTTTGATCGAATCCTATCCGCCAGCGCACCAATATTAAGGTGATCCATGGTCCTCCTGTTTTACAAGTAAGAATGCATAGTTGACAAACGAGACAGTCCGCAGATAGACTGTCTCGCAAGTGAGACGAAGTGTCTCGCGAAACGGTCGCCGTGTCAAACGGTTTCAGCGGCGGCTGACCCTACTAAGAGAAGGATAAGACCATGCAACCTACTGATTTGATAGCTGGAACAATGGAACAAAAGCAAGTCGATCATACGCCCCACCTGGTTCCCGTGAAGATCGACGGCCGGGACATCGAGATTGAGGCAACGACGTATCGCATTCCAGACCTGAAGTCCAGGCTGGGCGTTCCGCTCGACTACGAGCTGGACTTGATCAAGGGGGACCACTTCGATCCCTTGGCGGATGACCATAGCTACAAAGTCCACGGCCACGAAGCGTTTCTTTCTCACGTCCGCACCGGCTCGTCGTCCTGATCATGGATACCCAACAGTTCGAGGATCTCCAGGCGATTGTGCCCGGCGCAATCGTCATGCGAGACGGTGCCATCGACTATGTCTTCTTGCCCGGGTTCAAGGTGCAGGTGGCGGGCACCGAACGCATGCTCGATTGCCTGCTCTGCCCTGTTCAGCACGGCGGATATACGACCCGCTTGTTTCTGTCCGAACGCCTGACTCAGCGCGGGCAGAACTGGTCCGTGCATAACATCCTGGGGCGGGAGTGGCATACGTGGTCGTGGAACGACGTGCCGCCGACACTGCCGCTCATGCAGATCCTGCTGGCACACCTGGGTGCTCTGCGATGAAGCTGGCTTTCCGACTACCGCAAGGGCTGTACTACCAGATCCACAAGGACCTCTCCCGCGCTCATTCCGTCGCGGCCGAGCGAGTCGGCTTCTTGGCTTGTGGCGTCGCCGCACTCGATCATGGCGGCCTGCTTCTCCTGGCAGATACGTATAACCCTGTGGCGGACAGTCACTACGTCAATGATCCGCGCGCGGGCGCGACCATCAACGCGGAGGCCATTCGGGCTGCCCTGCAGATCGCGTACCGGCAGAAAGTGTCGATGTTTCACATCCATCGTCACGAGCACTATGGCCGTCCTCAGTTCAGTGCTATTGACCGGCGGGAGAGCGCACGGCTGACTCCCGACTTCTTCAAGGTCCGCGCCGAAATGCCGCACGGCGTGATTGTGTTCAGCCACGACGGTGCCAGCGGCCTTTGTTGGCTACCTGGACAGAAGTCGCCGCTTCCTATCGATGACTTCACCGTGGTCGGGGCGCAGGTGCCCGGTCTAAGGGCGATAGCATGAACGCGAAGCAATCGAGGCAAAGCTTTCTTGGCACCAACAACGCCGAAGTGCTCGCGGGCGCCACTATTGGCATCGTCGGTCTTTGTGGCGGAGGGTCCCACGTCTGCCAGCAGCTGGCACACGCTGGGGTTGGGCGATTTGTCATCGCCGACTTTGATCATGTCGACCACTCGAATCTCAACCGCATGGTAGGCAGCTGCCCTGCCGACGCGAACGCCGCGCACCGTAAGGTCGCGGTGATGAGAGACCTGATCCGTCGGATCAACCCCAGCGCGAAAGTCGTCTGCGCCGACGGCGAGTGGCAACAGCACGCGATGGAATTCCGTGGCTGCTCGGCGATCATCGGTTGCGTCGACCGCTTTTCGGCGCGCGAGGAGTTGGAACGTTTTTGCCGCCGCTTTCTGATTCCCTACGTCGACATCGGTATGGACGTCTTCACGACAGCCGGGGGGCACAGCATTTCCGGTCAAGTCGTTCTGTCGGTGCCGGGTGGTCCTTGCTTGTGGTGCCTTGGGGTCCTCACGCAAGAGCGACTCGCGGTAGAGCAGCAGAACTATGGCGCCGCCGGCGGGAGGCCGCAGGTCATATGGCCCAATGGCGTCCTCGCGTCGATTGCTGTCGGACAGGCCATTTCGTTGCTCTTGCCTTGGAATCAGAGCTTGCCGATGCACGCGATGATCGAATACGATGGCAACCGTCAGACGACTCGCGAAAGCACGCGGCTGGCTTTGTTGAAGGATCGCGCCTGTGCGCACTTTTCTCACTCTGGCGGCGTCGGCGACCCGTTTTTCCAATTCAAACCTCAACCCTTGCATGGAAGATTGATCAGCTGGTTGCGCAAATTGCATCGCAAGTGGAAGGCCCGCCCGAAGTAGGTCAGGGTCAGACTTCGCTGATCGGCAAGTGTCTGACGCATTACGGACGAACACGGCTAGGCGAGCGAACGTCGGCAAAGGCCAATATGTTGCCAAAGTAGCAGTGAGGTAAATCTACTTCGGTACCGATGCCAATGGTAAAAACAAAGTCATTTTTGCCGTAGGCAAAATAATAAATCCATGGTGGTGATAAAACATTGCAGCACGGTCATCCTTGGCATTGACCACCATCGCAAACGCAGCTATTTCGGAACGAATGGCTCGATCAAGGGCATCGGCCAACAATGCCCCGCCAAGCCCTTGTCCCTGGAAATCTTGATCGACCGCCAACCGGCCTAACCGAACCGCCGGGACAGAAGGATATCGAGGTAATTTTTTGCCGATGTCGGCTGGTAACTCTGACAGCGGCAAACTTGCTGATGCCAGCGTGTAGTAGCCGGCAATTCTGTTATCGGTATCCAGCGCAACGAAGCAGGCTGTTATGCGGCGTCGGCTGTCCTGGGTAACTTGCTGCCTTAGATAGCTATCCAGGGGCTTGGAACCACTGTTGAATGCCGAGCGATCATGCTCGGCATTCAACAGCGCGATCCGAAACGGGGCCTTGCTCACTCGGCACTAATCAGTTTGCGACGCCGGGCAAACGCACGTTTCAAGGCGGGGGCCGGACGCGGTGGTGCCAGCAAGGCTTGAGCAAAACACTCCTGATCAGCGAGCGACAAGCGAATGACTTCCGCAGTTTCGATGGCTTCCTGGGCCGCAAGCTGGACCGCAGACACGACAAAGTCAGTCATGGTGCGCCCCTGTATCTCCGCCGCACGCTTGAGCATCGCGTGCAGATCGGTACTGATTCTGGCCTCGAGACGAGCTGTGGCAGCAGTTGCAGACATGGCATGATCCTCCTGAACTGATGATACGGCAGTTAGCCGTACATATCAAGTCAATCAGAATCGGCGATATAGATTTGCCGCCAAAGTAATCTATTTCAACTTTGCCACCGCCACGGCAATTGCCGCCGCCCGACTGATCCCCCTGCCTCTTGCCCAGTCATCCAGCCGCTCCAGGACGGCTGGATCAATTGAAACGGTGATTGCGCATTTCCGCCCCGCCCGCTTGATCGACTTCCTGCCGTCCGGCGCCTGATCGATGAAATCATCGATGTCGGCCTGAAGTGGCGCTGCATCAGGTTTCCGTTGTTTCACCATCGGTTCACCGTCATCCTTCCGTTGTTTCGACGTATGGCCAACCGAAAACGGTCGCTGCCAGGCAGCGGTATTCATGGGCGGCCTTCTCGTCCCTGGCTGGGAATTCAAGGATCGAACAGCCCATCGCCGCAATGCTGGCCACGGCCTTCCGGCGCACCACGGGCGCATCGACATAGCCAACACCCGGCGGCAGCGATCCGGCCGTCGTGGCGTTGTCACTGCCGGTCGGATCGGCCATGCAAAGGAAGACTGAGGCCGAGATATCCCTCGTTGCTCTGGCCTGGGCCAGCAGCCCGGTCATGTCATTCAATGCCCAGAGGTCGAAGGATCGGGGTTGCAGCGGAATGAGGACGTGATCGGCCAGGACAAGTGCAGCGCGCATGGCGGTCGAGTCGCGTCCGCCGGCATCGATGACGATATCGGTATAGCGATCCTTGGCCAAGGTCACTTGCTGACGCAGCGCCTGACCGTCGGGGTAATGGACGCAGGGGATGGTTGGCTCGATCTCACGGCCCGAAAGCGCGGCCATCAGAGTGCCCTGTCGGTCACCATCCACGGCGAGAACGTCACGGCCGCGCAACTTGCAGGCGATGGCCAGGTTGAGTGCGGTGGTGGTCTTGCCGACGCCGCCCTTGGTATTGAGGATTGCCAGAATCATTGTGGTGTCCTTCCGTCATCTTGATGTTGGATTGCCGTCGTTTCGCCATCGATCGAGTTGGGGTGCTGTCGCCGAAAATTTCGAAGGTGCCGCCTGGCCGTTTCCGGATCGGCAACCGGCTCCACCGTGGCTGCCCGCTTGTCATTTTCGGATTTATGGCGCGCTTTGGCATCGAGATGTGATTGCCACGCCTCAAGGCAGAGAAGGTCTTCCTGACTCGTTCCAGAGGCCTGCAGGCGCTGTCGCACCCGGGTTCGCCATGCTGACGGGTTCTTGATTGGCTTGCCTGACTGCGTGGCCTGCCAGTAGGCAGCGGTGACCAGGTCATCCAGATCCGCCACCACCGGAGATTTTTTGGCTGGGGCTGTGGCTCGCTGCTGCGCGGTGGATGACGGTGGTGGTGGTGTTTTTACCTGCTCAATTCCTGGTGGTGGTAAATCCTCTTGTTTACTTCCTCTTGGTTTACCTCCTATTGGTATATCCCCGAGTTGGCCAGGCATGGCGGCACCATGGATGGTCGAGCCATGCATGGCGGCTCCATCCATGGCTTCACCAGGGATGGCGTTCACCATCCCCGGCAAACTCGGGGATGGTGACTCGGGAACGTCGGTCACCGTCTTGATCCAGGCCCATCGGCCGCCGTCTTTTCGGATGCGTTCTTGCCGGTAGTAGCCTGCGCGCTGCATTTCGTTGCGGATGGAGACCCAGACGGTCTCGGTCATGCCGAGGGCCACCTGCATCTGGCGCACCGAGAATATCCAGCCCTCCGGCCGACCCACCATCCAGCCGAGAACCAGACGCGCTCGCAAGCTCATGCGCTTGTCGAGAAGGATGTCGTCTGGGACGACGGAGAATGAGCGCCGTCTGACGAGAGTGATTTCATCGCTGCTCATGGACATCACCCTGTAGTCGATCTATCTTGCGCGGCCGGCCGGGACCGCGTTTCGCCGGCGTCGGTTGATCGATCGCAGCAGGAGCAACTGACTCATCCATGCCGGCGATACGCAGCAGGTCGCGCACAAGCACGCGCTGGTGCCCGGCGACGAGCGTCAGGGGCAATGGGAAGGCATTGCGGCAGATGAGATTGCGGGCGGTCTTCTTGGCGCCTTCGAGGGTGCGGCTATAGCCAACCCGATAGAGCGCTTCCGCCGGATGGATAGCGATGCGGCCACCAAAATCGAATGGTTGCATGTTTGTCTCCGTGAAGAACGCGGGAGACAGAGGATGGTTCAAGCCCGTCAGCCTGGACGGTCAGCGGGTAGCTCCCGCGTATGGACTACGCATTTCGCCCAGGCTTATTGCCGGGCGAATGGCGCAGGCCGTGGAAGTATCCGTGGCGCGATGCAAATATGCGCCAATCCAACGGCCCCCAAAACCGCTTGGTGGGCCTTGACGCTACAACATAGTGCTGAAATCAGAACGGCACGATCAGTCGCAGTCAACCGTCGGATGAAAGCCTTGGTTTCCAACACAGTTCGCATTGCAACGCCGGTAACGTAATTGCTGGCGCTACCTACCTGTCGGGCTGCAGCGGCTGCTCGTGCCCGTATGCATAACGCCAGCACAAAACCGACGAACACTGCAATCAACTCAGGTCCTGCATTGAAAAGCACTGCCCCAATAGCAACTACGGCGATATAAAACCATATCACCATCTCGGCATGTCTCCGAGGCGTTAAATTG
>JADYZH010000290.1 GCA_020853215.1 Sulfuritalea sp. | reverse complement strand
TGGTGATGGACCTCTCCAACTTCGTCGTGGTGCTCGATTACGGCAAGAAGATTGCCGAAGGCACCCCGGACGAAGTTCGTGCCGACCCGAATGTCATCAGCGCCTATCTCGGCGCCAGCCACTGAGGTAACCGAACATGGCTTTTTTTCTTGAAACCCTGCTTGGCGGCCTGATGAGCGGCATGCTGTATTCGCTGGTGGCGCTGGGCTTCGTGCTGATCTTCAAGGCTTCCGGCGTGTTCAATTTCGCCCAGGGCGCAATGGTGCTGTTCGCCGCGCTGGCCATGGCGCGCTTCTCCGAATGGATACCCGGCTGGCTCGGCATGGAGAACCTGTTTGTCGCCAACCTGCTGGCTTTCGCCGTGGCCGTGGTGATCATGTTCGTCGTGGCCTGGCTGATCGAGCGCCTGGCCCTGCGCTACCTGGTCAACCAGGAAGGCGCGACGCTGCTGATGGCCACGCTCGGCATCGCCTACGTGCTCGACGGCGTCGGCCAGACCATCTTCGGCAGCGACATCTACAAGATCGACGTCGGCATGCCCAAGGAACCGGTGATGATGCTGGAGAGCGTCTTCGAGGGCGGTATCCTGATCAACAAGGAAGACTTCATCGCCGCGCTGATCGCGGCCCTGCTGGTCATCTCGCTGTCGATCTTCTTCCAGAAGACCGCGACCGGCCGCGCCTTGCGCGCCGTGGCCGACGACCACCAGGCGGCGCAGTCGATCGGCATTCCGCTGGACCGGATCTGGGTCATCGTCTGGTGCGTCGCCGGCATCACCGCGCTGGTGGCGGGCATCATCTGGGGCTCGAAACTCGGCGTGCAGTTCTCCTTGTCGACCATTGCCTTGCGCGCCTTGCCGGTAGTGATCCTCGGCGGGCTGACCTCGGTCCCGGGCGCCATCATTGGCGGCCTGATCATCGGTGTCGGCGAGAAACTTTCCGAGGTCTATCTTGGGCCTTATGTGGGTGGCGGCATCGAGATCTGGTTTGCCTACATGCTGGCGCTGGTCTTCCTCCTGTTCAGGCCGCAAGGCCTGTTCGGCGAGAAAATCATTGATCGGGTATGAACATGATCAATGATTTTTCAGTGAAGGCTAACGTGCGCAGCACGTCAAGCGCAGCGGCCGCAACTAACATTCCTTTCGACCGCGTCTGACACAAGGGACGACGAATACATGTTCTATAGAGAAAACGGTCAGTTCAAGACCTCGTACAAGGCGGACCAGCAGGCATTCGCCATTCCGCAGGATCGCTGGGCGATTGTCGCGATTGTGGTGTTTGCCTTCGTCGGGATTCCGCTGCTGGTGGACGAGTACATGTTTCGCGCCATCCTGGTCCCGTTCCTGATCCTGTCGCTTGCGGCTCTGGGCGTTAATATCCTGGTCGGTTATTGCGGGCAGATCACCCTCGGGGCGGGCGCGTCGATGGCGGTCGGTGCCTATGCCGCCTACAACTTCATGGTCCGCATCGACGGCATGCCGGCGCTGGCCGCAATCCTGTTGGGCGGCTTGATGGCGGCCGCAGCGGGCATCGTGTTCGGCATTCCCAGCCTGCGCGTGCGGGGCTTGTATCTCGCCGTGGCGACCCTCGCGTCCCAGTTCTTCTGGGATTGGGCCTTCCTGCGCATCAAGTGGTTTACCAACAATTCCTCGTCCGGGTCGGTGTCGGTGGCGGACATCAATCTGTTCGGCTGGACCATCAATTCGCCGACCGACAAGTACCTGTTCTGCCTCGGCGTCCTGGTCGTTTTCAGCGTAATGGCGAAAAACCTGCTGCGCGGCAACATGGGCCGGCAATGGATGGCGATACGCGACATGGACGTGGCGGCCACCGTGATCGGTATCCGTCCCATGTACGCAAAGTTAACCGCCTTCGCCGTCAGTTCTTTCTACCTTGGCGTCGCCGGGGCCCTGTGGGGTTTCGTCAACCTCGGCTCCTGGGAACCGGCGGCATTTTCCATCGACCGCTCGCTGCAATTGCTGTTCATGGTCATCATCGGCGGCCTCGGCGCGATTTCCGGCAGCTTCTTCGGCGCGGCTTTCATCGTGATCCTGCCCATCTTCCTCAACCAGACGCTGCCGCTGGTGGGCAGCCTGCTGGGACTGGACGTTTCGATCGCGCTGGTTTCGCACGTCGAATTCATCATCTTCGGTTCGCTGATCGTGTTTTTCCTGATCGTCGAACCGCATGGCATCGCCCGGCTGTGGGCGACCGGGAGGGAGAAGCTGCGGTTGTGGCCCTTCCCCCATTGAGAGACAGAGGCGGAACCGGCGCGTACTATTGTCCGGCGTCGCAGATCTGGGTTATTGCAGGCGAAACACCCCATCATCCTAGGAGGAGAAAAAATGAAACTACGCAAACTTGCAGTTACCGCTTCGCTTGCAGCGATCGGTCTGTCCGCTGCCCTGACCGCACCGGCAACGTATGCGGCCGAGGAGCAGTTCTTCCCCGTGCTGGCTTACCGCACTGGCGCCTATGCGCCCAACGGCGCGCCATGGGCCAACGGCTATGTTGACTACCTGAAGCTGACTAATGCGCGCGGCGGCGTCAATGGCGTCAAGATCATTTTCGAAGAATGCGAAACCGGCTACGCCACCGACCGCGGTGTCGAGTGCTACGAGCGCCTGAAGGGCAAGCATGGCGGTGCCACCGTGGTGCAGCCGCTGTCCACCGGCATCACCTTCGCCCTGACGGAGAAGGCGCCCGTCGACAAGATCCCCCTGGTTACCGCCGGCTACGGCCGCAGCGAGTCGCAGGATGGTTCCGTCTTCGGCTGGAATTTCCCGCTGATCGGAACCTACTGGATGGGCGCCGACGTGCTGATACAGCACATCGCCAAGAAGGAAGGCGGTTTCGACAAGCTCAAGGGCAAGAAGATCGCCCTGGTCTACCACGACAGCCCCTACGGCAAGGAGCCGATCGCGCTGCTGCAGGAGCGCGCCAAGATGCATGGCTACGAACTGTCGCTGCTGCCGGTTGCCCACCCGGGTGTCGAGCAGAAGGCCACCTGGCTGCAGATCCGCCAGAACAAGCCTGACTATGTCTTCCTCTGGGGCTGGGGCGTGATGAATTCGACCTCGCTCAAGGAAGCCCAGGCTACCGGCTATCCGCGCGAGAAGATGTACGGAATCTGGTGGGCGGGTGCCGAGCCGGACGTCAAGGACGTGGGCGACGGCGCCAAGGGTTACAACGCGCTGGCCATGCAGCATGGCGCCGAGCAGGGTTCCAAGGTGGTCAAGGAAGTCCTCGAGAAAGTGCATGCCAAGGGTCAGGGTACCGGTCCCAAGGAAGAAGTCGGCCAGGTGCTTTACATGCGCGGCCTGATTTCCGCCATGCTCTCGGTCGAGGGCGTGCGCGCGGCGCAGGCGCGCTTCGGCAAGGGCAAGCGCATCACCGGCGAGCAGATGCGCTGGGGCCTGGAAAACATCAACCTCGACCAGAAGACCCTGGATGCCATGGGTTTCGGCGGCGTGATGCGTCCGGTGCAGACCTCCTGCCTCGACCACATGGGTTCGGCCTGGGCGCGCCTCCATACCTGGGACGGCAAGAAGTGGAACTTCTCGTCCGACTGGTACCAGGGCGACGAGAAGGTGTTGCGCCCGCTGGTGATCAGCACCGCCGGCAAGTATGCCGACGAAAAGAAAATCGTGCGTCGCACCGCGGACGACTGCAAGAAGTAAGCAGCACGTGACCTGAGAGACCTTCCGGACGGGGTGTGGCTTGCTCCGTCCGGAACCGGTTTCCGAACATGGCCATTGCCATTCGAAAGCACACATGACTACCGCCAACATTCTTCTCAACGTCAACAGCATCGAGGTGATCTACAACCACGTGATCCTCGTGCTCAAGGGCGTTTCGCTGTCCGTGCCCGAAGGCAGCATCGTCGCCCTGCTGGGCGGCAACGGTGCGGGCAAGACCACCACCCTGCGTGCCGTCAGCAACCTGCTGCATGGCGAACGCGGCGAAGTGACCAAGGGCTCGATCGAGTGCCGCGGCGAACGCATCGAAGCGCTGACCCCGGCCGACCTCGTCAGGCGCGGCGTGGTCCAGGTCATGGAGGGCCGCCACTGTTTCGGCCACCTGACCATCGAAGAAAACCTGATGACCGGCAGCTACACGCGGACCGACGGCAAGGCCGCCGTGGCGCAAACGCTGGAGAAGGTTTACAACTATTTCCCCCGACTGAAGACGCGGCGTACCAGCCAGGCTGCCTACACTTCGGGCGGCGAGCAGCAGATGTGCGCCATCGGCCGCGCCCTGATGGCCAACCCGACCATGGTCCTCCTCGACGAACCGTCGATGGGCCTGGCGCCGCAAATCGTCGACGAAGTATTCGGCATCGTCAAGGACCTCAACCAGCGCGAGAAGGTGACCTTCCTGCTGGCCGAGCAGAACACCAACATGGCCCTGCGTTACGCCGACTTCGGCTACATCCTCGAAAACGGTCGCGTCGTGATGGAAGGTGCTGCGTCGGAACTCGCCAACAACGAGGACGTCAAGGAGTTCTACCTCGGCATCTCCTCGGGCGAGCGCAAGAGCTTTC
>JADYZH010000289.1 GCA_020853215.1 Sulfuritalea sp. | reverse complement strand
GAAAACTGCTGGTCCGATATGAAAAGCTTGACCGCAGCTTTCTGGCGCTCAACCACTTGGCCGCATCCATCATCGCATTCAGAAAGATCAAGTTAAGCGTAAACATTATTTACGGATAAGTTCTTAATCTCCGGCGTAGAGGAAATAAAATTAACTTTCACATCAGCATCCATGGCAATAAACATTATTGCCAAATCGGCACGATTGTCGCGTGCGATCCGAGATGCGACTGCGAGTCTTTCAGTGGAAGGCAACGTGCTCAATTTCGGCACGCGATTCTTCTCGACCCACGCTATCGTTTGGGACGACGATACAACTTCCATGTCAGTGGAAGCCCTGAAGATGTCGATGTCATCGCCATCAGATTGACCTCCGGACGGATAGATCGCGAGCCGCTTAGCATTACGTATAGTAGTTAGCGCAGCAGGAGCGGGATCACTGCGTTCAACCTGGAATGAGGCCGTAGCCCCAGAATGAAGCTTGTACATGGTGTATCCAAAGTATCCAGTACCTGCCGCTGAGAGTGCATACATGGCGGCCATGGGAGCTGCAGCGCAACCGGTCAGTACCTGGCTTATCGCTATAAGAAGCGCGTAACGTTTGTTGATCAAAATAGTCCCCCCAATATTTTTTGAAAGTTCTGTCCACTAGTACCTGATTGTCACAATCGCATGCTAACTCAACTTACTTTCTGAATGTCGGCAATTCATTTCTAGTTAGCATTTTATCCGCCGCAAATGCATCACAACATTTTTGGACTATTGGAATGTATGCTATGTCGATTGCCACTATGAACACTATCGATCGAACCGGTTAGCTTCGTTCGATAACGAACTTGTCGGTTTCATCGTGGCCGATTTGTTCGCCTCGATAGGTTGAATCCAAGGAAGTTGAGCCGTCGCCCAAATCGCGTTCCGTCAATGACCGTATTGACCGAGTTGTGTGAATTGTCATTCCGGCAGGTTCCAAGGTTCACCAGTCATTCGGATGGCCCCTTTTCGGAATCATCGAGTGGCGGCAGTTGGCCGAGTCGAGATAATGCAGGTATCAATTTGCTCGCCGTAATCCGGACATTCAGCGGGGACGGAGGGTGCCTCGCCTATTGAAATTGGACGACTACCTTGACCGTCCGTTCCTGGCCGGCAACAGCCTATTCCAGCAACGCTCAAGCCGCCTCGCGCGGCTCCGCGATCACGCCTTCGCGCGCCAGGATGGCGCCGACCTCCGGTCCGCGCCGGGCTTCGCGCACGGCGTGGAACAGGCGCTCCGCCTGCGGGTAGCTGCGCCGCATCAGGCCCAGCCACTGCTTGAGGCGGCCGGGGGATTGGGCGGGGAGTACCTTGCGTTGCACACGGGCCCAGAAGTCGGCGAGCATGGCTTCGACCTCGCGCCAGTCGGCAGCGTCCGGTTCCGCTGCGGCTTCGCCGCGGATGCGCCGCGCCAGCAGCGGGTCGGCCACCGCGCCGCGGCCCAGCATGACGTCGTCGCAGCCGGTAGCGGCGCGAATCGCGTGCCAGTCGGCGACGGTCCACACTTCGCCGTTGGCGATCAGCGGCAGCTTCACCGCCGCGCGGATGTGCGCCACCCATTCCCAGCGCGCCAGCGGCTTGTAGCCGTCGGCCCGGGTGCGGGCATGCACCACGAGTTCGTTCACGCCGCCGGCTTCGAGCGCCAGCGCGCAGTCGATGGCCTTGTCGGTGTCGTCGATGCCGAGGCGCATCTTGGCCGTGACCGGCAGTTCGCGCGGCACCGCGGCGCGCACGGCGGCGGCGATGCGGTGCAGCAGCCCGGGCTCGCCCAGCAGTGCCGCGCCGCCGCGATGGCGGTTCACCAGCGGCGTCGGGCAGCCGAAGTTGAGGTCGATGCCGAAGGGACGGAGGCGGGCTAGGTGGGCGGCGTTGGCCGCCAGCATCTCCGGATCGTTGCCCAGCAGCTGGATGCGCACCGGGGTGCCGGCCGCGGTGCGCGCGCCGTGGGCCAGTTCGGGCGAGAGCCGCGTGTAGCAGCGGTGCGGCAGCACGGCATCGGTGACGCGGACGAATTCGGTGACGCACCAGTCGTAGCCGCCGGCACCGGTCAGCACACCGCGCAGCACGTCGTCGGCGAGGCCCTCCATGGGCGCGAGGATGAGCTTCATCGCCGTGTCGCCGGCGCCGACTTTTTCTGCCGGCTCAATGTGCGACCTGCAGGATGCTGATCGTGCGGCCCTTCTTCGCCTTGCCCATGACATGCATCTCGCAGGCCTTGCAGTCGAACTTGAGCGTCAGGCGTTCCTTGCCGTTGACCAGCACCATGGGCTCGGCATTCACGCCCTTGACCCAGCCCTTGGCCTCCTTCGGGCACAGGCTGTGGCCGTAGCGCAGGCAGTGCTTGGTGATCATCAGCGAGACTTCGCCCGGCGTGGTGTCGGCTTCATACGCATCGGCGATCAGCGCCACGCCGTGGCGTTTGTAGAACTCGCGGGCGCGGCTGTTGAGCACGTTGGCGAGGTAGCTCAGCTCGCGTTCCGGGTAGATGGCCGGCGGTTCGACCGGCAGGGCGTGCCGCGGCCGCGGCCGCGCCACCGCGCGCGCGGCGACCAGGGCGTCGACGGCCTCGCGGCGCAACGCATTGATTGCCGAGGCGGGCAGGAACCAGGGTTCGGCGAGGACGATGTTCACCGCGCCGGCCTTGAAATCTGTAGCGCCGAGCTTGCCCAAGCTTTCGGCGATGGCGACCAGTGCGCGCTCGGGGTTCTTCGCCGGCTCTTTGGCGTGGGCGATGGCGGCGCGGCCTTCGATGCCGTCTTCGTCCCTCAGCGTCAGTACGAAGCCGTCGGCGGTTTCAGCGAGCTCCACCGTGACGCCGATGCGGCGTTCGGCGGATTCCTTCTCCAGCAGGCGTTCGAAGGCCTGGTCGCGGTTGCGGTGGATTTCGGTGCCGGGCTTGAAGCCCTCGGGATCGTCCGGCATCTCGTTGGGGAAGAGGCGCTTGCCTTGCGCGACGTTGATGCGCAGGCCGGCGAGCTTCCTGCCGCGCGAGAGATATGAAATGCCGTCGCCATTGGCCCAGGTTTCCTCGCTGTCGACCTCGAACCAGTCGGGGCCGATGCGCGTCACGACGCCGCTCGCTGCGCCGGCAAACTTGGGCGTGTCGAAGGCGCCGATGTCGGCCTGGCGGCCATTGACGAAGTAGTCGGTGGCGCCGCGGTTGAAGGTCTTTTCCGGGCGCGGCGTGAACGTGCAGGTGCTGCGGCCCGACGAGGCGCGCGAGTACTGCGGCGCGTCCTCGATGATGCGGTCGATCAATTGCCGGTAATGCGCGGTGGTGTTCTTGACGTAGGCGACGTCCTTCAGCCGGCCCTCGATCTTGAAGGAGCGGATGCCCGCGTCGGCCAGCGCGCGCAGGTTGGCGCTCTGGTCGTTGTCCTTCATCGACAGCAGGTGCTTGTCGAAGGCCACGATGCGGCCCTGGCCGTCCTCCAGGTTGTAGGGCAGGCGGCAGGCCTGCGAGCACTCGCCGCGATTGGCGCTGCGCCCGGTGTGGGCGTGGCTGATGTAGCACTGGCCGGAAAACGCCACGCACAGCGCGCCGTGGATGAAGAATTCGAGG
>JADYZH010000288.1 GCA_020853215.1 Sulfuritalea sp. | reverse complement strand
TCCAGCGCCGCACGGTGGATCTGGGCCGTGGCCGCGCTGTCGAGGTAATGCAGTTCCGGCGCTGCCGCCAGCAGCGGAAATTGCGCGCGCAGGTTTGCGGCGGTGTCACTCATTGCCGACTCATTTGTCAAGAAACGCGTCCAGCGCCGCCGGCGTATCGACATCGGCAAAAATCGCGTCGTCGTCGAAGGCGACGGCCTCCACCTGCGACGCGTGGCGCTGCAATACCTCGCGGGCGCCGACATCGCCCTCCACCGCCATCATCTCGGCGAAATATTCACGCGGCCAGAGGATCGGGTTGCCGCGCCGGCCTTCCTTTACCGGAGCGACGATTTTCGGTTGCCGCGGGTCGAAGGCGGCGAGCAGGCGATCGACGTGGCCGCCGTCGATCCACGGCATGTCGGCCAGCAGCACCACCGCCGCGTCGGCATCGGCCGGCAGCGCGGCCAGCCCGCAACGCAGCGAGGAAGCCATGCCGCTGGCGTGATCGGGGTTGTGCACGAACCGCACCTCCAGCCCGGCGAGGCAGGCCTGCGCCGCGTCCGCGTCGGCGCCGGTGACCACCAGCACAGAGGTGCAGCGCGAGGCCAGCGCCGCATTCACCGCGCGGCGCAGCATGGCGATGCCGCCCACCGGCTGCAACAGCTTGTTGGCGCCGCCCATGCGCCGGCTGCTGCCGGCCGCCAGCACCAGCGCCGCCACCTTGCGCCCGGCGGGCGCGCGCTGCGCTTCCGGCTGCGTCGCCGTTTCGTCTTCGTCCGCTTCGGCCGGGCTGCGAATCAGGCCGCCGACGCCCATCGCCATGATCTCGTTGCGCCCGATGGGCAGGCCGGCCAGCATGCGTTGCAGCACCCAGTCGAGGCCATTGGTGCGCCGTGAGCGGGCACAACCGGGCAGGATGATGACCGGTATGTCGCCGAGCCGTGCCAGCAGCAGCATGTTGCCCGGCTCGACCGGCATGCCGAAATGGAGGATCTCGCCGCCGGCGGCGACGATGGCGGCCGGCACCGTGTCGGCGCGATCCTTGGGCACGGTGCTGCCGGCAATCAGGATCAGGTCGCAGCCGGCGGCCCGCGCTTCCAGCAGCGCCGCCGTGACGGCCGCGCCGCGGTGCGCGCAGCGCTGCACCAGGCCGAGGTGCGAGCCGAGCTCGTCGAGCCGGCGCCGACTGCTGGTCACCGCCGCCGCGTAGTTGCGCGCCGGTTCGCCCGGCTGTTCGGTGACGATCAGCGCCGCGCGCCACGCCTGGAAGGGCAGCAGGCGCAGTGCCCCCTGCTCTCCCACCTGCACCGTCGCCGCGCGGCAGGCGTCGATCACGCCACCCGCCACGGCCAGGGGAATGATCTTTACCGTCGCCACCACGGCGCCGGCGCGCACTGCCGCATGCTGCGGCAGTGTGGCGACGGTGACGGCTTCATCGATGGCGTTGATGCGGTCGATGCCTTCCGCATCGACGACGAGCAGGCCGCGTTGCGTGGCGTAGAGGTTGCAGCGCCCGGCATGCGGCGCGCGCGCGGCGATACCGGGGCCGCCCAGGGTCGCGGCAACCGCCCCCGCCGCCGCGTTCTCGTCGAGGTCGCCCGGTTCCAGCCGGGCACCGTGCACCCGTTCGATGCCGGCGGCGGCCAGCGCGGAAAAATCGGCGCCGGCGAGACGGCGACCCTTCTTCAGGATGCCGCCCGGCAGGCGCAGACTGTGCGCCAGCAGCAGGCCTTGGCACTCCGCCAGCGGGAATTCGCCGAAGATCACCGGGCGGCGCCCCGATACCGGATCTGGATCACTTCGGCCAGGATGGACACGGCGATTTCGGCCGGCGCGCGGCCGCCGAGGTCGAGCCCGATCGGCGAATGGATGCGGCCCGTCAGGTCGCCCAGCCCGACCGCACGAAGGCGCTCCAGGCGCTTTTCGTGGGTGCGCCGGCTGCCCAGGGCGCCGATGTAGAACAGCGCGCTGGGCAGGGCCAGTTCCAGCGCCGGATCGTCGAGCTTCGGATCGTGCGAGAGGGCCACCAGCGCGGTCGCGGCATCCAGCCCGAGGCGCGCCAGGGCTTCGTCGGGCCACTCGTCGCTGAGCTGCACGCCGGGGAAGCGCTCGGGGGAGGCGAAGGCGCCGCGCGGATCGATGACGACGACCTCGAAGCCGGCCGCCGCCGCCATCGGCGCCAGCGCCTGGGCGATATGCACGGCGCCGACGATCAGGAGGCGCGGCGCCGGCACGTAGGCCCGCGCGAACAGGCCCGCCGCGGCGGCCAGCCCGGCGCTGCGGCCGGCGGCCAGCAGGGCGGCGGTTTCGACCGCCTGTTCCGGCGCCAGCGCCAGTTCGCCGCTGCAGCCGGCGGCATCGACCACGCACTGCGCGCCGTCGGCCAGGCGCGTGACGACGAGCAAAGCTTCGCGCTGCTGTTGCGCGCGGGCGATGCGGGCGAGCGTGGCGGCCTTCATTCCACCGGCTCGACGAAGACCTGCACGCGCCCGCCGCAGGCCAGCCCGACCTGCCAGGCCTGCTCGTCGCTGACGCCGAACTCCAGCAGTTGCGGCCGGCCACTGGCCATGACCTCGGCCGCGGCGTCGATCACCGCGCCCTCGATGCAACCGCCGGACACCGAACCGACGAAATGCCCGTCCGCATCGACGGCGAGGTGGCTGCCCTCGGGGCGCGGCGAGGAACCCCAGGTGCTGACCACGGTGGCCAGCGCGGCGGCCTTGCCGGCGGCGCGCCAGCCCTGGAGCGTGGCAAGGATCGAGTCGGCGTCGTTGTCCATCTGTTCATTCCATCCATGTCGGTTACGGCCTGCCGATTGTGCCGCATTTGCGGCCGGCACAAAACCGTCGGCAGCAAGGAAAGGCATCTGCCACGACCGAAAAACCCTGCCGAAGAGATTGACACAAGCGCCATTATTTGTATACAGTGTCCGGTATCCATTTCATGATTTGTCGGCTGCGGGGGAGAAGCAGCCGTCACGACGATCCGAAACGGACAAAACAACTACGGAGGAGACACCAGATGAGCCAGACCCGCATCATGCTCGATGAAAAGGACATCCCGACCCACTGGTACAACGTGGTCGCCGACATGCCGAATCCGCCGCTACCGCCGCTGGGGCCCGACGGCAACCCGGTGGGGCCGGAGAAGATGCTGGAGATCTTTCCCGGCAACATCCTCGAGCAGGAGATGAGCGCCGAGCGCTGGATCCCGATTCCGGAGGAAGTGCGCGAAATCTTCAAGCTCTGGCGCCCGACCCCGCTGATGCGTGCGCATCGCCTGGAGAAGGTGCTCGGCACGCCAGCCAAGATCTTCTACAAGTACGAGGGCGTCAGCCCCTCCGGTTCGCACAAGACCAATACCTCGGTGCCGCAGGCCTACTACAACAAGCAGGCCGGCTTCTCGCGCGTCACCACCGAGACCGGCGCCGGCCAGTGGGGGTCGGCGGTGTCCTTTGCCGGGCAGATGTTCGGCATCGAAGTCCGCATCTACATGGTGAAGATCAGCTACGAGCAAAAGCCCTATCGCCGCTCGATGATGCAAACCTGGGGCGGCAACGTCTTCCCCAGCCCGACCAACATGACCCAGGCCGGCCGCGATGCCCTGGCCCAGGATCCGAACAACATGGGCAGTCTCGGCCTGGCGATTTCGGAAGCCGTCGAGGAAGCCGCCTCGCGTGCCGATACCAACTACACGCTTGGCTCGGTGCTCAACCATGTGTTGCTGCACCAGACGGTGATCGGTCTCGAAGCCAAGAAGCAACTGGCCATGGTGGGCGAGTATCCCGACATGGTCTTCGCGCCCTGCGGCGGCGGCTCGAACTTCGGCGGTATCGCCTTCCCCTTCCTGGCCGACAAGGCGGCGGGCAAGAAGGTCCGCCTGGTCGGTGTCGAGCCGATTTCCTGCCCGTCGATGACCAAGGG
>JADYZH010000287.1 GCA_020853215.1 Sulfuritalea sp. | reverse complement strand
CTTCGCCGCGGCGGCGCAGCAGCAGTTCGAGCAGGGCGAATTCCTTGGCCGTGAGGTCGATGCGCTGGCCGCCGCGCGTGACCCGGCGGCGCAGCAGATCGAGTTCGAGATCGGCGACGCGCATCTGTTCCGCTTCCTTGTTGCGGCTGCCCCGGCGCAGCAGGGTGCGCAGCCGCGCCAGCAGTTCGGCAAAGGCGAAGGGTTTCACCAGGTAATCGTCGGCGCCCAGTTCGAGGCCCTTGACGCGGTCCTCGACCTGATCGCGCGCGGTGAGGAACAGCACCGGCATCTCGCGTCCGGCACGGCGCATGCCGGCCAGCACCTGCCAGCCATCCAGCCCGGGAAGCATCACGTCGAGGATCGCCAGGTCGTAGTCGCCGGTTTCGCCCAGATGCAGGCCATCGATGCCATCGCGCGCCAGATCGACGCCGAAGCCAGCCTCGACCAGTCCCTGTCTGAGGTAGTCACCAGTTTTTGGCTCGTCTTCAACAACCAGAATCTTCATCGCGTTTCTCTTTCATGCCGATGCTCCGACGATGCTTTGATTGTGCGCTCGCAAAATAGCAGCTGGTCAATGATTACAGAAATGTAATCCTGACGTCAGCTTGTGGACGGGGGCTTGTTTGCAGAACGCGCTCCGAGCTCCGCGGAATGAAATCCTGCCAATTTCCGCGCCGAACAGCCCGGCCTTGCGCTCGACAATGATCTGACTGACTTGATGCCGAAGCGGACGTGGATCACATTCTGGCGGAAATTTGCGCGACAAGATCGGGCATTTCGTGATCCGATCGCTCCCCAGTTCAATCCCGAACTTCAAGTGCAGTGCATGCCCAAGGGCTTGGATTCAACCGGGGGATGCAACAGATGGGCTGTAGTCGACCAACCATCATTTCCCCAAAATATTTTGGAGAAATGATATGGACGCCCCCCCCCGAGCGCTGAACACGGCTCAGGCGCTGGCGCCGGTCAGGTTGTCCTTATGGGGGGGGCGAACTGACTCAGGTCCAGTTCGTGATCTACCAGGTAGTTCAGGGTGTGTTCAAAGGTGCCCGGCCGCAACTGCCGTTCAAGGTCGACGGCAATGAAGCACGGGCTGGTAATCGCAGCGGTCTTCAGGGAGATGGCTCCCAACCTGTACGCAAGAGCTGTTCAGGCCGGCAATGCGGAACTGCGGCAGGAAACGTGCGCGGTGCTTTCGCGATACTTCAAAACGGAAGCGGCCCCCGAAGGAGCCGCATTACGCTCCGGCGAGTCGGTTGCTTAGCCTCCGTCGTGCCCCTGTCTGATCAGAGATTCGAGGCGCGCGACCTCGTCACCCTGCATCGTGACTTTCTTACCGTCCCCGGTTTCCATCACCGCGCCCGGCTCCATGCGCGTGGCGCGACCGTATCGATCTTCCATTGCCATCTTTCCATCCTTGAAGATGTAGAGCGTCGAGCCATCCTTCAGTTCGATCACTTGTTTCGCTTCGACGCGGGCGGCATCGTGGGCAAATGCAGTCGTTGCACCTGCGGTACTCAGAACAGCAATCAGGGCCAGTTTGGCAAGCTTGGTTTTCATGTCTTACTCCTTATGAGGTTGGGTTGGTTCCGCCGGGCATATCTCGTCTGACGGTGATGCCATCTTAGGCGCCGCATTCCAACAGGAAGATGACTACGACATTACGCTTCAGTCACTTTTCTGTTGGGTGGCATTCGGCAACATTGCGACCTTGTTGTTTTCCGCCGTCGCAATTTATGTTGATACGGAATCCATGCGCGATGTGTTTGATAACGGCAAGGGCCAATTCTCTGAGTAGTGCGCTGTGATGGCAGGCTGTTCCTGCGACAGCACGGGGCGAAAGCAATCGAATACAGGGAAAGATTACAGAAATGTAATCCGGGCGTCAGCTTGTGGACGGGAGCTTATTTTCAGAATACTCATCACACGCTGTTGATAGAAAGCCTGTCATGAAATCGATTCGTATCGCCCTCGCGCTGGTCCTGCTATCGACCGCCACGGCTTTCGCCCAGAGCGCTCCCAAGGTCGAAGTATTCAAGAGCGCCAGTTGCGGTTGCTGCGGTGCTTGGGTCGAACACATGCGCCAGAACGGATTTCAGGTCATCGCTCATGACGTCGGCGATGTTCCTGCGGAACGTAGAAAGCTCGGCATGCCCGACCGCCTTGGTTCCTGTCACAGCGCCAAAGTTGGCGGCTATGTGATCGAAGGCCATGTGCCGGCAGCGGACATCCGCCGTCTGCTCAAGGAAAAGCCGAAAGCGCTGGGTCTCGCTGTGCCCTCAATGCCACCCGGTTCGCCCGGCATGGAAGGTCCCAGGGCAATCCCCTACGACACGCTGCTGGTTGCCCGTGACGGCACGACCCGTGTTTTTGCCAGCCACTGAAGCATGGACATGATATTGCGTCGGTGGCAAAGGCAACTGCTCATCTGCGCTGTCAGTTTGGTTTTCAGCCTGCCGGGTTACGCGGCAGATGCTCAGTCCGCGCGATCCGGCCTGGCCCAGGCGCTGGAGCAAGCCTGGCGGCTGCATCCCCAGGCCGCTGCGCTGGCTGCCCGCGAAGCGGAGGTCCGCGCCGCGCAGGACATTGCTGCCGGCCTGACGCCGGAGCCCGGATCGGTCAGCTTCGGTAGTATCGGCGACCGCCTCAACCGCAACCAGGGAAAACAGGAATACGAAATCGAGCTGGCGACACCGCTCTGGCTACCGGGACAAAGGGCGGCACGCGAAGCCGAGGCGAGCAGTCGCATCGATGAAGCTAGCGGCCGGCGCGCAGCCTTGCGCCTGGAACTTGCCGGCGAACTGCGCGACGCTTGGTGGGCGCTGGCCGCGGCGCGCAATGCCAAGGCGCTGGCCGTTCGTCGTCTCGATACCGCGCGCGCACTGGAAGCCGATGTGCGGCGCCGCTACACGGTTGGCGAACTGTCCCGCATCGACGCCAACCTGGCGCAGAGCGAAGTGCATGCGGCGGGCGCCGAGCTGATCGAGTCCGAAGCAACGCTGCTCCAGGCGGAACAGGCCTTGCGCACGCTGACCGGCGCGGTTGCGCCAGAAGAGATGGCCGAAGAAGCGCCGACCACGCTGCGAACTTCGGGCGGCACCTCGGCTGCGTCCGAAACCCATCCTCTGCTGATGGCCGCCGCCGCTGCCGCGCGCAGCGCCCGCGCCAGGGTAATGGTGGCCGACGAATCGCGGCGTGCCGCGCCGGAACTGGCGCTGCGTGTGGTGCGCGAGCGCGACGATGACAGCGTGTCGTACGGCAACACGGTGGGCATACGCCTGAAAATTCCGTTTTCCTCGGGGGCCCAGGTGCGCCGCGAGACTTCGGCGGCGCAGGCCGAAGCCGACCAGG
>JADYZH010000286.1 GCA_020853215.1 Sulfuritalea sp. | reverse complement strand
AGGTGTTCGGGTATCGTTTCCGCAATGACGGCTAACACTGCGCTCCAGCGGACTGACAAAAAGCTGCGCTTTTTATCAGCCGCTGAGCTTGGACGTTAGCCCTCTCGAATATTTCATGTCCGCCGACACAATTGAAAAGCTGGCACTTCACCTCTACGTTCGGCCCCATAGAAGCACGCACCACCACGCGTTTGACAAGAACTATTATTGTAGCTACAGTAATGCATGCGTATCGAATTCGATCCAGCCAAGGATGAGGCAAACCAAGCGAAACACGGCGTGTCCTTGCTCATGGCGGTCGAACTCGATTGGGAAGCCGCGCTGGTGTGGGTTGATGAACGGTTCGAGTACAACGAGATGCGAATGATCGCGCTCGCTCCGAATACCGAAATCCTGTACTACGTGGCCTTTGTAGATCGTGGCAATGTGCGAAGGATCATCAGCCTTCGCCGCGCCAATCGTCGTGAGGTAAAGCACTATGTCCAGAGTCTCTAAACGACCCGCCGTTCGCATGCCTAGCGCGGCCGAAGACAAGGCAATTACCGCGGCAGCCAAAGGCGATCCCGATGCACAGCCGCTCACACCGACTCAGCTAAAGGCAATGGTTCCCTTGAGGTCGTTGCGTGGGCGACCAAAGTCCGAAAACAAGAAGCTGCTGGTATCGGTGCGCTACAGCCCCGAGGTGGTTGCCTACTTCAAGTCAACTGGTGACGGCTGGCAATCGCGCATGGACGGTGTGCTGCGTCAGTACGTAGCTCGCCATTCCCGCAGCGCATAGGTATGTGGCCGAACCCTGCGGTCGGCCCCGTTCGCTCCGCTCTCTGGACGCTGCGCGATGAAGCCGCGCAGCGCCGGTCACCTGCACGTTGGCTCTCCATATCGCCGTATGGCTTTTTGTATGGGCTAGTGATACTCTGCGTCCATGGCTATAACTCGCTTTGATTGGGACCCAGGAAAGGACGACGAGAATCAGAGAAAACACGGGGGGGTCTCCTTCTCCCGTGCCCAATACGCCTTTGCGGACCCGCAACGCGTGATAGCCAAGGACGAGGCACACAGCCAAGCCGAAGAACGGTTCTATTGCTTCGGCGAAGTTGACGGCGGTGTGCTTACAGTGCGGTTCACATACCGCGCTTCGGTCATTCGAATCATCGGCGCCGGTTATTGGCGCAAAGGAAAGGCGATCTATGAGCGCGAAAACGAAGTTTCAGAGTAGGGTAATGCCTGCGAAGCAGGCGTTAGCCGCAACTAAAATTAAATACACCGATGAACCCCTTGGCAAAGTTCAGGTGGTTCCCGACTTCCTCCCCTCGCCGGCTGAATTGGCATTTCGTGAAGAGGGTGTGAAAGTAACTCTGGCTCTGAGCAAGAAGAGCATCGAGTTCTTCAAGTCGGAGGCTTCAAAGCATCACACTCAGTACCAGCGCATGATTCGCCGGCTTCTCGACGCTTACGTTGATGGCCAAGCCCCAACCCGGCAGTCCACACGGACGCTACGCGATAAAGCCGCGCAGCGCCGGTCACCTTGAACGATATGCACCACTCGCCGATCCCTGCGCGAATCGTCGTTCTCCATACTCCGCCCCAGGACGGCAGTCTGCTTGAGTCCGTACCGGGGCGCCGGGCATGCTTGTCGCGCACCGTATCGCCAGAGCCGACTTTTCAAAAGTCCGTCCGCAGCCCGTTGGACCTCACCATGAGCACGCTTTGCGACGTTTGACGTAACTACGGCATTGCCGTATATTTCAATCCATGTTCACGGTTGTCGAAACCCCTACCTTCGTGCGCCTCGCCAGCGACTGCTGGAACGATGAAGATCGAAACACCTTTATCACCTTCATCGCTGGAAACCCAGATGCTGGAGATGTTGTCCCCGGATCGGGATGCGTAAGAAAGACCCGCTGGGGTAGTACTGGTCGTGGCAAGCGTGGCGGGGTGCGAGTCATTTACTTCAACCGTCTCGCCAATGGAGAAATCTGGTTGCTACTGGTCTACGGAAAGTCCGTGCGCGAAAACATCTCGGCGCATTTACTTCGCCAAATCAAAGAGGAGATCGAGAATGCCTAAAGCCAAACAAAAGCCTGTCGGCCGCCGGCCGACAATTGACCTTGGCGCTGAACTGCTAACGTCGGTGCGCGAAATGAAGGCCGGTATCCGTGCGCGTGTTCATCGTCCCGAGATTTCTGAAATTGCTCACGCCCGCCTGGTGTCAGGGCTTTCTCAAACCGCCTTCGCAGCGCTGCTTGGCGTTTCCGTGCGCACACTTCAAGACTGGGAACAAGGTCGCCGTGAACCATCAGGCGCGGCAAAAACCCTTTTTCGGGTCGCCGAACGCCATCCCGAGGTTTTGCAAGAGCTCGCTGCGTAAAGTGGTGCGGCCCAACCCTGCGGTCGACCCCGTTCGCTTCGCTCTCTGGACGCTGCGCGATAAAGCCGCGCAGCGCCGGTCACCTTGAACGATATACACCACTCGCCGATCCCTGCGCGAATCGTCGTTCTCCATACTCCGCCCCATGCCGGCAGCCTGCTTGAGTCCGTACCGGGCGCCGGGCATGCTTGTTGCGCACCGTATCGCCAGAGCCGACTTTTCAAAAGTCCGTCTGCAGCCCCGACATTTCTTTCGCGATGCCCTCGCTGGCGAGCAGGCAGGTGGATTTGGCGATCAGTCGCCGACAACATCGGCCCCGGCCGGTGCGACGAAGCGGAACAGGCTTGCCGGCAGCGCCGGATTGGCCTCGAACTGGGTGAAACGCAGTACCGTGATCTGGCCGAAACTGTCGTGGATTTCCATGCTCACCGGCCGGTTGGCGGTGAAGCCGATCCTGACCCGTTCGAAACTGGCGTCGCCGCCTTTCGGCGTCGCTTCGACGAATTCGATGCCGTCCGCCGCCGTGCCTTCCTTGAGCGCGAAGTGCTTGTCCAGGTCCTGGCCCGCCAACAGCGCGGCGGGACTGGCGCCGAACGCCGTGCCGAGCTTTTTCACCGCAACCTGGTTGAGGTCGGGGTCAAAGCTCCACAACTTGCTGCCGTCGCTGACCAGCAGCTGCTTGTAGGGCTTTTCGTAGGACCAGCGGAACTTGCCCGGCCGCTGCAGGGCGAAGATGCCCGCCGACTGCTGCGGCTTCTTCCCGGACTTGGCGATCACGGTCTGTGTGAACACGCCGCGCGCGCTGCGGTTGGTGTCGAGGAAGGCCTTGAGCTGGTCGAGGCCGGCGGCGCTGGCATTCAGGCAACACGTCAGTGCGGCAATACCCGCAATGCAGTTTTTCATAGGGCAACGTCCGCCAGAAGTGCGATGCGTCCGACGTCTTTTGCCCTGCGGAAATAGCGCTTGTCGGCCGTCACCAGCGTGGCGCCCGGCGTATGCAGGGCGACGGCATGGTAAAGGGTGTCGAACAGATGCTGGCCGAGGCGCAAAGCCAGTTTGCAGGCGGCCTCGTAAACAACCGGTTCCGTGGCCGACTCGAACTCCACGGCCATCAGGTCTTTCAAGTCGGACAGCGCATCGGCCGGCTTTTCGCGCGCCAGCACGGCGCCCATTTCGGCCAGGAAATGCGGGGGCTGCACCATGGCGACACGACCCTCACCGACGCGCGCGAGGATCTCCAGGGCGCGCTGGCAGTGGTCTTCGCCTTCCCGGAAATGCAGAAACCATTTGATGGCAACGCTGGCATCCAGCACCAGGATCACGGTCGCCCCTTGTCGCGGGACTTGCGGAATGACGCCTCGGTCACGCCGGGAGCGCGCTCGCGCCGCGCCACGATGCGGCCGATCGCGGCACGGCTGCGCTCCTTGCGCCTGGCCCGCTCCACCGCCTCGCGCATCAGCTCGGCGATGATGGCACTCTTGTTCTGGCCCGAGAAGACGGCGTTGAACTCCTCCTTGACTTCATCCGGCACGCTGAAATTGACGGTGGACATGGCCCGCTCCGCTTGTTGAAGATTTCCACAAAGTATAGCGGATGGCGGATGGCGGAAGACGGCCCAGCGCCGCCTTCTGCCCGGCACGGCCGGCGCCGGCAAGCTTGTCGCCGAGGCTGCGTCCGGCGAGCGCTGCTCTATTCCGCCCGGCTCGGCGCAATCACTTCGCGCCCGCCTGCCCCGTTCATCGGCGTCACCAGCCCGGCCTTTTCCATGGCTTCGATCAGGCGCGCGGCGCGGTTGTAGCCGATGCGCAGGTGGCGCTGCACCAGCGAGATCGAGGGCCGCCGCGTCTTCAGCACGACTTCGACGGCCTGATCGTACATCGGGTCGGCTTCGGCATCGCCGCCCGCCCCATCGTTACCCTGGCCGGCGCCGACTTCTGCATCGTCGCCGACCGGCCCGTCGAGCAGGCCGTCGATGTAGTCCGGCGGTCCGACCTTCTTCAAGTGGTCGACCACGTGATGCACCTCCTCGTCGGCGACAAAGGCGCCATGCACGCGCACCGGCAGGCCGGTACCCGGCGCGAGGAACAGCATGTCGCCCTGGCCGAGCAGCGCTTCGGCGCCCATCTGGTCGAGGATGGTGCGCGAATCGATCTTGCTCGAGACCTGGAAGGCGATGCGGGTCGGGATGTTGGCCTTGATCAGGCCGGTGATCACATCCACGCTGGGGCGCTGCGTGGCGAGGATCAGGTGGATGCCCGAGGCGCGGGCCTTCTGCGCCAGGCGCGCGATGAGTTCCTCGATCTTCTTGCCGACCACCATCATCAGGTCGGCCAGTTCGTCGATCACGACGACGATGTAGGGCATGGGTTCCAGCGGCTCGGGCCCGATTTCGGTATTGGCGGTCAGCGAGAAGGGATTGGGGATGGACTCGCCGGCCTTCTTCGCCTCGTTGATCTTGCTGTTGTAGCCCGACAGGTTGCGCACGCCCAGCGCGGACATCAGCTTGTAGCGCCGCTCCATTTCGCCGACGCACCAGTGCAGCGCGTTGGCCGCCTTGGTCATGTCGGTCACCACCGGCGCCAGCAGGTGCGGGATGCCTTCGTAGATCGACAGTTCCAGCATCTT
>JADYZH010000285.1 GCA_020853215.1 Sulfuritalea sp. | reverse complement strand
GGGCGTTCCAGCAATCGGTCGAGCAGGAAATCGCCGCGGCCGAAGGCGCGCAAGGTCGGATAGGCGAGGTCCATGGTCGCCGCGCGCAGTGGCGCGGCAAGCCCGGCACGGGCCAGCGCGACGTCGAAGTTGCGGCCGGCGATGACTTCCGCGATCAGGCTGGCAGCGGCAAGCAAGGCGTCGGCAAGGGGAGGTGACATCTGCATCGGTCGACAATACCAGCCGCTTCGCCGCCTGATCGAAAGCACGCCCTAAGGCATGATTTCGACGTATTCATACACCTCGGCGTCGAGCAGCCGGCGGCGCTGCGCCACCGGCAGGCGGGCGAACCAGGCGTGCGGATCGCGCCGGTCGATTTCGCGGCCGATGAAGTGCAGCAGCTCGCAGATCGGTTCGACCACATTGTTCCGGTAGCGCTCGTCCTTCTTGACGTAGCCAAGGTAGAGATTCTTCATGCAGTTGCGGCGGCACCAGGCGAAAGCCTCGCAGCCGTCGCAAGGCATGTCGGGGTGCGGCTGCAGCGGGCTGGCGGCGAGCCAGTTGCCCTGGATCTCGCCCATCTGCATGGCCGGCACGTACATCATGTCGGGACAGGGATAGATCTGGCCGTTGGGCATGACGTTCAGCAGATGTGTCGACACGCGGCACTGCGTCTGTCCGGCGTAAAGCTCGGTGCCGCGATTGGGCAGCAGCTTGTTCCTGACGATGCCCATCAGCGGCACCAGCGGGTACAGTTCGTCGCTGCGGGCGAAGAACTTGTCGATCAGTTGCAGCAGCACCGCCTTGCGCCGCGCCACCGAATCGTCGGCGTACATTTCGTCGGCGACGAACTGCCAGTAGAGGTAGTCGAAGCTTTCGGCGAGGCCGTCGAGTTCCTCGAAGCTGGTCGCCGGATTGCCCCAGGTGACGCGCGCCGTCAGCGTGCCGCCGACTTTTTCGCGAATGCCCCGCACGTTGCGCATGACGCTGGCCCAGATGCCGCGGCCGCGATAGGCGTCGGTGATTTCCTCGCCGCCGTCGATCGACACCAGCACGTTCGACAGCTTCGCCAGCGCCCAGTCGGGCAGGCTGTCGAGCAGGGTGCCGTTGGTCTGGAGCTGGAAGCGGAACTCCGGAAAGCGCTGCATGACGTCGAGCATCAGGCGTTTGTTGAGCGTCGGCTCGCCGCCGTAGAAGGTGACATAGACCTCCTTGCCGGCCAGATGCGTTGCGACGAAGGTGGCGAGCTGGTCGATGTCGTACTTGAGCTCGGTCTGCGAGCCGAGCACTTCGCCGACGCCCAGCGAACAATAGGTGCATTTCAGGTTGCACTTCAGCGTCGTCAATAGTTGCAGTTCGACGCGGCCGCCGACGATGGGCGAAACAGCCGGCGGGGATTCGACGGGCAGGCTGCGCAACGGAGCGGCAGGGATGAGATTGTTCATGAATGCTGTCAATCCGGATGCAGGGGATTGCCGTGCAGAAAGTCGGCGCTGGTGACACGGCGCCCGCCGGGTTTTTGCAGTTCCGTGAGACGCAGGGCGCCTTCGCCGCAGGCCACCACAATGCCGCCGGCATCCGCCGCCAGCACCTGGCCGGGGCTGCCGTCGCCGGCAACCGCATCGCCGCGCCAAACCTTGACTTCCGCGCCGGCGAGCGTCGCCACCGCGCCCGGAAAGGGATTGAAGGCGCGGATCTTGCGCGCCAGGACGGCGGCCGGCTGGGTCCAGTCGAGCCGTGCCTCGGCCTTGTCGATCTTGTTGGCATAGGTCACGCCGGCCTCGGGTTGCACCACGGGGACCAGCGCGTCGAAACGCGCCAGGGCGTCGACCACGAGCCTGGCGCCGAGCGCCGCGAGGCGGTCGTGGAGGCTGCCGGTGCTGTCCGCTGCGTCGATCTCGATCGCCTCGGCCAGCAGCATGGGGCCGCTGTCGAGCCCGGCTTCCAATTGCATGATGGTGATCCCGGTCTGCGCGTCGCCCGCCTCGATGGCGCGGTGGATTGGCGCCGCGCCGCGCCAGCGCGGCAGCAGCGAGGCATGGATGTTGATGCAACCACGGGGCGGCAGGTCGAGCACGGCCTGCGGCAGGATCAGCCCGTAGGCGGCGACCACCATCAGCTCGGCGCCATGTCCGACGCAGGCGGCGCGGATCGGCTCGTGTGTCGTCGGGTCCTTGAGCCGTTCGGGCTGGGCAACGGGGATGCGGTGCGCCAGCGCCACCTTCTTGACGGCCGAGGCCTGCAGCGCCATGCCGCGTCCGGCGGGGCGGTCGGGCTGGGTCAGCACCAGCACCACCGCGTGCCCGGCGGCGAGCAGGGCTTCCAGCGCCGTCGCGGCGAACTCCGGCGTACCGGCGAAGATAATCCTCACTAAAAGGTCTCGCGCGCCTGCTTTTGCAGCTTGCTCTTGATCCGCGTCTGCTTGAGGCGCGACAGGTATTCGACGAAGACCTTGCCTTCCAGGTGATCCATCTCGTGCTGGATGCAGACCGCGAGCAGGTCGTCGGCCTCCATTTCGAAGGGCTGGCCGTCCAGACCCAGCGCGCGCACCCTGACGTGGCTGGCGCGGGTGACCGTATCGTAGATGCCGGGCACCGAGAGGCAACCTTCCTCACCTTTGCATTCGCCGGATTTTTCCAGCAGCTCGGGGTTGATCAAGGTCAGCAGTTGCGACTTGTCTTCGGAAACGTCGATCACGATTACACGCATGTGCCGGTCGACCTGTGACGCGGCCAGGCCGATGCCGGGGGCGGCATACATGGTCTCGGCCATGTCGGCGGCGAGCCGGCGGATTCCGGCATCCACCTGCGCGACGGGGGCCGCCTTCTTGTGCAGGCGTGGATCGGGATAGCGCAAAATCTGCAATAGGGCCATGAAACCGCTCTTGAAAGAATTGATGCAGGGGGAATTGTCGGGCAGAATCGGGCAGATACTCAGGCGCTTCGCCATCAAAACAGACACTCGGCCAGGAGATCCCGCCATGCGTCGCATTATATCTGCGCTGCTCATCAGCATTTCAAGTTCCCTCGTGCTTGCCCAGGGCACACCGCCGCTGCAGCTGGCCGACGGCGCGCCCGACCGCTATGTGGTCAAGCCCGGCGACTCGCTGTGGGGGATCGCTTCGAAATTCCTCAAGGACCCCTACCGCTGGGGCGAACTGTGGAAGCTCAACGCCGAAGAAATCAGGAATCCGCAACGCATCTATCCGGGCCAGGTCATCGCCCTCGACAAGAGCGGCAACCAGCCCTCGCTCAAGCTGGAAACCATCGTCGAGCCGCGCCGCGAATACGTCGATCCGATCCGCAAGGGCATCCCCTCCATTGCGGCTCAGGACATCGAGCCCTTCCTCAGCGAGCCGCGGGTGATCGACGACAATGGCGTGCTCGACATCGTGCCGCGCGTGGTCGCCTTGCAGGACAACCGCGTCGTCGCCGGCGCCGGCGACACCGTCTATGCCACCGAGATCACCGCCACGGACAGGCTCTTGCGCATATTCCGCCACGGCGAAGCGCGCTTTGACCCCAGTCCGGCCGCCGAATCACGGATCGGTGCCGTCGAGGCCGCCAGCCCCACACCCAGGTCCTGGCAATTATTTCGCCCGGTCAAGCCCCTTAACGATCCCGATACAAAGGAAACACTGGGCTACGAGGCCCTGTTCCTCGGCACCGCCCGCCTGACCCAGGTCGGGGTACCGTCGAGCTTCCTGGTGCTGACCTCGAAAATGGAAATCCAGCGCGATGACCTGCTGGCACCGGCGCCGCCCCAGGACGTGCCGAGCTACATCCCGCGTGCACCGGGAAAAATGATCAACGGCAAGGTGCTGGCCATGTACGACGGGGTCAGCTTCGGCGGCCCGCAGACCGTCGTCACGCTGAATCGCGGCGCGGCGGACGGCCTCGAAGTCGGTCACGTGCTTGCCGTCGATGCGGCGGGCAAGCTGGTGACCAATCGCTTCCAGGATACGCGTACCGACTATCAACTGCCGGATACCCGCAATGGCCTGCTGTTCGTCTTCCGCGTCTTCGGCAGGGTCTCCTACGCCATGGTGATGAGCGCGAGCGTCCCGGTGGTGGTCGGCGACGTCGTGCGTACCCCCTGATCCCCTCCTTCGCAGCGGCTGCGGCCCGTCCGTGACCCCGCAGCCAGGCGGCTTCCCGATGAACGATTGCGGCGAATGGGCCGCCTGGCTGCGTCTGACGCTGATCCCGGAAGTCGGCAATGCGGCACGGCGCGCCCTGCTCAAGGCTTGCGGCAGCCCGCAGGCAGTTTTCAAAGCCAGCCTGCAAGCGCTGTCCGCAATCATCGAACCGCCCCTGGCCGAACGCCTGTTGCGCCACGAGTGCCAGGCCGATATCGACGCGGCGCTGGAGTGGGCGGACCAGCCCGGCAATCATCTGCTGACCCTGGCCGATGCGGATTACCCGCAAAGCCTGCTCAGTTCCGACGACCCGCCGCTGCTGCTCTACGCCAAGGGAAATACCGTCGTGCTCAACCGCCCGATGCTGGCCGTGGTCGGCAGCCGCAACGCCACGGCCCAGGGCCTGCGCGATGCCGAGGCCTTTGCCCGGACGCTTGGCGAAGCCGGCCTGACCATCGTCAGCGGCCTGGCGCTGGGCATCGATGCCGCCGCCCACCGCGGCGCACTGGCCACCGCGGCGGGCACGGTGGCCGTGATCGGTACCGGCGCCGACCGCCTCTACCCGGCACGCAATGCAGCCCTGGCGCGCGAAATTGCCGAAAAGGGCGCGGTGCTCAGCGAGTTTCCGCTCGGCACGCCGGCGCTGGGCGCCAACTTTCCCCGCCGTAACCGCATCATCGCCGGCCTCGGTTTGGGCTGCTTGGTGGTCGAGGCGGCCCCGCGCAGCGGGTCGCTGATCACGGCGCGGCTGGCGGTGGAATCCGGGCGCGAGGTGTTTGCCATCCCCGGATCCATCCATTCCCCCCTGTCGCGCGGCTGCCACCAATTGATACGACAGGGCGCCAAGCTGGTGGAATCGGCCGCCGACATCCTCGAGGAATTGCGCTGGGGCGCACGTCCTGCCGCCGCGGCCGGGGATGACGACAGCACGGGAACAGGAACGGGGGACGAAGAGCGGGTACTTGCCGTTCTGGGTAACGCGCCCTGCGCGCTGGACACGCTTGCGGACCGCAGCGGCTTGACGCCAGCAGCCCTTCTTGCCATGCTCCTGCCGATGGAACTCGCCGGCCGCGTCGCCCAATTGCCCGGTGGCCTCTATCAAAGGCTCCATTGACGAAGTAATCACTTGTTGCTGCCGACATCATGATCGACATACTGGTTTACCTGTTCGAGAACTACCTGCCCGACGCCTGCCCGGAACCCGAGGTCCTGGCCCGGAAACTGTCGGCCGCAGGTTTCGGCAGCGACGACATCAGCGAGGCGCTGTCCTGGCTCGACGGCCTCGCGGGCGAGGCAGCCGCTCCCTGCTGCAGCCAGACGCTGGCCGGTTCGACAAGAATCTACGACGAGGAAGAACAGGAACGGCTGCCGGCCGCCTGTCGCGGCTTCATCGCCTTCCTCGAACAGCATGACGCCGTCGATGCGCCGCTGCGCGAAGCCATCATCGAACGCGCCCTGGCCCTGCCGGACGCCGAAATCAGCCTGGACCGGCTCAAGGTCATCGTACTGGCCGTGATCTGGCGCTACCGCCACGAAGTCGATGCGCTGATCCTCGAAGAATTGCTCGCCGAGGATGCCGACGACGAGGATTCCGGTGGCGGCGAAGGCGTCACCCGCATCCTCCTCAACTAAATCCCGGCTTGCGTTTTTTCGGGCGGCGCGCTTATGATGCGCCGCTCCCGACCTTGCTTCGCCTTCGCAACATCAAGAAAAACAATGACCAAGCAACTCATCATCGCCGAAAAGCCCTCCGTGGCGCAGGACATTGCCAAGGCTTTGGGCGGCTTCACGCGCACCGGCGACTACTTCGAAAGCGACGACTATGTATTGTCGTCGGCGGTCGGCCACCTGCTGGAACTGGCGGTACCCGAGGAATACGACGTCAAGCGCGGCAAATGGAGCTTCACCCATTTGCCGATGATTCCGCCGCATTTCGCGCTGAATCCGATCGAAAAGACCCAGGAGCGGCTCAGGCTGCTGACCCGCCTGATCAAGCGCAAGGACGTCACCGGCCTCGTAAATGCCTGTGACGCGGGCCGCGAGGGCGAGCTGATCTTCCGTTATGTTGCCCAGCACGCCCTGGGCGAGAAGCAGAAGCCGGTGCGCCGCCTGTGGCTGCAGTCGATGACCGCAACCGCGATCCGTGACGGCTTCGCCCACCTGCGCAGCGACCAGGAAATGCAGCCGCTCGCCGATGCCGCGCGCTGCCGCTCGGAAGCCGACTGGCTGATCGGCATCAACGGCACCCGCGCCATGACCGCCTTCAATTCCAAGGAAGGCGGCTTTTACAAGACGCCGGTCGGCCGCGTGCAGACGCCGACCCTGGCCATCATGGTCGAGCGCGAGGCCCGCATCCGCGCCTTCGTGCCGCGCGACTACTGGGAAGTCGAGGGCGAATTCCAATGCGTCGCCGGCACTTACCGTGGCCGCTGGTTCGACGAGAAATTCAAAAAGGCCGAGGATGAACACGCCCGGGCCGAACGCCTCTGGGACGAGGCCAGGGCCGATGCGATCCGCCGCGCCTGCCTCGGCCAGCACGGCGCCGTCGAAGAGGAAAGCAAGCCCAAGACCGAAGCCTGCCCGATGCTCTATGACCTGACCTCGCTGCAGCGCGAGGCCAATGGCCGCTTCGGCTTTTCGGCCAAGAACACGCTGGGGCTGGCCCAGGCACTGTACGAAAAACACAAGGTCCTGACCTACCCGCGGACCGACAGCCGCCACCTGCCCGAGGACTACCTCGGCACGGTCAAGGAAACCCTGTCGGCGATGGCCGGCACACCCTACGCTACGTTCGCCGGGGCGATACTGAAGAACGGCTGGGTGCATCCCAACAAGCGTATTTTCAACAATGCCAAGGTGAGCGATCACTTTGCCATCATCCCCACCGGGGCGGCGCCGAAAAGCCTGTCGGAGCCGGAACAGAAGATCTACGACCTGGTCACCAAGCGTTTCCTCGCGATCTTTTATCCCTCGGCCGAATACAACATCACCACGCGCATCACGCGGGTCGAGAAGGAAGCCTTCAAGACCGAGGGCAAGGTGCTGGTGACGCCGGGCTGGCTCGCGGTGTACGGCAAGGAGGCCCAGGGCGACGAGGAAACGCCGAACCTGCCGCCACTGGAAAAGAACGAGCGCATCTGGGCCAAGGATGTCGAGGTCAAGGGCAAGGCGACGCAACCGCCGCCGCGCTTCACGGAAGCCACGCTGCTCACCGCGATGGAAGGCGCCGGCAAGCTGATCGACGACGAGGAACTGCGCGAAGCCATGTCCGAGCGCGGCCTCGGTACGCCGGCGACGCGCGCGGCAACCATCGAAGGCCTGCTCGCCGAGGAATACCTGCACCGCAACGGCCGCGAACTGCAGCCGACGGCCAAGGCCTTCTCGCTGCTGTTCGCACTGACGCAATTGCAGGTCGACGAAATCCGCTCGCCGGAACTCACCGGCGAATGGGAATACAAGCTCAAGGAAATGGAACACGGGCGGCTCTCGCGCGACGAGTTCATGCAGCACATCGTCGACCGCACGCGCGAGATGGTGGAACGGATCAAGACCGGCGAGTTCGCCGATCCCGATTTCGGCACCCTGAATACGCCCTGCCCGCG
>JADYZH010000284.1 GCA_020853215.1 Sulfuritalea sp. | reverse complement strand
TGGTTACACCGTCGCTGAATGCGGAGCGAACCATCGGGCGGACACTGCGCTCGATCGAGGACCAATCCTACCCGAACCTGCAGATGATCTGCGTCGACGGCAACAGCACAGACTCGACGCCTGAAATTATCGGACGCTATGCTCACATCGTCAGCCATGTCATCCGCGAAAAGGACAAGTGCGTCGCGGAAGCGGTCAACAAGGGCTTCAGGCTTGCCGACGGCGAAATATATTGCTACCTGAACGCCGATGATGCGCTGACGCCGGGGACGCTCGATCGCGTCGCGAATATTTTCCTCGAGAACCCGGATGTCGATGTGCTTACCGGCGGCTGCCGGCGGGTATTCGCCGACGGATCCGAGTTCGTAACCCAAGTCCCCGAGCATTTCCTTAAAGTTCTGTCAATGCGCAATGACATCGAACAGCCCAGCACATTCTGGCGCAGCACGGTTCACCGGCGTATCGGCCAGCTCGATGAGAGCTACAAGCTCGCATTCGACTGGGAATGGTGGAATCGCCTCCACGCTTCGGGTGCGAGATTCATGCGTGTACCGGATGTGCTTTCGGTGTATTACTTCACCGACGACAACCTGACATCCCGCGCCGGCATGCGTGTCATCGACGAGATGTACCGGGTGACCAAGACCTACGGCCCCTATCGCGGATTGATCGCCGACGTATACCGCTTTCTCTTTCGGGCCTTCGATATGCGCGGCTATTACGACCGGCCATTTCACGAATTGCCGACGTCGAAGCGGTTGGTGTTCGGGGGTGTGCTTTGGGGGCTGTACAAGATATTCGGCCGGCAGGCGATAAATTCCTACAACTGGAACTGGGCGTCCAAGCAGATCCGTGACGTGGTCTGGTACAAGTAGGCAATCGCCATGACCACCCCTGCCGACTATCCGAGCTACCTGGATCAGCTGCATTCCCGATGCATGGATTATCCGGCAGTCGTATCGATCGAGACATTTGCCTACTGCAATGCCGCCTGTGATTTCTGCCCTTATCCGAACCTGATCCGCAAGGGCGACAAAATGCCAGACGCGCTGATCGACAAGTTGATCGCGGATCTCGAGGAGATACCGGCCGATCACGCCTTCGAGATCAATCTGTCGCGGGTCAACGAACCCTTCCTCGACGCCCGCATCTATGACATTGCTACACGCATCACCGAAAGGCTAACCGGTGCGAGTCTGGTCTTCTTCTCGAACGGGACACCGCTCAATACTGGCAACATCGAAAAGCTTTCCAGGCTCCGACGCGTCGCGCGGCTGAATATCTCGGTAAACGAATTCGAGGCCGATGCCTATGAGAAATCCATGCAATTACCGCTGGAAAAGACGCTCGATGTCCTGCGCAATCTTCACCGAGGAGTTGCCGATGGACACCTGTCCTTTCCCATCGCGCTTTCCAGGGTTGGCGACGGGAGCACCACGGACCAGATTTTTGTTTCCTGGGTCAAGGAGAACTTTCCCGCATTCGCTGCAGTCGTATCACCTCGCAGCGACTGGATGGGCCTGGTACCCCAACCTGGCGCCTTGATTCCTGATCAGGGTTGCACGCAATGGTACAAACTGCACATCCTGGCCGACGGGCGGGACGCCTATTGCTGCATAGATGCGGAGGGTCAATGGTCCACCGCGAATGCAAGGGAGACATCCCTGCTCAATATATACAACCAGCCGGCGAGACGTCGACTCCGGCTGGACCGTTTGTCCAGGCAAGGCATGCCAATTTGCGGCCAATGCCCGCTGCTAAGTTGACGGATGGAAGCCACTCGACTTTTTCAAGCATTTCTGGAGGAAACATGAGCAAACCAATCGTGGATTCGGGTATAGGCATGGACGCGACCTTAAGCGGGCTCAAGCAACGGGGTTACGTGCCACGCGTGGTCTACGATGTCGGTGCCGCCGACGGCAGCTGGACGCGCCAGGCCATGACATATTGGCCAGACTCGACCTATGTCTGCTTTGAGCCTCTTGCAGAAAGGAAGAAGGAGCTGGATGCCCTGCAGGCATCGCGTCCCGCCCAGATACTGGTTGAGTCCTGTGGCATCGGCGACGCGGACGGGGAACTGGCGATGGGCGTGACGGACTTCCTCTGGGACAGCAGCTTTGCCTACTCCGGCTCTTCGGCGAGAACCGTCTCGGTACGACGTCTCGACAGCCTGATCGCAAGCGGTACGCCCCTGCCGTCCTTCATCAAGATCGATGTACAGGGATTTGAAAAGCGGGTGCTCGATGGCGGTCAAGAGGCAATGCGCCACGCCGACCTGATCCTGATGGAGTGCACCTTTTTCGCATTTTGCGACGACATGCGGACACTCGACGTGACCATTACCTATATGTCGGCAAACAATTTCATTCCCTACGAGTTCGTCGACTATCTGCGGCGGCCGCTGGACGGTGCAATGGGACAATGCGACATCCTGTTCATCCGCAAGGATCATCCTCTGGTTTCGAAGAGACAATGGAGCTGAACATGAGCATGCTGCGTCAAGCCGTATCGATTTTCCTGTTGGCCACCCTTGCCGCCTGCGGCGATGGTGGCAAGCCGGAGCAAAAGCCGGCAGCCGCCGTCAAGCAGGACACACGACCGTACCTCCTGGCCAACGACTTCACCAATGCCACCTGGAAGAACGGGGTGCATCAGAAGGACGGCAAAACGAACGTGTTCTATTACCTGCACCGTGATCCCGGTGCGCCCGCACTGAAGGCCGGGGACATTCTGGACTTCGCCAGGACCGGCAAGGCCACGGTGCAGAATGTCGTTCCCGCGCCCGCCAACAAGGACGGCGTGGTCAGCGTTTTCGTAACGGTCGACAAAGGGCTCGACCCGGCCGGTGACGGTTTCCCCAACAAGATCTACATCGGACAATAAGCCAAACGCTTCGTGCGCGGAGACAAACAAGTGAGTATCGACAAGACGATTTTTGATATCGGCATGCACATCGGCCAGGACACGGCGTTCTACCTGGCGAAGGGGTTTCGCGTCATCGCGATCGAGGCCAACCCGCTCCTGGTCCAGGATGCGGCAAAGCATTTCAGGAACGAGATTGCCGCCGGCAAGCTGACGATCCTCAATGTCGGCATCGGCGCCGAGGAAGGCGTTTTTCCTTTCTACATCAACGCCAAGTATTCCGAATGGTCCTCGTTCGACAAGGAAATCGGCAGCCGCGAAGGCTGCAAGGAAGTCGTCGACATCCCCATGATCCCCTTCGAGCAATTGCTGGCCCGCTATGGCGAACCCTATTTCGTGAAAATCGACATCGAAGGGCATGACTTCATCGTGCTGCAGCGTCTGGCGCTTACCGACGTCCGGCCGAAGTATCTTTCGGTGGAAAACGGCTGGCCTTATATGCTGGACCATTTGGTTTCGCTCGGATATGCCGGCTTCAAGTTCATCAACCAGGCCAAGGTCCAGGAGATGAAATGTCCATCGCCGGCCCGCGAGGGAATCTATATCGATTGGCCGTTTCCCTGGAGCTCCAGCGGTCCGTTCGGCGAAGACACGCCCGGCGACTGGAAAACCGCTGACGAAATTCTGGTCGACATTAAGGCTTACTGGGACAATCCGGCCAGGGATGCCAATGTTCACGGATGGTATGACCTGCATGCCAAGCACGAATCGGCCGGATGACGCCACCCGATGCATATTTTCTTTCACATTCCCAAAGCCGCCGGCACCAACTTTTCGAGGAAACTTGTTCAGGCTACCGGGGCAACAGATCCATTGACAGTCGTCAGGCCTATTGATCTGGCATTTCTTCCGGACTCGGTCCTGAACAAGAAGGACTTTGTCGGTGGTCACTTTGGATGGGCTGTCCTGGAAAGGATCGCAGGGGAAAGCAAGACCTACACGATTCTCCGGGATCCGGTGGCCCGTATCGTGAGTCAATACAAATACATGGTAAAGCTGACTCGGGAAGGAGGTCTGAGAAAGGGCGCCATGATCAGATTTGTGAAACGGGAAAATCGTTGTGTCGCAACAAAAGAAGGACTTACAGATATCCTGCGGGACGAAGAAGTCCCATATATCGAAGGGGCATTTCGCAATTCCGCAACCTGGACCTTTGTGTCGGACAGCAACTCGATTTCCAGATGGGAAGCGGATGACAATACGCTCCTGAGCATAGCGAAGAATAACCTTGCGCGCGTTGATTTCGTGGGAATTGTGGAAGAGATGGACGCCACATTTGACCTATTGTCATACCAACTCGGCACGCAGATCACGAATGACAGCAGGGACAACACCACTGACGATATTGATTTCGAGGTAGACGACGAATTGATTGCGCTGATTGAGGAAAACAACCAGCTTGACCTCGAACTGTATCGCTGGGGCAAGAAGCTGTTCCAAGACCGTTGCAAGGAAATGCTTGGAAAGAAAAAGATCGCCTTGACCCCGAACGATTTCACCGGCTCGTGTTGGCGCAATGGCGTTCGCGCGGATGGCGCGTCGAATGCGTTTTATTTCCTGGCGCCATCGGTGTCCGAGCTTTGCATTGCGCCAGGTGATCTTGTCGAGTTTGCAGCAACAGGCAGCGCTCGCGTCATGCGTGTTGATTCATCCGAACAGAACGGCTTGGTGAGCGTCTTCGTCACCGTCGATCAATCCATCGACCCGGTGGGCGATGGATTCCCCAACAAAGTACTTGTGGAATCAAAGGCCGAACGGCGACCATGAGCGATAGTGGCCGCCGCGTTTTTTCCCTCCATCCGGCGTTCGCCCCAGGTCCATGCTCTTCAGCATAGCGATTCCGGTCAGGGGCCAGGCCGATCTGTTGCCCACCGCGCTGGCCAGCATCGAAGCCCAGTCCGCGCAGATCGAGCTCGCCGTCATGGATGCAACGCCCGATACCAGCGTTCAGGATGTGCTGGCCGCCTACCATGGCACGCTCGCCTATCGGCGGCACGGTCCCGACGACGGGCAGGCGGCGGCAATACAGGAGGGGTGGGACCGGACCGATGGCGAGGTACTTTGCTGGCTATGCGCCGACGACTATTACTTTCCCGACGCGCTGCAGCAGGTCCGTCACATCTTCGAAGCCGAACCCGATGTCGATGTCGTCTATGGCGACAGCGTCTTTGTGAACCGCGAGGGAAATTTTCTCGGCTATCACCCGGAAATCTCGGCAGCCATTTCTGCCATCCTTCGCGGCTGCTGCATATCCCAGCCTTCCTGTTTCGTGCGCCGAAGTGCCATCGCGCAGGCGGGAGGCCTGGACACGAAACTCCACTACGTGATGGACTGGAATCTCTGGTGCCGCCTGTACAAGGCCGGCGCCAAGTTCCGTTACCTGCCCAGCCCCCTCTCGGCGGTTCGCGTGTATCCGGAAACCAAGACCGCAAGCCGCTCCAAGGACCGCTACGCTGAAATCAACCACCAGTTGGCGATGAATACCGACAATCTGACCAGGATGCGGGCGCTCGCCGGCTTCTATCACTACGATCTTGCATCCCGAAGAAGCACGCTTGCCGAGTGCTTGCTGTTCATTGCCATTTCCGGCCTGCGGGCCGCCAGAAAGGCTCTTTCCGCGCGATCCGGAGTTTCCGGAAAGCGGTTCTACGGCATTGAGGCCCACTCCAATCAGGTGCAAGAGGCTTGCGAAGTCGGCCTCCCGACATACGGAATGGGCAACCCGATCCGGATTACCGTCGATTGCACCGCGGCACCCGCACTGGAAATCTGCGTCGATGGCGAGCCGCTGCAAACCATCGTTGCCAGGTCGGACAGTGACCGCTACACGCACACGGCGGTTTGCGCGGCGCCGGCAACCCAGGTGCTTCGTTTGACGCTTCGATCGCGAAGCGGCCGCCCCTGGACCCTGCTGAAGCTATCGGCGACATAGCGCCGCCGTTTGACGCCGGCGGAAGTTCATGGGCGCTTGCGCAGAAGCAGCACATCCTGACGGTTGCCGACCACCCCTGTGTCGATACGCACGATGTCAAACAGCTTCCCCCAATCGCGTTCGATGTAGTCCGGCGAAATGAACGCCATGCCGAAGTTATCGACATCGAAGCCGAAATCGCCCCCACTGCGGGGGTAGCAGGCATAGGAGGCAAAGCCGCGATCGAGGTAGTTGCTGCGCACATCGTCCAGGTCGACGTTTTCCGCCATGTATCGCGCCTGCACCTGTGCGTCGTGTCGAATCTGACCGAGAAGGTGGTCGCTTTGAAAGGTGATGAACAAATAGCCACCCGGACGCAGAATGCGATGAAGCTCCATGAGCCACGCCCTGTAAGCGGTTTACGAATAGTGGCTGAAGATCGACCAGGCCACTGCGAAGTCGATGCTTTG
>JADYZH010000283.1 GCA_020853215.1 Sulfuritalea sp. | reverse complement strand
TCTTCATCAGCCAGTAGCGCGTCATGGCATTCGCCCCAAACAAAACAAACAGGGCGCGGATTTCCGCGCCCTGCAATTCAGTTCCCCCGCGAGTGCCGTTTGGCCGGCATCCTGAACCTGGGTTCAGAGAGGCCACTTTCCTGCCGCTTCAGGTTCGCTCACTGGGAGCGATCACAACGGCGGCGTCTTTGGGCTGCGGCCGGTGCCAATGGATATTGGTTCAAGGAATCTATGGCCTTGGCGAACACCGCAGGGGAAACCCCGGGAAGCCAGGCAACTCATTTGCGAACCGGATGCGGGCGTTGTCAGAACAACTGCTCGTGCTGCGCCAGCGATTCGTCGAGCTTGGCTTCGATGAAATTTATTCTACGCTGAACCGATTCGCTTTCAAGAGCCAGAGCAACATTTGCCGGAGTATTTTTTGCGGCCAGCAATTCATGGGCCAGGTTCAGGGCCATCATCGCCGCGGTGCGCTCTCCACCGGCCCGCGTGCTGTTGGGCGCCTTTTCGCCGGCCTCCCTGAATTTGTCTTCCAGATAGGCCACCGCAGCCTGCAACGCCTCACGTTCGGCGGGTTCGCAGGCGACGCGATAGTCCTTGCCCAGCAGCGTGACGTCGATGGTTTTGCTCATTCTTCGGGCAGTCGTGCCATCAGGCTCTCAAGGCGCTCGCGCGCAAGCTCGACCTTCCGTGCCAGCGCAGCATTTTCCGCCTCGAGGCCGGCGACGTGGGCGCGCAGCGCCTGGTTCTCGCCGCGCAGGCTGGCGCAGACGGCGACGATCTGGTCGACCTTGCGCTCAAGGGAGTCGAGGGAAACATTCATGGCGGCAAGTGTCATGGAAAAGCTTAATCAGGTCAAGCAACAAGCATCCGAACTGAATGTACTTTACCAAGCCTTGCGGCAATGAGCCTCAGTGCGCCGCATCCCAGTTGGCGCCCACTCCGACTTCCACCAGCAGCGGCACCTTGAGCTGCGCGACGCCGCCCATCAGTCCGGGCAGGGTCTCGCGTACCAGCGCCAATTCCGCTTCCGGCACTTCCAGCACCAGTTCGTCATGCACCTGCAGGATCAGCAGGGTCTGCAGCTTCTGCGCATCGAGCCAGTCCTGCACCGCCAGCATGGCGCGCTTGATCAGGTCGGCCGCCGTGCCCTGCATCGGCGCGTTGATCGCGGCGCGCTCGGCGCCCTGGCGGCGGCCGGCGTTGGATGATTTGATTTCCGGCAGCCACAGGCGGCGGCCGAATACGGTCTCGACATAGCCTTTGTCGCGCGCGCCGGCGCGGGTTTCTTCCATGTAGCGGGCGACGCCGGGATAACGCGCGAAATAGCGGTCCATGTAGGCCTGCGCCGCCGTGCGGTCGACGCCGATCTGCTTGGCCAGGCCGAAGGCGCTCATGCCGTAGATCAGGCCGAAGTTGATCGCCTTGGCGGCGCGGCGCTGCTCGCCGGTCACCTCGATCGGCGTCAGGCCGAAGACTTCGGCGGCGGTGGCGCGGTGTACGTCTTCTCCTTGCGCGAAGGCTTCCAGCAGGCGCGGATCGTCGGAGAGGTGGGCCATGATGCGCAGCTCGATCTGCGAATAGTCGGCGCTGACGATACGGTGATTCGGCGGTGCGACGAAGGCGGAGCGGATACGGCGACCTTCGGCGGTGCGGATCGGGATGTTCTGCAGGTTGGGGTCGGTCGAGGCCAGCCGTCCGGTGACGGCGGTGGCCTGGCCGAAACTGGTATGGACGCGGCCGGTGGCCGGATCGATCATCTTCGGCAGCTTGTCGGTGTAGGTGTTCTTCAGCTTGGCGAAACTGCGATGTTCGAGGATCTTCTTCGGCAGCGGATAGTCCTCGGCCAGCTTCTCCAGCACTTCCTCGTCGGTCGAGGCCCCCCCCGAAGGCGTCTTCTTCACCACCGGCAGGCCCTGCTGGTTGAACAGGATCTCGGCCAGCTGCTTGGGCGAATTCAGGTTGAAGGGCTGGCCGGCGAGTGCTTGCGCCTCGGCTTCGAGTGCCATGATCTTGCGCCCGAGTTCGTCGCTTTGCTGCGCCAGGGTCGCCGCGTCGATCAGCACGCCGTTGCGCTCGATGCGGAACAGCACCTCGGCGATCGGCAGTTCGAGGTCGCGGTAGAGCGCTTCGAGCTCCGGCGCGGCGGCGAGTTGCGGGCGCAGCACCTGGTGCACCCGCAGCGTGACGTCGGCATCCTCGGCGGCGTACTCGGCGGCGCGCGCGACATCGACCTGGGCGAAGGATATGCGGTTGGCGCCCTTGCCGGTGACGGCGTCGTAGCTGATGGTGGCCAGCCCGCAATGGCGCGCGGCGAGGGCGCCGAGGTCGTGCGTCTTGTCCGATTCCAGCACATAGGACTGCAGCAGCGTGTCCTCGACGATGCCGGCGAGCCGGAGGCCGTGGTTGGCGAAGACATGGCGGTCGTACTTGAGGTGCTGCCCGAGCTTGTCGTGCTGCGGCGACTCCAGCCAGGGTTTCAGCTTCGCCAGGGTTTCGGTCAGCGGCAGTTGCGCCGGTGCGCCGGCATAGCTGTGACCCAGCGGCAGGTAGGCGGCGCGCACATTGGTACCTGAACTTGCGCCTTCCATGACGGCGAAGGAGATGCCGACCAGTTGCGCCCGCAGAGGGTCGAGGTCGGTGGTCTCGGTATCGAGCGATGTCAGCGGCGCGGCATCGATGCGCGCGATCCAGGCATCGAGCGCCGCGGCGTCGAGGATGCATTCGTAAGCACTGCGGTCGGGTTCGACGGTGGGCGCCACTGGAATAGTCGGCGCTGGCGTCACGGCGATGCGCGGACGGGCGGGCGGGGGCGCCTCGCCACTCAATTCGCGCAACCAGCCCTTGAATTCCAGCCGCGCATACTGTTCGGCCAGCTTCTCCTTGTCCGGCGCCTGCGGCACCAGCTCGCCGACCGACAGCGGCAGCGGCAGGTCGCAGACCACGGTCACCAGCTTGACGCCCAGCGGCAGGAATCCGAGGTGGTCGCGCAGGTTTTCGCCCACCGCGCCGCCGATTTCATTGGCATGGGCGACGATGGCATCGAGCGAACCCCAGGCCTCCAGCCATTTCACGGCGGTCTTGGGCCCCACCTTGGGCACGCCGGGAATGCCGTCCGAGCTGTCGCCCACCAGTGCCAGGTAATCGATGATGCGTTGCGGCGGCACGCCGAACTTGGCCTTGACGCCTGCCTCGTCGAGCACCTCGTTGCTCATGGTGTTGACCAGCCGGACGCGCGGATTCACCAGCTGGGTGAGGTCCTTGTCGCCGGTGGAAATCACGCAGTCGATGCCGGCGGCCGTCGCCTGCCGCGACAGGGTGCCGATCACGTCGTCGGCCTCGACACCGTCGATCATCAACAGCGGCCAGCCGGCGGCGCGGATGCATTCGTGCAGCGGCGCGATTTGCGCCGCGAGATCTTCCGGCATCGACGGGCGGTGCGCCTTGTACTCCGGATACCAGTCGTCGCGGAAGGTCTTGCCCTTGGCATCGAATACCACGGCGCGATAATCTGACTTATAGTCGGCTTCGAGCACGCGCAGCATGGACAGCACGCCGCGGATCGCGCCCGTGGGCTCGCCTGCGGCAGTGCGCAGGTCGGGCAGGGCGTGGAAGGCGCGGTAAAGGTAGGACGAGCCGTCGACGAGAAGCAGCGTGGGCATGGAGGAGGATGCGGTATGAATGAGAAGGAAAAGCTGCCAAGGAGCCTCGCGAAGGGCGCCGCCGCCTACGAGGCGCCCCCCGTGCGACAGGCCGCCACCAGCGCCCGTGAAGCATGGCGGGTGTTCGGCATTATGTCAGAGTTCGTCGAGGCGACCGAGCGCCTGGCCGCGGTACGTCCGGCCGTGTCGATCTTCGGCAGCGCGCGCGTAACGCCCGATTCGCCCTATTACCAGCTCACCGAACAGATCGCGCGGCAGCTATCCGATGCGGGCTTCTCGGTGGTCTCCGGCGGCGGCCCCGGCGTCATGGAGGCGGCCAACAAGGGCGCCTTCGAAGGCAGGAGCCTGTCGATCGGGCTCAACATCCAGCTGCCGCACGAGCAGCAGGCCAACCATTACCAGGACATTTCGCAGAGCTTCCGCCATTTCTTCGCCCGCAAGTACATGTTCGTCAAGGTGGCCGCCGCCTACGTGGTGATGCCCGGCGGCTTCGGCACGCTCGACGAACTGCTGGAAGCGCTGACCCTGATCCAGACCGGCAAGACGCCGCGCATCCCGCTGATCCTGGTCGGCACCGACTTCTGGGCCGGCATGCTCGACTGGTTCCGCGATCGCCTGGTGGCGGAGAAAATGATCAACGCCGAAGACATCGACCTGCTGCAGGTCATCGACGAGCCGGAGCGCGTGGTGGCGGCAATCTTCGACCATTACGAAACGCGCGGCTTCGGACCGCTGCCGGAAGAGCACGAATTGCTGCTTAACCTTTGATAAACTGACAGCTCTTCTGTAAGGATCCACCATGCGCCGCGCCCTCACCCTGCTGTTTTCCGCCTTTGCGCTGAACGTCGCCGCGCAGACCACACCGCCGAAGCTGGAGCCGATTCCGGAGCCGCCCCCGCCGCCGGTCAGCCTGGACGAGCCGCTGGAGCCGCAAGTCACCATCCTGCGGCGCGGCGAAGACAAGGTCGAGGAATACCGCATGAACGGCAAGCTCTACATGCTCAAGGTCACGCCGCCACAAGGCGTGCCCTACTACATGATCGACAACGCCGGCGACGGACACTTCATGCGCCACAGCCTGGACTCCGGCGTCCGCGTCCCGATGTGGGTGATCGGCACGTTCTGAGGGTGCCGCCGAACCCCGGCGACGGCATGGACCGCCCTGCCGTCGCCGTATCGCCAGCGCCGACTTTCGATGTGGCCCGCTACGGGCAGGTGTTCACGCCGCCCGCGATCGTCGACCGCATGCTGGCGCTGTGCCGCAACGCCAACCGCGGCCGCGTGCTCGACCCGGCCTGCGGCGACGGCGCCTTCTCCAACCGCATTCCCGGCTGCGTGGCGATCGAGATGGATGCCGCCCATTGCCCGCCGGGTGCACTCAACATCGACTTCTTCAGCTACCCGGAGGGCGAGAAGTTCGCCACCGTGATCGGCAACCCGCCTTACGTCAAGGCGCGCGACATCCTGCCGCAGACCGCTGTGCGCCTGCGCTCCGACCTGCTCGACGGCCACGCCAACCTCTACCTGCACTTCATCGAGAAGTGCGTGCGCCACTTGCAGCCGGGCGGCGAGCTGATCCTCATCACGCCGCGCGACTTCCTCAAGGCCACCGGCGCCGGGCGGCTCAATACCTGGCTCCACGACCAGGGCACCATCACCGACTACGAGGACCTCGGGGACGCGAAAATCTTCGCCGGCGCCGCGCCCAACTGCGCCATCTGGCGCTTCGAGAAAGGCAATCTCGGCCGGCGCCTGCACGACGGCCGGCGCATGGCCTTGTCGGGCGGGCAACTGATGTTCACCCGCGGCATCTACAGCCTGCCGCTGGCCAGCGTATTCGCCGTCAAGGTCGGCGCGGTTTCCGGCGCCGACGAAATCTTCAGCAACGAGGAACATGCCAACACCGAGTTCGTCTGTTCGAAGACCGCGCAGACCGGCGCCACGCGGCGCATGATTTACCTTGACCGCGAGGGACCGATCGCCTGGCTCGAACAGCACAAGAAACGCCTGCTGGCGCGGCGAGTGACGCGTTTCGACGAAAGCAACTGGTGGAAGTGGGGCCGCCGCCACCATGTCTCCGATGCGCCGCGCATTTATGTCAATAACAAGACCCGCAATTCGCGCCCCTTTTTCCTCCATCCCTGCAACGACTACGACGGCGCCGTGATGGCCCTGTTCCCGCATCGCGCGAAACTGAAAAAGGCCGACCTGCAGCGCCTGACGGACATGCTCAACGATGTCGACTGGCACGAACTCGGCTTCGTCTGCGACGGCCGTTTCCTCTTCTCCCAGCGCAGCCTGGAGCAGACCCTGCTGCCCGAAGCCTTTGCCGAATTCGCGGTCAAGGGCCTGGTGTAATATCGCCGGCACACGCCGCTTGCGGCGAGCCCAGGTAACAGGATTCCATGGTTCCCCACCTCACCACCGCACTGACCGGACCGCTGCTAGACCTCGAACGGCGCATCCTCGACAATGACGTCACGGTCGAGCGCTGGCTGCGCACGCAGTGGCTGGAGCACACGCCGCCGTTTTACTCCTCGGTCGACCTGCGCAATGCCGGCTTCAAGCTGGCGCCGGTCGATACCAACCTGTTCCCCGGCGGCTTCAACAACCTGAATCCGGCCTTCCTGCCGCTTTGCGTGCAGGCGGCGATGTCGGCCATCGAGAAGATCTGCCCCGAGGCGAGGAACCTCCTGCTGGTGCCGGAGAACCACACGCGCAACCAGTTCTACCTGATGAACGTGGCGCGCCTGGCATCCATCCTGCACCACACGGGACTCAACGTGCGCATCGGCAGCCTGCTGCCGGAGATCACCGAACCGACCACGCTCGACCTGCCCGACGGCCAGAAACTGGTGCTGGAACCCCTGAAGCGCATCGGCAGCGAGGGCCGCCGCCTGGGGCTGGAAGACTTCGATCCCTGCGCCATCCTGCTCAACAACGACCTCTCCGGCGGCGTGCCGGAACTGTTGCAGAACATCAACGAGCAATTCCTCATCCCGCCGCCGTGGGCGGGCTGGCACGTGCGCCGCAAGTCGCGGCATTTTGCCGCCTACCAGGATGTGGCGATCGCCTTCGCCGCCGAGATCGGCATCGACCCCTGGCTGATCAATTCCGAATTCGAAACCTGCGGCAAGGTGAACTTCCACGAGCGCGCCGGCGAGGAATGCCTCGCCGCCAACATCGACACGCTGCTCTACCGCATGCGCGCCAAGTACAAGGAATACGGCATCGAGTCCGAACCCTTCGTCATCGTCAAGGCCGACGCCGGCACTTACGGCATGGGCATCATGACGGTGAAGGACGCGAGCGAGGTGAAGAACCTCAACCGCAAGCAGCGCAACAAGATGGCGGTGGTCAAGGAGGGCCTGCAAGTCACCGAGGTCATCATCCAGGAAGGCGTGCCGACCTTCGAGCGCGTCGATGAAGGTACGGCCGAGCCGGTGGTGTACATGATCGACCGCTACGTGGTCGGCGGCTTCTACCGCGTCAACACCGCGCGCGGCATCGACGAAAACCTCAACGCGCCGGGCATGACCTTCAAGCCGCTGGCCTTCGAGACCGGCTGCTGCCTGCCCGACGCCCAGCTCGGCCCCGACGCGCCACCCAACCGCTTCTATGCCTATGGCGTGATCGCGCGGCTGGCCATGCTGGCGGCTGCGCTCGAACTCGAGCGCGCCGCGCCGCAGGAGTAAGCCGTGAAGCTGGAAAAAGCATTTGATCCGCAGATTTCGCAGATGAGCGCAGATTTGAAGAACCAGATTTTCATCTGCGTTAATCGGCGAAATCTGCGGATCGATCTGGGATCTTTTGCGTGAAGCTTGCCTTCATCCTCGATCCGCTGGAAGGCCTCACGGCCTACAAGGATTCGTCGGTCGCGATGATGCGTTGCGCTGCCAGGCGCGGCCATGAAGTGTGGGCGATCCAGCGCGCGGCCCTGGCCTGGCGCGACGGCGTCGTCGCGGCGCGCGCGCAGCGCCTGAAAGTCGGCGCCGGCGATACGGCGTGGTTCTCCGTGATCGAAGAAGCCGTGCTGCCGCTGACCGCCTGCGACGCGGTACTGATGCGCCAGGACCCGCCCTTCGATTTCGAATACGTCGCCGCCACCTGGCTGCTGGAACGCGCGGAAAGCCAGGGTGCGCGCATCTGGAACAAGCCGCGCGCCATCCGCGACCATTCCGAAAAAGTAGCCATCACCGAGTTCCCGCAATTCACGCCGACCACGCTGATCGCCCGCGACCCGGCCGAGATCCACGCCTTCATCGACGAACTCGGCGATGCGATCCTGAAACCGCTCGACGGCATGGGCGGCAGCAGCATCTTCCGCGTGCTGAAGGACGACCCCAACCGCAATGTCATCGTCGAGACCCTGACGGCGTTCGGCGCGCGCAGCATCATGGCGCAGCGCTACCTGCCGGCCATCAGCCATGGTGACAAGCGCATCCTGCTGATTGCCGGCGAGCCGGTACCCTACTGCCTGGCGCGCATCCCCAAGGCCGGCGAATCGCGCGGCAACCTCGCGGCCGGCGGCAAGGGCGTGGCGCGCCCGCTGATGGGGCGCGACCGCGAAATCGCCGAGGCGCTGGCGCCGACTTTGTGGGCGCGCGGCCTCCTGATCGTCGGCCTCGACGTGATCGGTGACTGCCTGACCGAGATCAACGTCACCAGCCCGACTTGTTTTGTCGAAATCGCCCAGCAAACGCGCTTCGACGTCGCCGCGATGCTGGTGGATGCCCTCGAAGGGGAATGCGCCGGCTCCTGACGCTGCTCGCCGCGGCCTGGCTGCTCGCGGCCTGCGGGCAGCCGACGCCGTGGCGGCAGGAGTCTTATGTGTTCGGCACCCGCGTCGAGCTCGCCATCGCCGGCATGCCCGAAGCGCAGGCGCGCGCCGCCGGCAGCCGCGTGCTGCAGGAGTTCGACCGCCTGCATCGCAGCTACCACGCCTGGCAGCCCTCCGAACTGTCGGCGCTGAACGAGGCCATCGCCGCCGGGCGAACGCACGAAGTCACGGACGAGTTCGCCGCCTACCTCCGCGAAGCGCAGGCGGTTGCCGCCGCCGGCGACCACCTGTTCGATCCCGGCATCGGCCGCCTGATCGCGCTCTGGGGCTTCCACACGGACGAAATCCGGCCGCAGCTGCCGGACGGCGCAGCGCTCGAGGCGCTGATCGCGGCGAAGCCCTCGATTGCCGACCTGAAACTGGATGGCAGGCGCGTGACCAGCCGCAACAAGGCCGTGGCGCTGGACTTCGGCGGCTACTTGAAGGGCGTCGCGCTCGACCGCGCCGCTGCTTCGCTCAAGGCCGACGGTATCGCCAATGCGCTGGTGAACATCGGCGGCAACGTCCTCGCGCTGGGCACGCGCGACGGTGCCGGCACACCCTGGCGCGTCGGCATCCAGCATCCGCGGCCGCAGTCGGCCGGCGGCGCGCCGCTGGCGACGCTGGAGCTGCGGGACGGCGAGGCCATCGGCACGTCCGGCGACTACCATCGCTATTTCGAGATGGCCGGGCAGCGGTACTGCCACCTGCTCGACCCGCGCACGGGCTTTCCGGCCACCGGCACGCAGGCGGTGACGGTGCTGATCGCGCCGGGACCGTCGGGCGGCATGCGCTCCGACGCACTATCCAAGCCCATCTTCATCGCCGGTCGTGAATGGCGCAGCATGGCAGCCAAGCTTGGCGTCACATCGGTGCTGAAAGTCGGCGCCGACGGCACGGCAAGCGCGACGCCGGCGATGCGGGCGCGCCTGAAAATCGAGGTTCCCGACCTCAAGCTGGAGGTGGTGCCGTGAACGAAGATCCCGCAATCCGGCGCGCTGTGCGGCGCACAGTCGGCATTGCGGCCCTGAAGCGGATACGCCGCATCGTCGATGCCGACAATGCGCTCGAAGCCGACAAGCGGCGCTGGGCCCGCCGCTTCGGCATCGCCTTCGCGCTGGCCGCCGCGCTGGTTCTGGCCTGGATGCTGATCCGATAGAATGAGGCCATGATCGGAATCTTCCTCCTTACGCACAGCACCTACGGCGAAGCGCTGATCCAGTGCGCCTGCCACGTGCTCAACAAGCGGCCGCCGCAGATCGCTCAGCTCGGCATCGCGGCGCAGGACGATCCGCTGGATTCCCTGCCGCTGGCGCGCGATATGCTGCAGCTGGTCGATGGCGGGCGTGGCGTGCTGGTCCTGACCGACATCTACGGCGCCACACCGTCCAACCTGGCCATGAAGCTGCTCGAGCCGGGGCGCATCGAAGGCATCGCCGGCGTCAATCTGCCGATGCTGCTGCGCGCCATCGCCTACCGCGACAAGGACATGGAAACCCTGATTACCCGCAGCGTCACCGGCGGTCGTGACGGCATACTCAACATGCTGAAACACTGATGCCGCGCGTCGAAGCCGAAATCACCAACAAGCTGGGCCTGCATGCCCGCGCCTCGGCCAAGCTGACCCAGCTCGCCGGCTCCTTCCCGTGCGAGGTCTGGATGGAGCGCGGCAGCCGCCGCATCAATGCCAAAAGCATCATGGGGGTGATGATGCTGGCGGCCGGCAAGGGCTCGACCGTGGTCATCGACACCGCGGGCGAGCGCGCCGAGGAAGCCGCAGCGGCCCTCCAGGCGCTGATCGCCGGCAAATTCGGCGAAGACGAATGAACAACCCACCCCACATTCCCGTTCCACGGCTGGCTTTGCACAGCAAGGCGGCTGCGCCGTGACCTTCAGCCTCCACGGCCAGGCGGTCTCGGGCGGCATCGCGATCGGGCGGGCGCACCTGGTTTCGCACGCGGCGCTGGAGGTCGCGCACTACCAGCTGCGCGAACGCGACGTGGCGGGCGAGCTGGAGCGCTTCGACAGCGCCGTGGGCACCGCCGGTGCCGAGCTCGACGCCCTGCGCGCGGACGCCAGCGTGCCCGGGGCGCCGGCCGAACTGTCCGCCTTCGTCGATGTCCATGCCATGATCCTGGCCGATCCGGCGCTGACCGACGGCGTGCGCGAGCTGATCCGCGAGCGCCGCTGCAATGCCGAATGGGCCATGGTGCAGCAGATGCAGCTGGTGGTGGACCAGTTCGACGAATTCGAGGATGCCTACCTGCGCGAGCGCAAGAACGACATCG
>JADYZH010000282.1 GCA_020853215.1 Sulfuritalea sp. | reverse complement strand
TCGCGCCCTGCGGCGGCGGCTCGAACTTCGGCGGTATCGCCTTCCCCTTCCTGGCCGACAAGGCGGCGGGCAAGAAGGTCCGCCTGGTCGGTGTCGAGCCGATTTCCTGCCCGTCGATGACCAAGGGCATCTATGCCTACGACTATGGCGATTCCTCGGGCTACACCCCGCTGATGAAGATGTACACCCTGGGCCACAACTTCATGCCACCCGGTATCCATGCCGGCGGCCTGCGCTACCACGGTGAATCGCCCCTGGTCTCGCAGCTCTACCACGAGAAGCTGATCGAGGCCGTGGCCGTGCCGCAATTGGCCACCTTTGCCGCCGGCATCCAGTTCGCCCGGGCCGAAGGCATCATCCCCGCCCCCGAGTCCTGCCACGGTATCCGCGCGGTGATCGACGAAGCGCTACGCTGCAAGGAAACCGGGGAGCCGAAAACCCTGCTCTTCTGCCTCTCGGGACACGGCCACTTCGACATGTTCTCCTACGACCGCTATCTGTCCGGGCAGCTCGAGGACTACGACTATCCGCAGGAACTGGTGGCAGAGGCAACCAAGGACCTGCCCAAGGTGGATTGGCCAAAGGCCGCCTGAACCCGGCAGCAACAAGAAGGCTGTTTCAAGGGAAAGAGAGCGTAAGCTCTCTTTTCTTTTTTCCAGGAGCCCATCGCCGTGACCCCCAGCCCCTTCGAATGCGACAAGCTGATCCGCTTCCACCACTGTGACCCGGCAGGCATCGTCTTCTATCCGCAGTACTTCGTGCTGTTCAATGAACTGGTGGAGGACTGGTTCAACCAGGGCCTGGGCATCGATTTCGCCCGCTTCCACGTCGAGGACGGTATGGGTGTGCCGATGGGCAGCATCACCTGCCGCTTCAGCTCGCCGAGCAAGGTCGGCGAGACACTGCGCCTGTCGCTGTCGGTGAACCGCATCGGCAGGAGCTCGGTGGAAATGAACGTTACCGGCATATCGGGCGGCGCGGTGCGGGTCCAGGCCACGCTCACCGTGGTCGTCGCCGCGCTGAAGGACCATCGCTCGGTGCCGATTTCCGCCGACCTGCGAAGCCGGCTGGAGCGCTACCTGGTGCCGCCCCCACCTGATTGTTCTGTCCTCCAGGCCCCACCAGTCGCACCGCTGGCGCGTGCATGATGGCATTGCAATCAATTCCATGACCGAGTTGTACCAGCTGTATGGCATCAGTCGCAAGACCGGCTACAAATGGATCGGGCGCTATGTCGAGCATGGCCCGCAAGGATTGGATAACGCGCTACCCGACCACCCCGCGTCCGATGGCGGCCTGGAATCATCTGCCCGGGACAGCAATGGCGGTTGCAAGCCCCGCCGCAGTTGAGCCCGCATGCATCCGGACGCATATATGCTGCTCCGCACAAGCGAAATCTTGAATTTCGGGCTCAATAAGCAGGATACTGAGCCGGTCAGGCGACACCACTGACTCTTGATGCCAGTCTCGTCGATAGCGTTACTGAGGAGCGACAATATGTTAAGCATGTTTCGCCGTGGCACCGCTGAAAAGCCGGCAAGATCGCTGAAATCCTTTTCACTCGGGAAGGGGCGTGCGCTGTATGGCACCCTGCAGGAAATGGGAGTCGGATTGGCCCATGTCTGCCATACGCTTACACGCTTGACGCAGGAATCGGACAAGGCAGCCGCCCAGGCCAACCTCATCGTTGATGAATCGGTTGCAATTCGCACACTCTCTGAATCGGTTGCTGATCGCGCCGATCTCGCTGCTCAGAGTGCGCAACGCACGCGGGAAGAGTCCGAAATGGGATCGGCCAAACTGGCCCAGGTTGTCGCGGACATGAGCGCGATGGCGGACAGGGTGCAGGACGCGGAAAACGGCATGAGCCGCCTGGCCGAGGAAATTTCGCGGATCCAACTGGCAACATCGTCGATCCAGGCAATTGCCAGACAAACCAACCTGCTTGCATTGAATGCCTCGATCGAGGCCGCCCGGGCAGGGAAGCAGGGCCGCGGTTTCGCCGTGGTGGCCGCCGAGGTTCGCAAGCTGGCCACGGAAGCGATGACCGTGTCGAACGAAATTACCGACGTCATTTCAAGCGTCCAGGAACACGCACGGATTTCCATTACCACCATCGCCACCCTTAGTTCCAATTCCGCAGCCGTGGCAACCACCGCCAATGCGGTCGGGACCCAATTTACGATGATCCTGAACGACGCTGTGAACTCTGAGGAGCAAGTCAGATCGATTGCAACGGATGCGCGGCGGAGTCAGGCAACGGCGGACACGATAGCCACCCTGGCGGCCGAGGGATACCGTCGGATGAAACACTTTCAGGAAGAGTTGACTCATGCCGCAAATCAGGCGGAAAAGCCTGGCGAGCACGCATTCAAGGTCATGGTAACCCAGGGCCTGAGCTGTACCCACACCAAGATATTCCAGTCGGCACGAACGCTGGCCGACAAGATCGGAAAGGCATTCGAAGGCGCCATTGCCGCGCAAACCCTGTCCCGCGACAATCTCTTTTCCGACCAATACACGCCCATCGTCAACAGCAACCCGCAAAAATACACCAGTCGCTTCGATGCCTATACCGATCACGTTCTTCCAGCATTGCAGGAAGCCTTTCTCGAGAAGAATCCGGAGGCTACCTACGCGATCGCGACCGATCTGCGCGGCTATGTTCCGACCCACAACAACCGCTTCTGCCAACCGCTGACAGGCAATCCGGAAAAGGATCTGGCGGGAAATCGCACCAAGCGGATTTTCAACGACAAGACAGGCGCCCGTTGCGGCGCACATACCGAAGTCGTCCTGGTTCAGACCTACAAGCGGGATACCGGAGAGGTCATGCATGACTTGTCGGTACCCATCTTCGTCAACGGGCAGCATTGGGGCGGTGTCCGCGTCGGGTATCCGCCAGCCAAAACCTCCACCTGATACTCAGTCAGGCGGCGCCATCAGCCAACTTTGCCGTCGCTGCTGTGCGAGACACCGTGCTGATCGAGCCCTACGCCGTCCCAGAGCCGGCATGTGATTTCCTTGCGCTTCTGGTCGAGGCCTTCACAGCGGTTCTTGTATTCGCCCCGAGGCGCCGGGTTGGCCCTCGACCAGCCGCGCGTACCAGTCAACCACGGCATCGATGGCATGCCACATGGTTCAGCAGCGTATAAAAGTCGGCGCTGGCGACACGGCGATTCGGCTCAAGAGGCAGTCGGCGGCGAATGTTTGGCCGCGTACTCGACCGCCGCCGCCTGGAATTCGGTGATGGCTTCGTCGCTGACCTCTTCGCCGCACTCGTAGCAATACGCCTTGCCCTTGAGCCGGTCGACCCAGCGGCAGCCGCAGTGGTCGCAGGCCAGTTCCGGCGCGCCATGCGGATTGATGAAGATCACCGGCAGGCTCCGAGGAAGGCCAGGCCCAGCGATTCGAGGAAATCCTCGTAGCCGGCGTCCTGCAGCTGGGCCTTGTTCTTGAAGACGAAGAACATGATGTTGCCGCGCCGGATCGCCTTCTTGATCGTCGTCAGCGCGTTGCCGGCAAGGTCGGCGCGCGCCGCCGCCAGCGCTTCGGCATCGGCCACCAGCAGCAGGTCGACCTTCACCGTGGCCATGCCGGCGAAGCGCTCGATCGCAGCCTGCATGCCGCCGCCCTGCACTTCCCAGGCCAGCATGTCCACCTCGGCGGCGCGCTGCACGCCTTCGAGGTGCTTGCCGGGCAGGATGCCCGAGGCCTCGCGCGAGACAATGCCGATGCGCGCGCCGTCGTCCATCTCGGTGAACACCTCGCGATGGCGGTCGAGCATCGCCTGCCAGTCGCACAGTTCGCCGAAGCCGCCGAATTCAACAATTGCATTCATGTGTTCGGGACCGTCAATGTTTGGGTGTGGCCAATTCGAGATCCTCGATGAACTCGAGCACCCCGCCGCCATCCAGTTCGTCGCGTTGGCGCAGGACGAAGGCCTTGATGTCCAGCAGGCGCGCGTGGTGGGCCATGATCGCCGTGCCGCCGGCGCCGACTTTTTCGATGGCCGTGTCGTTCATCACCAGCAGCAGGCCCCAGTCGTCGGGGTAGCAGCCGTCGAAGGCCACCGGCCCCGCGGCGCGCGCGCGGCTGCCCGGCCACCAGAGCCAGGCCTGGCCGCGCTTCGCGGCATACGCCTCGCTGCCGATGAAGGCCACGGCGAGCGGCGGCCCGGCGGCTTCCTCGACCTCGGGCATGCGCGCCAGGATGCGTTGCCAGCATTCATCGTCCAAGCTCAGGCATCCGGGATCACGGCGGTGGCCTCGATCTCGACCTTCGCGCCGTGCTCGACGAAGCCGGCCACCTGCACCGCCGTCATCGCCGCGTTGTAATGGCCGATCAGGCGGCGGAACACGGCGCCGAGCTCCTTCTGCTTGGCCCAGTATTCCTCCTTGCTGCCGAGGTACCAGGTCATGCGCACGATGTGCTCGGGTTTCGCGCCGGCCTCGGCCAGGATCGCGACGATGTTCTTCAGCGCCTGCTCGGCCTGGGTGACGATGTCATCGCCGGGAAACTCGCATTTTTCGTCCCAGCCGACCTGGCCGGCAACGAATACCATCTGCCCGCGCGTCGTGACGCCATGGGCATAGCCTTTGGCCAGCGGCCAGCCGGGGGGAATGAGGGTCTTTGCTTTCACTTGGTTTCTCCTTGTGTGGCCTCGCGCAGGCGGAAGCGCTGCAACTTGCCGGTTTCGGTACGCGGCAGGCTGGCGACGAACTCCACCTGGCGCGGATATTTGTAGGGGGCGATGCTCTGCTTGACATAGTCCTGCAACTCTTTCGCCATTTCCGGCGTCGGCTCATTGCCCGGGCGCAGCACGACGATGGCCTTGACCACCTGGCCGCGCTCGTCGTCGGGCACGCCGATCACGCCGCACTCGGCCACCTTGGGATGGCGCAGCAGCGCGTCCTCGACCTCGGGCCCGGCGATGTTGTAGCCGGCCGAGATGATCATGTCGTCGGTGCGCGAGTGGTAGTGGAAATAGCCCTGGGCGTCGAGCGCGTAGGCGTCGCCCGTGTAGTTCCAGCCGTTCTTCACATAGCTGGCCTGGCGCTCGTCGGCCAGATAGCGGCAGCCGGTCGGCCCCTTGACCGCCAGCTTGCCGATCTCGCCCGTCTTCGCCGGCTTTCCGTCGTCGTCCATGATGCAGGCGACGTAACCCGGCACCACCTTGCCGGTGGCGCCGGGTAGCGCATCATTTTCATCGGCCGAGATGAAGATGTGCATCAGTTCGGTGGCGCCGATGCCGTCGATCATCTCGATGCCGGTGGCCTCCTTCCACAGCGCCCGCGTTGCCGCCGGCAGGGCCTCGCCGGCCGAGACGCATTTCCTCAATGTGCTGCCGCGCAGCGGGCCGGCGATCGCGGCGATGGCACGGTAGGAGGTGGGTGCGGTGAACAGCACGGTGGCCTGGTATTTCAGCACGGCATCGACCAGGTCCTGCGGCGCCCCCTGCTCCAGCAGCACGGTCGAGGCGCCGATCGACAGCGGGAACAGCAGCAGGCCGCCGAGGCCGAAGGTGAAGGCCAGCGGCGGCGTGCCCATGAAGATGTCGTCGGGCGTGGCGCGCAGCACATGGGGCGGCCAGCAGACGCAGGACGCCATGACGTCGCGGTGAAAGTGCATGGTGGCCTTGGGCTGCCCGGTGGTGCCCGAGGTGAAGGCAAGGATGCAGGTGTCGTCGCGCGCGGTATCGACATTGGTGAATTCGGCGGACTGCTTCGCCATCGCCGCTTCGAGGCCGTCGGCCGAGGCATCGTTGAACCAGCGGATGTGTTTGAGATCAGGCGATTCCGCCGCCGCGAGTTTGAGTTCTTCCGCAAGGCGCAAGTCGCACAGCGCGTGCGTCACCCTGGCCTTGGCGATGACATGCTTGAGTTCCTTGGCGCGCAGCAACGGCATGGTCGCCGTGGCGACAGCGCCGACTTTCATCACCGCGAACCAGCAGGCGGCCATCATCGGGTTGTTCGGCGCGCGCAAGAGCACGCGATTGCCGGGGACGATGCCGAGCTCATTGACCAGCACGTTGGCGATGCGGTTGGCCTTCTCCTGCAGGTCGGCGTAGGTCCAGCGCAGGTTCGACGCCTGGATGCAGACGCGCCCTCCCCGGCCTTCCGCCACATGCCGATCGAGCAGTTCCGTCGCGCAGTTTATGCGCTCGGGGAACTTCAGCTCCGGCAGCTCGAACAGGAACTCCGGCTGCTGTTCGAGCGGCGGCAGGTTGTCGCGGGTGAAGGTATCGATGTGGGCCGAGTACGCCATGAACGGACCTTTCAAAGGCTTATCCGCAGATTGCGCAGATTACGCAGATTAAGAATCACGCTTTTCATCGCGGCAAGATTGCCCGCCGGTTTCAACTGCGAAAATCTGCGAAATCTGCGGACATGTATTTACCTCTCCTTAGATGCGAACGCCGAGCTTGTAGCCCTCCTGGATCGCGGCATCGAGGCCGCGCGGCACCGTGGCGTCGCCGCCGCCGTGCAGTTCGTCGATCATCCACTGGAACTCGTAGAACAGGTCGTGATTGGCCTTGCGCGGGCTGGAGACGATGACGTTGTCGCAGGGCACGAAAACCTCCTCGCCCTTGGCCGTCTTTACCGTCGCGCCCTCGGCCGTGACCTTGACCAGTTGCGCCGAGCAGATGGTCTTGATGCCGAGCTCGTCGACCCAGGCGGTATGGCGCCACTTGAAGGTGGGCATGATGTCGCCGCCGATGCGCTTGTCCCTCTCGACCACGGTGACTTCGTGGCCGGCCTTTTGCAGGAATTCGGAAATGGTCAGGCCGATCGCGCCGCCGCCGAGCATCACCACGCGCTTGCCGACCTGCTTGCGGCGGTGGGCGACTTCCAGCGCGTCGATCAGCAGCTCGCTGCCCGGCATGTAGCGGAAGGATTCGAGGTCGGTGCGGGCGCCGGCGGCGATGATGCAGGCATCGTATTCGTGCAGCACGCTCCTCATGAACTTGGCGTTGGCTTCGGTGTTGAGTCGCACCTCGACGCCGAGTTTCTTCGCCATCACGCCGTAGTAGTCGATCACGCTTTGCAGGTCGGCCGGGCGCGCCAGGTCGTTGCCGGCGTAAGCGGCGAGGTTGCCGCCGATCTTGTCGTTCTTGTCGAACACGGTCACCGTGTGGCCGCGACGGCGGGCGGTGATGGCGGCTTCCATGCCGGCGGGCCCGGCGCCGATGATCATCACGCGCTTCTTCTCGGTGGCCTCGGTGACGTGGTACTCGGGCTCGACTTCATGGCCCAGCATCGGGTTCATGGTGCAGGTGTAAGGCAGGTCGCGGAACAGGCGCGACAGGCAGTTGAGCGAACCGATGCAGGGGCGCACGTCCTCCATGCGGTCTTCGGCGGCCTTGTGGATCATTTCCGGGTCCGCCAGCAGCGGACGGCAGACTTCCCAGTAGTCGAAAATATTGTCGCGCACGCACTGGTCGGCCATCGCCGGATCGGGCAGGCGGTTGCCGAAGGCGACCAGGACATTGGGGAACATCTTCTTCGCCTTTTCGGAAAGGAAGTTCCAGTAGCCGGGCTCGACGTCGCGGCCGAACGAGGATTCGGGCGCCTCCTGCCAGCCGACCGTGACCGAGATCATGTCCACGCCGCAATCGACGGCCTGCTGCATCAGTTCGAAGGATTCGTCCTGGGTGTTGCCGCCCCATTTGTCCATCAGTTCGGCGCCGTTCAGGCGCACGGAGAGCGGATTGTCGGGGGTGGCCTGCTTGATGGCGTCAATCAGCTCGCGCATGAAGCGGCCGCGGTTCTGCACCGAGCCACCGTACTCGTCGGTGCGCTGGTTGGTGAAGCGCGAGTTGAAGTTGGCCAAGAGATACCCCATGAAGCTGGTGATCTCGGTGGCGTCGAAGCCGGCACGGATGGCGCGCTTGGCGGCATCGGCGTGCTGCTTGACCGTGACCGCGATCTGCTCCTTGGTCATCTCGCGCGGCGGGCGGAAGTGCGGCAGGGTCTGCGGCACCACGGAAGGCTGGATGCAGTAGCCGAGGTCGATGCCGCCGTAGCGGCCGGCGTGCAGGATCTGCTGCATGGCCATGGCGCCGGCATCGTGGATGTAGCGCGCGATCATCTCGAACTGCGGCAGGAACTTGTCGTCGTGGATCGCGACCTGGCGGAAGTAGGCCTTGCCCTCGCCCCAGGGGTCGGGATAGGCGCCCTGGTTGGTGATCAGGCCGCAGCCGGTGCCGGCGATGACGCGCACCCGCGCCAGCTCGCGCGGGGTGATGGTGCCGTCGCGGCCGTTGTAATTGGAGACGCAGCAGGCGCCATACTTGATGCGGTTCTTGACGGTGTATTTGCCCACGGTGCCCGGCTTGAACAAATCCTTGAGCTTGGCTTCCCCCGGTCGTTTCACGGCGATTGTTGTCACGGCAATTTCTCCTTGTGGCCCGGACTTTGACGGGCATTGAACTTCTCTCTGGATACTGTATACATTAAGCCCAAAGCACTGCGGCGTCAATACGACGGACCATGGATTTCGGGGTGGGCGCGCTCCCAGGCCACCGCCAGTTTCGGGTCGCGGCGCGCGACTTCCTCGTGATCCACGCGCCCGGTGCGGGCCATGTAGCTGTAGGCGAAGTCGATCGGCGACAGCTTGATCAGCTCGTCCATGCGCTCGTACCAGCGGATGCTGGCGCTGGCGGCATCGAGGATCTTTTTCATCGGCGGCAGGCGGCGCTCCCGATATAGCGCCAGTGCCTCCGGCACCGAGCCGGCGTCGCGCAAGGCCTTCCACAGCGCGATCGCGTCCTCCATGGCCAGACGCGTCCCCGAGCCGATCGAGAAATGCGCGGTACGCAACGCATCGCCCATTAGCACCACCTTGCCGAAACTCCACTGCCGGTTGGTGACCGCCGGAAACTGGCGCCAATACGACTTGTTGGAAAGTATCGGCGCGCCTCCCAGGTCCCTGGCGAACACCTGCTCGCAATGGCGGATGGCTTCCTGCTCGCCCATGACGGCGAACCCGGCGCGCTGCCAGGTCGCGTCGGTGACCTCGACCAGGAAGGTACTCATGCCCGGGCTGTAGCGGTAATGGTGGGCGCAGAAAACGCCGTGTTCGGTCTCGCGGAAGGTCAGCGACAGGCTGTCGAAGGCCTTGCGGGTGCCGTACCAGATGAAGCGGTTGGGACGCAGGTCGGTCTCGGTGCCGAATTCGGTCTCGTGCTCGTTGCGCACCCACGAGAACGCACCATTGGCGCCCACAATCAGGTCCGCACCGGCCAGCGCCGGATCATCGAGCGACGTCAGCTCGCTGTCGAACTCGATTCTTACGCCCAGCGATTCGGCATGGGCATACAGGCGACTCAGCAACTCCAGCCGCCCAATCGCGGCAAAGCCGTTACCGGTGATCGGCACCGGGGTGTCGTTATGCACGATGGTCAGGTTGGGCCAGGTCTCCATCAAGGGCGTCAGCAACTGATACATCGGCTCATCGTCGGCGCGCAGGAACTCCAGCGCCCGGTCCGAGAACACCACGCCGAAACCCCAGGTCGCATCGCGCGGACCGCGTTCGAAGACCACGACATCGTGCGCCGGGTTCTCGCGCTTCATCAGCGCCGCGAAGTACAACCCGGCGGGACCGCCGCCAATGATGCGCAGTTTCATGCGACGGCCTTTTCGGCTTCGATCTTCGCCGCGATCATCTCGCGCAGTTGTCGCTTGAGTATCTTGCCCACCGGGCTGAGCGGGAACTGGCTCACCACCTCCAGCCGCTCCGGCAGCTTGAAACTGGCGATCTTCTGCGCGCGCAGGAAAGCGATGAGTTCATCAAAAGCCAGGGTCTCGCCGTCCCTGGCGATGACAAAGGCACAGGCCTTCTCGCCGAACACCGGGTCGGGCATCGCCACGAGCGTCACGGCCTTGACCTTGGGATGGCCGAAGATCAGGTTCTCGACTTCCTCGCAACTGATCTTTTCGCCGCCGCGATTGATCAGGTCCTTGCGCCGGCCCTCGGTGAACACGTGGCGGCCCTGCTTCCTGACGATGTCGCCCATGCGGTAGAAGCCGTCGGGGGTGAAGGCCTCGGCCTGCTTTTCCGGCGCATTGTAGTAGCCCTGGATGGTATAGGGCCCGCGCGTCACCAGTTCGCCGGGCTCGCCGTCGGGCACCTCGTTGCCGTCGTCGTCCACCACCTTGATCTCGTCGTCCTCGCACACCGGCACGCCGGAGCTGGTGAGCAGCATGTCGTCGGGCGCGTCGAGCGGTACCATGTTGATCAGGCCCTCCGCCGTGCCGTAGATTTCCTGCGGCAGGCAGCCGAAGCGCTCGCGCATCCGCCCGCGCAGCTCGGGCGCCAGGCGCGCGCCGCCGTTCTGGATCACCCTGAGCGACGACAAATCGTAGTTGTCGGGAACCGGAGAATTCAGCCAGTTGGAGATCAGCGGCACCACGGCGGCGACCACGCTGACCTTCTCGCGCTGCACCAGCGCGAACACCTCGGCCGCGTCGCCCGAGGGCGCCAGCACCACTGTGCCGCCGTAGTAGAAGCAGCCGAGCATGCCGGGCGACGCCAGGTTGTAGTTGTGCCCCAGCGGCAGGATGGCCATGAACACCGTAGCCTCGTCGAAGCCGCCGGCACGGCCGCACAACCGGGCGTTGAGCACGTAATCCTCGTGGGTGCGCGGGATCAGTTTCGACAGCGAGGTCGTGCCGCCGGAAAGCAGCATGAGGGTGACCTCCCCCGGATCGGGCTCGTGGCCGGCCAACCTCGCCGCGACGGCGGCCTCCGACAGCGGCGCGGCGATCATCGCGCGCAGGTCGATCTGTCCCGCGCCCGGCTCCCCGGCGACGAAGACATGGCGCAGGGCCGGCGCGTCCACGCCGACTTCGCGCGCCATTTCGCGGTAGTCAAAGCTGCCGATGCGATCCGGGATCACGTAAGCCGTGGCGCCGGAAGCCGTGAGGAAGTGACGGACCTCGCTATGGCGATGGGCGCGCAATGCCATCACCGGAATCGCGCCGATGCAAGTCAGGGCGAAGTAGGCGAAGACGAATTCAGGGCCGTTGGGTAGCTGCAGCACCACGCGATCCTGCGCCTTGATGCCGGCATCGAGGAAGCCGCAGGCCAGGCGCCGCGAACCGGCGACCAGGTCGGCGTAGCTGAGGCGCAGCTCGCCGCTGACCAGAGCCGTCTTGTCCGGAAGCCGCGCGGCCGTGCGCTCCAGGAGTTGTGGAATCGTGATGCCTTCCCACCAGCCGCGCTGGCGGTAACGCGCCGCCACGTCGGCGGGCCAGGGCACGCAGCCTTCGAGCATGTTTGCCTCCTCGTCTTGGCCGGGTCATCCCGGTCTGTGATGGGCGGACTCTAGGGCAAATTTCGCATTGCGAATAGTGAATGACATGAATACAATCAATTCACGACATGAATATCAGGGAATTCGACCTCAACCTGCTGGTGGTGTTCGACGCGGTGCTCGGCGAAGGCTCGATCAGCCGCGCCGCCGCCCGCCTCAACCTCTCGCAGCCGGCGGTGAGCAACGCCCTGGCGCGCCTGCGCAAGGCCACCGGCGACCGCCTGTTCGTGCGCCTCGGCAACGGCGTGGCGCCGACGCCTTACGCGGAAAGCATCGCCGCGCCGATCCGCGCCGCGCTGGCGGCGATCGGTGCCTCGCTGGCGGGCCGCCAGGAATTCGACGCGGCCACCTCGCAACGCGATTTCGCCATCCACATCACCGACCTCGGCGAGGCCTACTTCCTGCCCCGCCTGCTGGCGCGCCTCAATCGCATCGCGCCGCACGTGCGCCTGCGCAACCTCGCCTTGTCCACCGACGAGGCGCGCGAGGCCCTGCGCAACGGCACGGCGGACCTGACCATCGGCAACCTGCCGGATTTCGAGGCCGGCTTCTACCAGCAGCGCCTGTTCCGCGACCGCTACGTCTGCATCCTCAGCCGCGACCACCCGACCATCGGCGCGCGCCTCACGGCGCGCCAGTTCGCCGCCGCCAGCCATGCCATCGCCATGCCGGGCGGCACCGGCCACGGCATCATCGAGCGCACCCTGGTCGCCCACGGCCTGGAAAGCCGCATCGCGCTGCGGGTGCAGAACTTCCTGGTGCTGCCCAGCATCGTCGCCGCATCCGATCTGATCGCCATCGTCCCGCACAGCGTCGGCAGCCAGATCTCGCCCAGGGATGCGGTCAAGCTGCTGCCGCTGCCGGTGGACATCCCCGCCTTCGACATCCGCCAGTGCTGGCACGAGCGCTACCACGACGATCCCGGCCACCGCTGGCTGCGGCAGCAGTTCATGGAATTGTTTTCGGCGTGACCGGAAAGTCGGCGCCGGCGGGACGGCGATGAATGCAGGAATTGGAAATGCTGTGTCGGTCTTTGTTTGCTGGCTCAGTTCGGCTACAAGGAGCCACTGGACATCAGCCTCCAATCCGGAACCGTTGTACGGCGATTGAACACACGATATACTGTGCTTCCGCTATCCTCAGAGGTGACACCATGCTAGCTTCCTCGAAGACACAACGGGTCGATTTGCGTATTTCGCCTGCCGCCAAGGAGATGATCCAGGCGGCTGCTCGAGCCCAGGACAAAACAGTCAGCGAATTTCTGCTGGACAGTGGCTTGACGTCTGCCGCCGAGACCCTGGCGGACCGGCGCTTGTTCATTCTCGATGACGCCCAATGGCACGCATTTCAGGCCGCGCTTGACGCCCCGCCGCGCGCCCGGCCGCGGCTTTCCCGCCTGATGAAAACGGGCAAGTAATGGTGGCACGGAATGCCGGTTGGAGCATTCAGAAGCTTGATCGCACCCACGCAGTCGAGGATTTTGACTGTGGCTACGCCGATCTCGATCGTTTCATTTCCCGTTTCGCTCTCAACAGCCAGTCGGCCGGCAGCGCACAGACCTATGTGGCGCTAACCGACGAAAAGGTCGTCGGCTATTACAGCCTGGCAGTCGGTGCGGTTGCCCATTCTCAGGCACCCGCGCGAATGGTGAAAGGTTTGGCCCGCCATCCTGTCCCGGTAATGTTGCTCGCCAGACTCGCTGTCGACAACGGAGCCAAACGAAAAGGGTTGGGCGTGGCCCTGCTGCACGATGCTCTAGCCAGAACTCTTCAGGCTGCCGATATTGCCGGTATCCGCGCGGTCATTGTTCATGCCAAGGACAACGAGGCCCGACGCTTCTATGAGCATTTCGATTTTGATCCAAGCCCGACCGATCCGTATCACCTGCACTTGCTAATCAAAGATCTGCGAAGAGCAACTCAAGGGGCGTGACATCGATTTCCACGACAGCATGAATCGCCGTGCCGCCAGCGCCGACTTTTGCTGTCAGGGTAGTTGTGGTGAAACTGGCGGTCTCAGTTCGGCCAAGAGCGGAAGTTCAATTCCAAGCCGTAAAGCTGCCATGGCATTTCTCGGCTATGCTGCACCGCTGTTAGTGAAAGTGCATTTCAGGACGAAGCATGAATTTCAGGATTCTCGATGACAGCAGCAAGGACGAAGTGGCAAGCCTGTTCACTTCAGCCTTCTCGTCGTCTGAGGGAGAGCAGCAGGGAAAGCTGGTTGGCAGCCTGGCTTCCGCACTCGCTGCGCGCATCGACAATCAGGAAATCAGCTGTATAGGCGCCTATGCAGACGGGGCAATGATTGGGGCAATCTTCTTTACCCGACTTCGATTCGAAGAACCCATCGAAGCCTTCATGCTCGCTCCGGTTGCAGTCAGCACCGCACATCAGGGGCGGGGAGTTGGTCAGGCTTTGATCAGGTTTGGACTAGAAGAACTGAAAAATCGCTCCACAACGCTGGCCGTAACATATGGCGATCCTGCCTTCTATTCAAAGGTGGGATTTCAGGCGTTGTCGGAAGATATCATCCAAGCTCCACTACCGCTCTCAATGCCAGAAGGCTGGCTTGTCCAGCCCTTGTCGGGGGAAGCTATTCCAATCCTGAAAAGCCGTCCTGTGTGCGTACAGGAGTTCGACAATCCTGATTACTGGTAATGCCAACGCATCGTCCCGACTCGAAATATTTCGATCGCTGACCGTCTGCTTTCGCCCTATTGCTAGATCCGCTTCGGTTAAGGTTTGTTCGATGTCTGCCCTGAACGCGATGACGCGGGGATGATGCATAGGCATCAGCGGGCAGACGTTGAATAAACCTCGAAGGAGGAAACCGCGGGATGCAGCGAGGCGGCCAGGACGAGTGACCGGCTATGGTGATTTGATGGTTGTCGAGTCGCTCGTCGTCGCTGGAATCAGCGATGGCTGATGAGATGCATTCGCCAAATCGCCAAGACGGGCGGAAATGTATGCCCGAGTGGGATATCTGGCGCACAAGAAACCCGGCCAAACGGTAGGCAGGACGCAACGGTCCGCTATCGGCTCGAGGATCTCAAGAGCCGACGGGGGCATCGGGCAGCAGCGATTGGACAAGCTCACGTGCCGTCTCCCGGCGGCGCCCGAATGGGTTGCCCGCGCAAGAACGTCTCGATGACGCGCATCGCCGCCCCGCAGCACCGACAGACGAAGGTAGGCAGCGCAGCGGCCTCGTTCGGGGCGGCAGCGATGTTCGGGAGCGGTGCATTGAGCAGTGCGCGCACCTTGGCCAGGTGCTCCCGGCGGCCCGCATTGGCGATCAAGCTGTAGTGACGGATGCGGTGGAAGCCGGCGGGCAGCACATGCAACAGAAACCGGCGCATGAACTCATCGGCCGCCAGTTTCATCGTCTTGTGGCGCGTGCGGCCCTTGGCCCGGTAATCCTTCCAGCGGAACGTGACCGCCTGTCCGTCGAGGGAAACCAGGCGCCGGTTCGAGATCGCCACGCGGTGGGTATAACGGGACAGGTACCCGCTTCTCAATCCCGGCCTGTTCGGCGGCGAGATGAATCGCGCGATTCAGTTGCCGGGCGCTCAGGGGTTCGATCGGGTTCAGGCCGGGGAACAGCCAGCCGCCGTCGAGCATCTTGCCTTGCGCTCGGGCGACGCGCCACCACACGCGCAGGCGTTCCAGCAGGATCGGGGACAGCATCGCATAGCGATCCTTCTGGCCTTTGCCGCGTTCAACCCGCAAGGTCATGCGCTGGCTGTCGATGTCGCCGACCTTCAATGACACGACTTCATTCACGCGCAGGCCGGTGCCATAGGCGAGCGCAAGGGCCGTCTGGTGTTTGAGGTTGCCGGCGGCGGCAATCAGCCGTCCGACTTCCTCGCGGCTCAGGATCACCGGCAACTTGCGCGGCAGATGCACCGGTTGCATCTTGGCCATGACTTGTCCGCGATCGAGCGTGACGTCGAAGAAGAACTTCAAGCCACTGATGGCGGCATTCAGGGACGCCGGCGAGATGCCGTGATCTACCAGGTGGAGTTGGTACCGCCGTAGATCTTCCACGGTGGCGGTATCGGGCGAGCGCCCGAGGTACTTGCCAAAGTTGCGCACGGCGCGCTGGTAGTCGCTTTGGGTCTTGTCGCCAAACTTGCGCATCCGCATGTCGTCCAGCATCCGCTGGCGCAGCGGCGATACAGCAGGCGTTGATGTGTCCATGGTTCTGCTCCTGTCAGAGAAGAGGCGGATTGCCTCGTCTCCAACATCGCATTTACCCTGCCGTGGCACACCACAATTCTGCGAACCGGCTCCGGCGCTTCGCTACGCCCTACCGCGCGAGCGGTTTAGTCCTCGGGCACATTCACGCCATTGGTCGGAACCCGTTGCGCCCAAGGTCATTGCCTGTTCCTGAAGTGTCGAAACGATCAATTCGTCGATCGAACCGCCCTCCTCGGCCAGCGATACGACAACACCAATAGTCGGCGCTGGTGGTACGGCAAGCGACCGGGTCGTGCACAGAAACTATCAGATACTGTCAATTGACAATACTATCGGATACCAATACTATTCGACAGTGATCAAGACATTCGCCGACAAGCACACCGCCGCGATCTTCGAGGGCTTTCAGGTCAAGCGACTGCCGAAGGAAATCCAGGATACGGCGCGGCGCAAACTGAAGCAGATCGACGCAGCGGGCAGTATCGATAGCCTGCGAGTCCCGCCAGGCAATCGGCTGGAACTCTTGAAGAGAAATCGCACCGGACAATGGAGCATTCGCATCAATGACCAGTGGCGCATCTGCTTCCACTGGAGCGACGGCGAGGCGACGGATGTTGAAATTGTCGACTATCACTGAAAGGGATCTGACCATGACCATCGCACGCGAACAACTGAAGGGGATGGATTTCCGGGATGTCACTACCGGCCGCCGGCTGGCCCCCGTGCATCCGGGCGAAGTGCTGATGAAGGATTTCATCGAGCCGCTGGGGATTACGCGCTACAAGGTGGCGAAGCTGGCAGGCGTGCAGCAGCGCCGCATCGACGAGATTTGTGCCGGCAACAGGTCAATTACGGGCGATACCGCCTTGCGCCTGGCCCGGCTGTTCACCACCGATGCCGCCTTCTGGATCAACCTGCAAGCGCAGTACGATCTCGAAACTACTTATCGCGACATGCACGAGCGAATCGAAGCAGAGGTGATGCCGCTGACGATGGCGGCGTAAGCCCAAAGACACGTCGATAGCAAGCCGCGCCGATTGATCTGCAATACAGCGGCAGCCAGACCAAGCTTCAGAAAGTCGGCGCCGGCGGCACGGCGAGATCGAGGTTCTCGACGAAGCGGTTGACTGCCTCGATCACTGCCTGGGTCTGGTCCTTGTGCGCGGAATGCCGGCAATCGGCGAGCTTCAGCAATTCGACGCCCGCCGAGTTGCGCGCCCCCGATGCAATCGCCTCGACCTGCGCCATAGTGCCGTATTCGTCGTCCTCGCCCTGGATCGCGAGGATGGGGGCGCGGATGCCGGGCAGGCAGTCCTCGATGTTCCAGGCGCGGAAATCGGGATGCAGCCAGATGTCATTCCAGCCCCAGAATGTCCGATTGACGTCACGATGGTACTTGCCCAGCTTGGCCGGCAGGTCGGTGGTTTCGAAGGCAACCTTGGCCACGGCGATGCTGCGGATCGAGATGTCCTCGACGAAGCAATGCGGCGCCATGACCAC
>JADYZH010000281.1 GCA_020853215.1 Sulfuritalea sp. | reverse complement strand
TCCGGCAGCGACAGCTCGCGCGCCAGCACCATCTGCGAAAAGCCGGCATCGGCGAGGAATTGCGCCTTCTGCGGCGTGCGGATGTCGCACTGGGTCGAGGCGTGCAGCTCCAGCGGCGGCAGGTCCAGCTCCAGCAGGCCCATGTCCTGCACGATCAGCGCGTCGGCGCCGGCTTCATGCATCTGCCAGGCCATGCGTCTCGCCTCTTCCAGCTCGTCGTCGCGCAGGATCGTGTTCAGCGTGATGAAGACCCTGGCGTGGAAGCGGTGCGCAAAGGCCGCCAGGCGCTCGATGTCCTGCACCGGATTGCCGGCGCCGTAGCGCGCGCCGAAGGACGGGCCGCCGATATACACCGCATCGGCGCCGTGCTTGATCGCCTCGATGCCGATCTCGGCATCTTTGGCGGGGGCGAGCAGTTCGAGGGGGGTGGCGGAGGTAAGAATCCCGCCGCGAGCGGGTGGCACGGCCTTCAGAGACACGTCGAATTTCCTTCAAACAGATCGGGCGGCGGAGTGTCCGGGAATACAGACGACAAAAGTACCGCGATCCGGGAAGGATGGCGCGCCGATTGCGGACGGCATGGTATCACTGTGCGCCGAAGCTGCATCGGCGTTCCGGCAGACCGGATTTCGCGTATGGCGCGATATCCCGGGAAACGCCGGACTGATCGCTGGTGGCCGGTTGCTTCGTTACCAAAGTGCGCTCTCGCCACACAGGCAACAAAGGTGCTTGTCGGGCTACCCCCGGATTTACCGGTCATGCCGCTGCGCGCTCTTCGCGCGCAGCAGTGGCAACACAACATTCGGCCACAGCTGTCAAGAAAATTCGGGTAGTCTTGAACAAAAACCATGCCAGAAGAGGGTTATTCTTTGAGTTTAAAGCATATTCATGAGCCGGAGGCCAATTCAATCAGATCTGGTAGCCTGAGCGACACGCCCGTGGCCAGTTGGCCGGCATGGTTGGTTCTTGCTCTTGCCTTGTTGCTGACCCTCGGTGTATGGCGGTGGGCTCAGTATCGCGTTGATGCGCAGAAACGCGCCGAGTTTACGTCACGCGCCGCCGATATTCGCGATGCACTTGATTTCCGTATGCGTGGCTATCAGGCGGTGCTGAAAGGCGCGGCCGGTTTGTTCGTGGCCAGCGAGAATGTCAATCATGCGGAATGGCATTCCTATGTCGATTCGCTGAGGCTCAAAACATCCTATCCGGCAATCCAGGCCCTGGCATTTGCGAGCGCTTTTTCCGGCGAGGAGCTTGCAGCCCGCATCCAGCAGTTGCGCAAATCCGGGCAGCCTGACTTTTCGGTTCGTCCGCCGGGGAACCGCGACCGCTATGTGGTCAATGTCCTCACCGAACCTCACAGCGGCCTCAACGTCAAAGCCATCGGCTATGACATGTGGCAAGACCCCGTGCGGCGGCGGGCCATGGAGCAGGCGCTGGAGGCCGGGGAGCCAGTGATTACGCCCAAGGTTACGCTGAAGGTCGATGATACCGGCAATCCGGTGCCATCCGTGATCATGTATTTCCCGGCGAAAAACAGTGCCGGGAAACTGCTCGGGTATGTTCTTATCCCGCTGCGCATACCTGAGTTGATCAAGGATTTGCAGACACTGACCACTCAGGGGGTCGCCCTCACCATCTACGATGGTGCGGCGAACAACGAGGATGCGCCGCTTTATAAAAGTGTTACGGATGCGAAGCATGAACCGCAATTCACGTCCAGCGAGGTGCTGACGGTAGCCCACCGTCCCTGGCGACTTGTGTTCGCTTCCGAATCCTCTTTGGAAGCCGGAGACGACATACTTTCACCACAGCAGGTGCTGGCGGTCGGCATCATTTTCAGTCTGACGCTCTTTGCCGTGGGATGGTCCTTCACCTCGTCTCGCCGCAGGGCGCTCGAACTCGCGCACCAGATGACCGAGTCGTTCCATGAGAGCGAGATTCGCTTCCATGAAATATTCGACGCCGCCCACGAAGCAATATTCATTCACAACGCCGACACCGGACAAATCCTCGACGTCAATCGCCGTATGCTCGAAATGTATGGTCTGACAAGAGACGCGGCGCTCAGCTCCAACCTCGATGATCTGTCTTCGGGGGTTGCGCCTTACTCCTCCACCGAGGCTTTGCGCAGGGTTCAGCTCGCCCTCACCGAAGGGCCGCAGGCCTTTGAATGGCAGGCGAAAGCGGGCAACGGCCGCCTGTTTCCGGTTGAAGTAAGCCTGAAATCCGCGCTTATCGGCAAGCAGCGGGTGGTGCTTGCCGTCGTGCGCGACATCTCCGAGCGCAAGGAGTCCGAGGCCCAACTGCGTGAAAGCGAGCGAAAACTATCCACCATTCTTGAAAACGTGGACGCATGTATTTACCTGAAGGATACCGGTGGTCGCTATCTGTTCGCCAACCAGTCCGTGCGGAATCTGTTGCGACTCGACATGGAAGACATTGTCGGCTTCAGCGATGAAAAGTTCTTCGACGCGGCAACCACGGCAAATATCCAGCGCAATGACCGGCGGGTGCTGGAAGGCGGCGAAACAGTGAGAACCGAAGAGCCGAACGCCACTGCGGTGACAGGAAAAAAGACTGTCTTTCTGTCAACCAAGCTGCCGCTTCGCCGCGAGGACGGGAGCATTTATGCGCTGTGCGGCATTTCTACCGACATCACGGATCGCATACAGGCCGAAGTTGAAATCAGGACGCTCAACGCCAGCCTTGAAGACCGGGTTCGGCAACGTACCGCCGATCTCGAAACCACCAACCAGCAACTGACGCAGGCCAAGATCGAGGCCGAAGCCGCCAATATCGCCAAGAGCGCCTTCCTCGCCAACATGAGCCACGAAATACGCACTCCGATGAACGGCATCATCGGCATGGCCAGCATCCTGCGTCGGGAAGGCATGCCGCCTGCGCAGGCGAGGCGCCTCGACATCATCGATACCTCCGCCCGGCACCTGTTGGCAGTCATCAACGACGTCCTCGATATTTCCAAGATCGAAGCCGGCAAGTTCTCCCTGGAGGAGGCGCCAGTCGACGTGAACAGTCTGATGGCCAATGTCAGCTCCATCCTTTCGGGGCGGGCCAAGGCCAAGGGCATCGATTTGCTGATCGAGACCGAACAGTTGCCGCACCGGCTTGTGGGCGATCCGACACGGTTGCAGCAGGCCTTGCTCAACTACGCCACCAACGCAGTCAAGTTTACCGAGCAAGGAAGCATCACGCTACGTGCCCTGAAGCAGGAAGAGACCGCCGATGCGGTGACGGTTCGATTCGAGGTGGAGGATACCGGCATCGGCATCGCGCCCGAAGCCATGACCCGGCTGTTCAGTGCTTTCGAGCAGGCCGACAATTCAATGACCCGCAAGTACGGGGGTACCGGACTTGGTCTGGCCATCACCAGGCGATTGGCCGTGCTCATGGGCGGGGAAGCCGGTGCCGAAAGCCGGCTGGGCGCCGGCAGCACCTTCTGGTTTACCTTGATGCTGAAAAAGGGCGACGTGACGGCCGAGGTCGAGACGGCGGCGGATGTCAATGCCGAGGCGGATATCCGGCAACGCTACTGCGGCCAGCGCATCCTGGTGGTCGACGACGAGCCGATCAACCGGGAAGTGGCCCAGATGCAGCTGGAGGCCTCCGGGCTGGTGGTGGATACGGCGGAGGACGGTGCAGAGGCTGTTGCAATGGCGCGAAAGACTGCCTACGCGGCCATCTTCATGGACATGCAGATGCCGAAACTGAGCGGGGTCGACGCGACGCGGGAGATACGGCAGCTGCCTGGATACCGGGATACGTCGATCATTGCCGTCACGGCCAACGCCTTCGCCGATGACAAGGCGAAGTGCCTTGCGGCCGGAATGAATGAGTTCCTGATCAAGCCCTTCAGTCCCGACCAGTTGTTTACGATCTTGCTGCGGACGCTGAAGCAGCGGGAGCGTTGATGCCCCGGTGATTCGGAATGCGCTTCCGGCCATCCGGTAACCGTCGGGCCGAGGTTCTTTCTTTTCCCGGCCCAGCGTCGCCGTCCCGCCAGCGCCGACTTTCAATGCCGGCGGTTTGCGCCCGTTTCGTCAGCGCGTGATCGGCTTGTACCGGATCCGCTTCGGCTTGGCGCCTTCCTCGCCGAGGCGCTTCTTCTTGTCGTCCTCGTATTCCTGGTAGTTGCCGGCGAAGAAGCTCCATTGCGAATCGCCTTCCGCCGCCAGGATGTGGGTGCAGATGCGGTCGAGGAACCAGCGGTCGTGGCTGATGATCATGGCGCAGCCGGCGAATTCGAGCAGCGCGTCTTCCAGCGCGCGCAGGGTTTCGACGTCGAGGTCGTTCGACGGTTCGTCGAGCAGCAGTACGTTGCCGCCGTTCATCAGCGTCTTCGCCAGGTGCAGGCGCCCGCGTTCGCCGCCGGAGAGGTTGCCGACGTTCTTCTGCTGGTCGCCGCCCTTGAAGTTGAAGCGGCCGATGTAGGCGCGGCTGCCGATTTCCTGCTTGCCGATGGTGATGATGTCGGCGCCGCCGGCCAGTTCGTCGAACACGGTCTTCGAGCCGTCGAGGCAGTCGCGACTCTGGTCGACGTAGGAGATCTTCACCGTCGGGCCGACGTCGATGGTGCCCGAATCGGGCTTGTCCTGGCCGGTGAGCATCTTGAACAGCGTGGACTTGCCGGCGCCGTTGGGGCCGATGATGCCCACGATCGCCCCGGGCGGCACGCTGAACGAAAGCTTGTCGATCAGCAGGCGATCGCCGAAGCCCTTGCTGACTTCGTTGAACTCGAAGACCTTGTCGCCGAGGCGCTCGCCGACCGGGATGAAGAGCTCATGGGTTTCATTGCGCTTCTGGTAATCGACTTCCGACATCTCGTTGAAGCGCTGCAGACGCGCCTTGCTCTTGGCCTGGCGCGCCTTGGGGTTGCTGCGCACCCACTCCAGTTCCTGCTTCATCGCCTTCATGTGCGCATCGACCTGCTTGGATTCGGTTTCCAGGCGCGCTTCCTTCTGCTCCAGCCAGGATGAATAATTGCCCTTCCACGGAATGCCGTGGCCGCGGTCGAGTTCGAGGATCCACTCGGCGGCGTTGTCGAGGAAGTAACGGTCGTGGGTCACGGCGACCACGGTGCCGGGGAAGCGCAGCAGGTACTGTTCCAGCCACTCGACGGATTCGGCGTCGAGGTGGTTGGTCGGCTCGTCCAGCAGCAGCATGTCGGGCTTGGACAGCAGCAACTTGCACAGCGCCACGCGCCTTTTTTCGCCGCCGGAGAGGTTCTTGATCGTGGCGTCCCAGGCCGGCAGGCGCAGCGCATCGGCGGCGATTTCCAGCTGGGTTTCGCTGTCGGCGCCGGAAGTGGCGATGATCGCCTCCAACCGCGCCTGTTCCTCGGCCAGCTTGTCGAAATCGGCGTCGGGTTCGGCGTAGGCGGCATACACGGCTTCCAGCTTGGCCTGGGCTTCCATGACCTCGCCCATGCCGGATTCGACTTCCTCGCGCACGGTCTTGGCCGGGTCGAGCTGCGGTTCCTGCGGCAGGTAGCCGATGCGCAGGTTCGGCAGGTGCTGCACCTCGCCCTCGAACTCGGTGTCGGCCTTGGCCATGATGCGCAGCACGGTGGATTTGCCCGAGCCGTTGAGGCCGAGCAGGCCGATCTTGGCGCCGGGGAAGAAGGACAGCGAGATGTCCTTGATGATCTGGCGCTTGGGGGGGACGATCTTGCTCACGCGGAGCATGGACATTACGTATTGGGCCATGTGTTCAGAATCCAGTAAAAAGAAAATCGAGTGCGGCGAGGATCTCGTCGCGTTGGGCGGAAAGGTTGGCGACCGGCTTTTTCAGCAGGCGTGTGGCAATCGCGGCCAGTTCCTGGGGGCGCAAGAAATACTCCTTGCTGCCGATGCGGACCGTGGGGTTCAGGCGCAGCACGGGAATGACGGCGCGGTCGGCTTTGAAGCGCAGTGGCGCGACTACCGTGGCGTCGAAGGTGCCCAGCAGGTCGCTCGGCAGGGCAACGAGATAGGGCACGCGCGCACGGCTGGCAGGATTCGGATTGGGATAGACATCGAACTGCGCCATCAAAACTGCCTCAGGCCGTCGCTCCACAGCCCATGCTCGGCAATCTCGCGGTTGTAGGCCTCGATCGCGGCCTTGTTCTGCTCCAGCCATTCCGCCTCGCGCCGCTTCTTCAATTCAGCGGCGAGCGCGTTTTCCAGCGTCTGCGACAGATTGATCTTGCGCGCCCTGGCCTCTTCCAGCAGGTCGGCGCGCACGGTCAGGTTGGCGGCTTTTTTGGCGGTGCTCATGGCGGATCTCCGCATGTATGGTGCGCGTAGCTTACGCGCATCGGCAATGCGCGTCAATTGGCGGGGGAGGTGGGGAGGGGCGGGTGCGGGGTGGCAAAAGTCGGCGCTGGCAGTACGGCGTCTGGTCTGCCGGAGCGACCACTGATGATAGTTTGAGCGACGTTTCACTGCGGCCAGGAGCCGACTGTCACGTGATCGTTTAATAGCGGACTGAGATCAGGCCAGTAGAGTGAACTGTGGCGCTTGTGCCGCCTTGCGGTCAAACGTCACTGTAAACCGGGCGCCCAGGCGCTGATGAGCGCGCCCCAAAAGGTAATCGGAGAAGTCGGCCGTGCCGTGCCGATAGTCCTGCAATGCAAGAATGCCGAGATCGGGCGATTCGATCTGGAACTCGCGGCAGGTCAATAGGGCGCCCAAGGCATCGGCAACCTGCTCGCGGGTATAGCCGTATGCCCGCGACAGTACCCAGCCCACTTCGCACAGGACAATATGGCCGATGATGCCTGGCTCGGCAGGGGAAACCCGCCGCTCGACGAAGGCATTGGCCTGCGCCGATTGCACCGGATCATCCTGCGTGAGATAGCGCACCAGCACATTGGTGTCGAGCCCGATCATGGGCGACCGGATGCGGCAATGGCCGCATCCATTTCTTCGAGCGAGACGGGGCTGGCAGGCTTGGGCAGCATGCCTTTCAGGCTTCCGAGTGGCCGGGTTGCCGAGAGCAGAAACAAGCGGCCGTCGTCGCCGAAAACGAACTCGACCCGATCGCCGGGATGCAACTGCAAGGCATCACGCGCCGGCTTCGGGATGGTGATCTGGCCTTTGGATGTCATCGTCGCGAGCATATTCCTTACCTTTCTACGTTCATCAACCTGAAAGGAATGGTAGCACTCGTAAGAATTGCAGGCAATCCTTGCATATGTCCAGGTGACGACTTTTCTCAGCTTCCTGCCGTTGAAATCATGGAGAAACCAACGACCCCTGCGGTTTAGTCCAAGGCCGGCCACCTGACGCCCGCCGTACCGCCAGCGCCGACTTTTCGCCCCCGGCGCAACGACCTTTCAGGCCGACGCCCGACTCCGCCTGCCGCTCAGCCTCAATCGCCGGTCGCTATGGTCATCACCAGCGTCCCCTCGGCAACCTGCTGGCCTTCCTCGACGAAGACCTCGATCACGCGCCCGGCGTGCGGGGTCTGGATGTCGAGCGCGACCTTGCCGGTTTCCAGGGTGATCACGTTGTCGTCAAAGTTGACCGTGTCGCCGGGCTTGACCAGGATCTCCCACACCGTGATGTCGCCCTGGGCGCAGCTGCCGCAGGTTTCCCAACACTCGGGATAGATCGGGATGCGGATTTCCTTCAGCGTGCTCACGCCAGGAATTTCGCCACGAAGGCACCCTCGCAGCCCGGGGGCAGGGCGATGCGGACGTGATGGCCGCTGCCGGGCGCGACCGTGACCGGTGCGTCGTCGCGATTGCGCATGGCCTCGATCACCAGTTCGAGGTTGCCCTGCGGGCGGACGATCTCCAGCCGGTCGCCGAGCGCGAAGCGGTTCTTCACCGCCACCTCGGCCAGGCCGTCGGCGCCGTAGCCGGTGACGTCGCCGACATACTGGCTGCGGCTGGATTCGGAGCTGCCGCGCAGGTAGTTCTGGTAGTCACGGTCGGGGCGGCGCTCGTAGAAGCCGGCGGTGTAGCCGCGGTTGGCGAGGCCGTCGAGCTGGCCGATCAGTTGCGGGTCGAAGGGCCGCCCGGCGACGGCGTCGGCTATCGCCTGGCGGTAGCTCTGGCAACTGCGCGCGACGTAGTAGGCCGACTTGGTGCGGCCCTCGATCTTCAGCGAATCGACGCCGATCTCGGCCAGCCGGGCGACGTACTCGATGGCGCGCAGGTCCTTGGAGTTGAGGATGTAGCTGCCGTGTTCGTCTTCCTCGATCGGCATGTACTCGCCGGGGCGCTCGCGTTCCTCGATCAGCCAGGCGCCGGGGCGGCGCAGCGTCGACGGCGTGGCGGGAAAAGTCGGCGCTCGCGGCACGGCGAGGTCGACGTCGCCGGTGGCGTCCTCGCTGCCTTCATGGACCTTGTAATCCCAGCGGCAGGAATTGGTGCAGCTGCCCTGGTTGGGGTCGCGGTGGTTGAAGTAGCCCGAGAGCAGGCAGCGCCCCGAGTAGGCGATGCACAGCGCGCCATGGACGAAGACTTCCAGTTCGGTGTCCGGGCACTCCCGGCGGATCTCGGCGACTTCGTCGAGCGAGAGTTCGCGCGAGAGGATGACGCGGCTGATGCCGGCGGCGCGCCAGAACTTTACCGCGGCATGGTTCACCGTGTTGGCCTGCACCGAGAGGTGGATGGCCATGTGCGGCCAGCGTTCGCGCACCATGGCGATCAGGCCGGGGTCGGCCATGATCAGCGCGTCGGGCGCGAGCGCGACCACCGGCGCCATGTCGTCGAAATAGGTCTTGAGCTTGGCGTTGTGCGGCAGCACGTTGCTGACCACGTAGAAGCGCTTGCCGCGGGCATGGGCGGCGGCGATCGCGGCACCCAGCGCGGCGATGTCGCCGAATTCGTTGTTGCGCACGCGCAGGCTGTAGCGCGGCTGGCCGGCGTAGATCGCATCGGCGCCGAAATCCAGCGCCGTGCGCGCCATCGCCGGCGAACCGGCGGGCGCCAGCAGTTCGGGCGCCTTCACGTCGCCGCTACGCGCAGGTCGTCGGTCACGGTGCCGATCTGCGCCAGCTCCGCCTCGTGCGCCGGATCGCGTAAGTCCTCGTCGAGCGCCGCCAGTTCCCACTCCCGCAGGGCCGGATAGCCGAGCATGGCCTCCATGTAGTCGGCGGTGGTGTCGGCCACGACGACGCCGTAGCTGCGGAAGCGGTAGACCACCGGCGCGAAGAAGGCGTCGACGGCGCTGAATTCCGGCCCGGCGAGGAAGGGGCCGCCGAAGCGGGCGATGCCTTCGGCCCACAGGCGTTCGATGCGGGCGATATCCGCCAGCAGGCCGGGGGAGCGATTCGTGACGGCGACGCGGACGCCGATGTTCATGCCGTGTTCGTTGCGCAGCGTGGCGAAGCCGGAATGCATTTCGGCGGCGGCGCAGCGCGCCCAAGTGCGGGCTGCCTCGTCGGCGGGCCAGACCTGCGGGTGCCGCTCGGCCAGGTACTCGGCGATGGCCAGCGAATCCCAGACCACGGTGTCGCCATCCTCCAGCCAGGG
>JADYZH010000280.1 GCA_020853215.1 Sulfuritalea sp. | reverse complement strand
TGGGATTGTCCTGCTCCACCAGAAATGGATCGCCTTCCAGCGTTTCCTTGATTTCCAGTGCGTAGGCCCGGGCTTGTTCCAAGGGGTTCGGGACATGCTTGATGCCCCGGTCGGTCATCAATTCAACCGTCTTTTGATCGATCTGGCGAACCGTATCGAGTTTCCAGTCCTTCAGTTCGAGAACGAGAATGCCGCGCCCTGGATGCAGCACGATGAAATCCGGCCGCAGGCGCTTCTTTCCCACCGGCACATCGAACCAGCAGTGGTAATCGTTCTCCAACTTCGATATGAGCCTCGCGGCGAAGCTGCGTTCGCCGGGTGTCATCCTGACGTGCTTGAGATGGGGTTCTGGGAGCAGGATGGCCAAGGTACTTTGCCCAATGCAGCTTATGAGTTGTATTGTGGGAATTTCTCTTTCAGACGCTCGACGGTTGTTCGCCATTTCTGCGCCGTTGGCTTGCAGACAGAGTTCTGGTTGCCGAACATGCCGAGCTCCTGCACGGCCTGCGAGACGGGCACGGTTTGAAGCCATTTCACCGGCACAAAGTATTCGCAGCGCTCGGGATCGTTCAGGTATGGCTGGTGGTAGTGCCCGCGTTTTGCGACTTCGAGAACGGGCTTTAGGCCATCCGGCGTATTCACCTTAAAGCCGGTGATTGGCTCTGATCTGCCCGTTACCTTACCGACGCCGACGAAGCCAGCGCCGGGAACCTTTACCCAGACACGGTCGCCAGGCGAAAGCAGTTGCAGGGTCTTGCTGTACCACGTGCCGCCACCCGCACAAATGAAGCCGAACTCTACGGCATCCTCCCATGAGCGCTCGTCGCTGTGGCCGAACGAGTGATAGAACTCGCCGTTCCATGGTTCATTGGTGCCATCGGGTCGGGCGGCGACACTGACTTGGGTACGTACCGGATCGAGCAGCCATGCACGGCTGACGAACTGCTCGTTGCCGTTGCTGAACACTTGAAAACACAGCACGTTGATCGGAATCTCGCGTTCGCTGAGATAGCCGACGATGCGCTCGGTGCTGTCGTCCAGCGATGCTGCCACGATGATGATCTGGTGGCTACTGTTCAGGTTGTCCTCGTCCAGCGGCAGGCCGAAGCGCTGCTTGAAGTCGTCGGCAAGGCTCTTGCCGGAAGAAAAGCGCGAATAGATCGCCGCGATGTCTTCGGGTTGCAGGCGTTCAACCCACGTGGCGTAGTCCAAAGACTGCGCCACCACGTCACGCGGAGTCTTATCGCGCTTCAGCTCGATCAGCACCAGCGTACTGTCCGGTGCGATTGCCAACAGGTCGATGATGCCACCCAGCCCGGTATTCTCCTGCCGACCGATCAGCATCCAGTCGTCTGACAACATGCGCGGCGCAGCCACGATCATATCTTCGAGCAGCTTTTCGCTGGCAAGGGCGGATTCGGTGAGGGCCTGCGGTTGTGGGCCGACTTTCTAGAGCGTGGTGCGGATAGGCATGGTGGCTCCTGTCAGGCTGCCATCAGAGCAGCTTCAATGAGGGTTTTGGCGAGTCGATCTTGGCGGGTGCGGGACTCGGCAAGGTCGGCCTTGAGCTGGTCGCACAGGGCCATCAGTTCGTCGACTTTGGCGACGATGCGATGTTGTTCGGCGAGGGGTGGGAGCGGGGTTGTAATTTTGATCATTCGGGTTAGCCCAAGATCGAAATTGGAAATCCCTTGCGTGTAATGCTGCGACTGTGCGTAGCAATGAGGACTGTTGAGCGCCAACTCCACATATCGGGGAAGCAGCCGATTTTTTTCAATCCGCAGTACGGCTAGATGAACCCAAACGCTGAACTCAAAATCCAGATCATTTACCTTTGCAATGCCAGTAGTCCCTCCTTTCGTGTAAATCACGTCGCCTTTTTCAGGTCTGATGCGTTTGCAAAACTCTTCGTGATCTGCACGAGAAACATACTTAAGGCTCGCAAGATCAAACCCGTCGGGCCGAACATTGCGCGTGGAGAGAAAAGGAACGCCTTCTTTTGCCGTCACATACTGTGGTGAGAAATGAGGGCCGTCCGACACCTGATAACAGAGATCGCCAAGCATGCACCAAATCCAACCGTTGGGTAGAGAGAACGGCAGTTCGCTATCGTCCAGCGCCGGAAGTTCTTTGGGCTTTGAAATATTCTTGGTTGCATAAAGCGTATTACGGGTCTTGCGTATTTTTCCCAGAATCTCCGATGCCGGTTCGTCGTTGGGCTCTTGCGGCACCAGCTTGCCCATCACCGCCAGTTGCAGGATGGTTTGCTTAAGGGCGTCGATGCTGACTTCGTTGGTGAAGAGCGTATCGAAGTGTGCTGAGAGGCGCTGCCAGTTGGCGGCGAGGTCGTCGGCATCGGTGCTTTGGGTAAGCGTACCGAGCAGGGTCTCGACGAGCTTGGCATGTGCCGTCTCACCAGCGCCGACTTCTTGCTCCAGCCGGTCGCAGAGCGCCATCAGTTCATCTACCTTGGCGACTACGCGGTTTTGTTCGGCGAGGGGAGGTAGCGGGAATGGAATCGAAGCGAGTGATCTCCCTGACAGGTTAGAAATGCCTACGCCCTTGCGGAATTTGTTGATTTCGCCGCTCAGGTCCAGGCGTTGAAATACCCGGTAGGCGTAATAGGGATTGATACCGCCGAAGAAACGTGCGCGATGAATGTGGTTCTGAAAGCAAACTTCTTCACCAGATTCCCAAACTGCAGCCCGGCCCGCTTCTCCGCCTTCGCAGATCAGGAGGTCATTCTTTCGCGCAGTGCACCGCTCCAGTTCATCGTCGCGGATCAACATCTCTCGGACACTACTGAGTTCGAACTGGCCCCAGTAAAGATTTGAAGTGGTGATGTAGCGCCGGGCTTGTCCGGTGTTCCGTCCTTTGTCGAGCGTCTTGCCAGAATTGTGTTGAGCTACATCGCCGAAGCGAACCCACTGCCAGCCAGCCGCAAGCGGGAATAGGTTGCCATCATCGGCAGGAACCTGCTGCTTTATCGCAAGTTCCTTTCGTTCCTTCGCAATCCGCTTGAGCAACTCGCTCGCCGGTTCGTCGCTGGGATTTTGCGGCACGAGCTTGCCACGCACCGCCAATTCGAGGATCAGGCCGCGCAGCTTCTGTATGCCATCAGGCGCACTGGCGAGCAGTGGCAGTTGTTGGCTAAGCACGACGCTCACGCCTTGCCTTCCAATGCAGCGGCCAGCACCGCCTTGAGTTTGTCCCGCGTCCTGCCTATGCGCTGTTGCAGGGCGGCGTAGTCGGCGAGCAGGGTATCGGGGTCATGCACCTCGGCATCCGGGCTGTGCGGGTTTTTAATGTCGAGGTTGTAGTTGCGCGCCTTGATGTCGTCGGCGCTGACCTTCCACGCGTATTCGTTTTCGACACGGTTGTGCCACCACGCCCGTTCTGCCTCGAACTCCTCGATCCGCATCGGCTTGGTCTTGTTGTAGCTCGTCACCCCCGGCGGATAGGGATGCTCGTAGAACCAGACCTCTTGCGTCGACGTACCCTTGGTGAAGAACAGCAGGTTGGTCTTGATGCCGGTGTAGGGGTTGAACACGCCGTTGGGCAGGCGAACGATGGTGTGCAGGCTGCAGGTTTCCAGCAGGTGCTGTTTGATGCGGGTCTTGATGCCTTCACCGAACAGCGTGCCATCCGGCAGTACCACGGCGGCGCGGCCACCGTCCTTGAGCAGGTGGGTGATGAGCACGAGGAACAGATCGGCGGTTTCGCGGGTACGGTAGGTGGCCGGAAAGTTCTGCTCGATGCCATCCTCTTCCATGCCGCCGAAGGGCGGGTTGGTGACGATGACCTCGACGCGATCCCGGGGGCCGTAGTCGCGCAGAGGGCGCGACAGGGTGTTGTCGTGGCGTATCTGGGTTGGCACGTCGATGCCATGCAGCAGCATGTTGGTCGTGCACAGCAGGTGCGGCAGCGGCTTTTTCTCGACGCCGTGAATGCTGGCCTGCAACTGCTTCTCGTCCTCGACGGTCTTCACATACTGCTTGCGTACATGCTCGATGGTGCAGGTGAGGAAGCCGCCCGTGCCGCAAGCCGGGTCGAGCACCTTTTCGCCGAGCTTGGGATCGACCCGCTCGACCATGAACTGGGTGACGGCACGCGGGGTGTAGTACTCGCCGGCATTGCCGGCGTTTTGCAGGTCGCGCAGAATTTGCTCGTAGAGATCCCCGAAGAGATGGCGATCCTGCGCCTTGTTGAAGTCGATGCCCTCGCTGATTTTGTTGATGACCTGCCGCATCAACTGGCCGGACTTCATGTAGTTGTAGGCATCCTCGAAGACGGCGCGGATGACGAAGCCGCGTGGATCATCCGCAGGCGGCGTCAGATTCTTCAGGGTGGGGAAAAGCTTGTTGTTGACGAATTCGAGCAACTCGTCGCCAGTGATGCCTTCGGTATCCGCCGCCCAGTTGCGCCAGCGCAGTCTCTGCGGGACGGGCGAGCGGTAGTTGTCGTCGAGCAGTTCCCACTCGGTTTCGCGGTCGTCATAGATTTTGAGGAACAGCATCCAGACAAGCTGACCGATGCGCTGGGCGTCGCCATCGACACCGACATCCTTGCGCATGATGTCTTGGATAGATTTGATGGTGGTGGAGATTGACATATAGCTATCTGGACTAGAGCTTCGGCACCTTGTAGGTTTCAGACTGAGCAATTCGTCCGACGAAACCACATAACTTCTTCAGATGCTGTGTTAGGGCACGAACGCGACGATCAGGTGCGCGTGGGTCTAAGAGGATTGACTTGATTACGGTATGTGGGTCTGCCTCGAAATGGAGCAGCTCCTGTTCTGGGCCGGAATCGCTAGTCAAATGAATTACTCTGATTTCTCTTTCGTGGCGAAATGGCTGACGCTTAAGGAGCATGGTTTCCGCAACGGCGGAGGTATCTTTGGTTGCGACCAAACGCTTCCTGATGTCGCACGCGCGTGCTTTCAGAGCATTCGTTCCAAGGTAGTCAACCTGACCGATATAGGTTCGTCCTGTTGTCAGTTCTGGAGCGTAGGACATGGCCTTGGCCAAATGATCTGCCGTGGTCTTAATTCTTACCCCGTGTTGGCTCGGCGAATAGATTCTCCAAAGGGCGTCTGAAATTCCGTCGAGGGAAAAACAAAGTCCGTACATTCGCCCCTTTTGGTATTCAAGTTGCTGAGTGTCCGGGAAGACGGATTTCATCAAAGCCTTCTCGAATGGATCCTCCCAAAGAGACGGGCTTAGAAGAGGTAGTTTCGTCGTTTCAAACCACTCCACCAGATAGTCGAAGCTCAAGATCCTATAAAGATACTTATCCTCGATTGGTTTCGGTAGTAGAGATGTAAATCCGGGGTAGGTAATCAAGGTCAGCCTTGTGAATAAAGAAGGTGTTCGACTTTATGAATAGCGTCGAGGTATGACTGCCTACCCCCAAACGCCGACACAAGTTCCATCGGTGTTCCCATTTGATTAAAGGGATGAAGCTGTAGAACGCTCATGCTTTCTATACTTTCAATACCGGCGTCCGCGTACTTATCGAGCAGTGCAGTCAGCACAGCACGTGCCTGATCTCCGTATTTGGCAAAGACATCCCGTTTCTTCACAGCTTCGGCACGTTCCCGTCGTGTCAACGGCGGCTGGCCGAAAGCGACATGGCAGATCAGGTCGAAGGCATCATAGTTGCGCCCGACTTCCTCGGCCAGAGGCTCGAAGAGAACCCCCTGCTGCTCAAGCTCGTCGATTACGGCTTGCTTTTTGTCCGCTTGCGACCAGCGCCGCAGGAACTGGTCGAGCGAGGTGTATTCCTTGCGCACCGCCTTGCGGGTGTAGTCCTTGAGGGATTCGGTAATCAGTTTGCCGTCCGGACCGTAATACTGCACACGCTCCGACACCACATAGACGGTGACATCCTTGCCGATGACGTACTTGATGCGCGACACGCCGGGTTCTTCGGGTGGCAAAGGCGGCTCATGCGGGATATCTGGTGGCGGCTGGCCGCCGCCTTCAGGTCCATCCGGTGGCAGCGGTTCCCCCCCTGGTATCGGTTCAAAGATTTGCACCGGCTCGCCATCGAAGTCCGGATCGGCAAACAGTTCCGTAGCCTTCTTGAAATCCATGATCGAGAACCAGTACTTGTCGTAGTCCTCGTTGATGCGCGTGCCACGGCCGATGATCTGCTTGAACTCGGTCATGGACTGGATGCGCTTGTCGAGCACGATCAGCTTGCAAGTCTGGGCATCGACGCCGGTGCTCATCAGTTGCGAAGTCGTGGCGATAACGGGGTAGCGGCTTTCCGGGTCGATGAAGTTGTCCAGCTCTGCCTTGCCGATGGGGTCGTCTCCCGTGATGCGCATGATGTAGCGGCTGTTTTCCCTGACGCGCTGGGCGTTGAGATTGACCAGCGCCTGCCGCATGCGCTCGGCGTGGTCGATGTCCTCGCAGAAGACGATGGTCTTGGCGTACGGATCGGTGTTTTCGAGATACTCGGCGACCTTCCATGCCACCAGCCGGGTGCGTTCGTCGAGCACCAGATCGCGGTCAAAGTCCTTCTGGTTGTAGATGCGGTCTTCGATCAGTTGGCCGTATTTGTCGATCTGCCCGGCCTTTGGTCGCCAGCCCTGCAAATCCTTGTCGAAGTCGATACGGATGACCTTGTATGGGGCGAGGAAGCCGTCTTCGATGCCTTGTTTGAGCGAGTACGTGTAGACCGGCTCGCCGAAATAATGGATGTTCGAGACATCCTTGGTTTCCTTGGGGGTGGCTGTCAGGCCGATCTGCGTGGCGGCACTGAAATATTCGAGGATTTCGCGCCATGCCGAGTCCTCGGCGGCGCTGCCCCGGTGGCACTCATCGACGATGACCAGATCGAAGAAGTCGCGCGAGAACTGCTTGTAGATATTCTTCTCTTCCTCGTTGCCGGTGACAGCCTGATAGAGGGAGAGGTAAATCTCGAACGACTTGTCCACCATGCGGTGGCTGATTTTGGTCATCGCCTGCCCGAAGGGCTTGAAGTCGTTGGTCTTGGTCTGGTCGATGAGGATGTTGCGGTCGGCGAGGTAGAGGATGCGCTGCTTGCGGCGCGACTTCCATAGCCGCCAGATGATCTGGAATGCGGTGTAAGTCTTGCCGGTGCCGGTCGCCATGACCAGCAGGATGCGTTTCTGGCCGCGCGCAATCGCTTCGATGACCCGGTTAATCGCATTCAGTTGGTAGTAACGCGGTGACTTGCCACTGCTATCGAGGTGATAGTCCTGCTCGACGACCTTGCGTGCCTCCGGGGCTTCCAGCCCTTTCCAGCGACAGTAGCGTTCCCACAGCGCTTCCGGCGGCGGAAATGCGGCGAGGCTCAATTCGGTTTCGACGGAGGCGTTCTGACCGGTACGGTCGTGTTCGAGGAAGCCGTCGCCATTGCTGGCATAGACGAAGGGGATGTCGAGGGTGTCGGCATAGCCCAATCCCTGCTGCATGCCTGCGCCGACGGCATGGCTGTTGTCCTTTGCCTCGATGATGGCGATAGGAATGTTGGGCTTGTAGTAGAGAATGTAGTCGGCCCGTTTGGTCTCGCCGCGCGTGTGCAGCTTGCCCCGGACGATGATGCGGCCCTTGGTGAAGGTGACTTCCTCGCGAATCTGCGAGCGCAAATCCCACCCGGCGGCGGTGAGCGCTGGGGTGATGAACTTGGTGCAGATGTCGCGTTCGGAGAGGTCTTTTTTCACGTATTCTTCTTATCGAATTGCCGCGTGTTCAATCACCTACGGTGGTGTAGCCGGTTATCATAATCCAATTATGTGCGGCCGTTTCGCTCTCGATGCCCCTTCCACCCGCGTAGCGGAGAGGTTCAGCCTGGCGGACTGCCCTCTGCTCGTGCCCCGCTACAACATCTCCCCGACAACCGACATCCTGGTCGTCCGGCACCGGCCGGACGTGGGTCGTATCGGGCAGCTGGTGCGCTGGGGGCTGGTACCTGCCTGGGCGAAAGACCCGAGCATCGGCACGAAGCTCATCAACGCCCGCGCCGAGACGGTCGAAACCAAGCCCTCTTTTCGCGGCAGCTTCGCCCGGCACCGCTGCCTGATTCCGGCCAGCGGCTTCTTCGAGTGGAAGGTGGTGAGCGAGAACCGTAAGGTGCGCCGCCAGCCGTACTACGTGCGACCGGCCGAGGCCGAGGGGCTGTTCGCGTTTGCCGGACTGCTGTCGCGCTGGC
>JADYZH010000279.1 GCA_020853215.1 Sulfuritalea sp. | reverse complement strand
TTCGCCAACGACGACATCGCTTTCGAGGGGCCGCTTTACGCATTGGTCGGCAAGGCTTTCTCGGATCGGATGGCGGGCATTCATCGCCTTATCGAACCGGTGACCATCCTGCTGGTGCTGGCGCATCTGGCCGCCATCGCGTTTTATGTGCGGGTCAGGAAGGAAACCCTGATCATGCCCATGATCACGGGTGAAAAAGTCGGCGCCGGCGAGACGGCGAAGGGGGGTGGCATCGTGGTCTTCTGCGTGGCCCTGGCGGTGGCCGTGGCGGCGGTCTATGGCGCAAGCGGCGCCTGGCTGCCCGCGCCGCCACCGGTTGCTCCGGCGTCGGGCACGGCTCCGGATTTCTAGGGTCCGGCATGAAAAAGGCCGCTTCGGGAGCGGCCTTATGTCGGACTCGGTGCGGGCTGTCGTCACTCGTCCTTGCGGAATTTGTCATGGCAGGCCTTGCAGGATTCGCCGAGCTTGCCGAACTGAGCCTTGACCGCGGCGGCATTGCCTGTGGCGGCGACCTTCGCCATCTCGTTGGCCTCCTTGTTGTAGGCGCCGGCAAGCTTGCCCAGTTCATCCTTGCTTTCGGGCTTGAAGAACTCGGGCTTGACACGGGTTTCCTTCCAACCCTTGCCCTTGTCGGTTCCCGGCTGAAAGAGCGCGCCCATCTTCGAGTTGGCGATGGCCTGCACCACATTGGCAGCCTCGACCACCTGATCCTTGTTGTAGGTGCCTTCGACGTTGGCCTTGATGCGGGCCATGTTCCAGGCCATGGTGTGGTAAGCCGACTGGCGCCAGCGGATCTGGTCTTCCGCCTTGCCGACGACCTGGCCCAGGGCGGCGCCGGTGAGGCCGATGGCGAGGGTTGCAACGATGATCTTGTTTAACTTCATGGGAACTCCTTGTTGGGTATGGGGAAGGGCCAGCAGAAGCCGGCAAGGGGCATACGGATGGCCGGCGCCGATTATTCCATATATCCATCCACCGCTGCCGGATGCCGGCGATCGGGCTACTCGACGGCCGTGGCAAACAGGTGCTTGACCCGCAGCAGGGTGCTGTCCCCCGTGGCCAAGGCCAGCAGGCGGTCGATGTTGGGATGCTTGCCGGGGTTCTGGCGGGCGTCGTCGGTGTGCTCGGCGTACAGGTCTAGCCCCTTGCGTGCGGCCTCGGCGGTGATCGCGCCGTAGATTTGCCCCAGATGGTTGTAGACCGCCAGGGAGCCGGCCTGGCCCGGCTTGTTTTCGATGGTCGCGACCACGGTGGAATCGCCGTCAAGCAGTTGGATCGCGGACAGATGCGAAATGCGCGGCAGTTGCTTCAGGTTTTCGGCGAAGGCCATTTCAGATCCGCTTCGCCAGTTCGGCCGCCTTGCCGATGTAAGACGCCGGCGTCATTTCGAGCAGGCGCTGGCGATCGGCTTCCGGCAGGGGCAGTTTGGCGATGAATTCGCGCAGGGCGGCCTGCTCGATCCCCTTGCCGCGAGTCAGTTCCTTGAGCTGCTCGTAGGGGTTGGGCACGGCGAAGCGGCGCATCACGGTCTGCACCGGCTCGGCCAGCACTTCCCAGGCGTCGGCCAGATCCTCGGCGAGCCGCTGCGGATTGGCTTCGAGCTTGTTCAGTCCGCGCAGGGTGGAGTCGAAGGCGAGCAGGGTGTAGCCGAAGGCGACACCCATGTTGCGCAGCACGGTCGAATCGGTGAGGTCGCGCTGCAGGCGCGAGATTGGCAGCTTTCCCGCCAGGTGCCGCAATACCGCGTTGGCGAGTCCGAGGTTGCCCTCGGAGTTTTCAAAATCGATCGGATTGACCTTGTGCGGCATGGTCGATGAACCAATTTCGCCGGCCTTCAGCTTCTGCTTGAAATAGCCGAGGGAGATGTACTGCCAGATATCGCGGTCGGCATCGATCAGGATGGTGTTGGCGCGCGCCATCGCATCGAACAGCTCGGCCATGGCGTCATGCGGCTCGATCTGGATGGTGTAGGGGTTGAATTCCAGTCCCAGGGATTCGATAAAGCGGCGACAGAAGCTTTCCCAGTCCACATCCGGGTAGGCCGCCAGGTGTGCGTTGTAGTTGCCCACGGCGCCGTTGAACTTGGCGGTGAGCGATGCGGCCGCAATCTGCCGCCTAGCCCGTATCAGGCGCGCTGCGATGTTGGCCATCTCCTTGCCCAGCGTGGTCGGCGTCGCGGGCTGGCCATGGGTCCGGGCCAGCATCGGAAGTTCGGCCAACTGGTGCGCCAGGTCGCGCAGGCGGGCGATCAGGGCATCCAGTTGCGGCAGGAGATCGGCACCGACCGCATCCTTCAGCATCAAGGCGTGGGAGACGTTGTTGATGTCTTCCGAGGTGCAGCCGAAATGGATGAACTCGCTGACGCGCATGGCCTCGGCGTTACCGGCCAGTCGTTCCTTCAGCCAGTATTCCATGGCCTTGACGTCGTGGTTGGTGCGGGCCTCGATGGTCTTGATGGCCGCCGCATCGGCGACCGTGAATCCGGCGCTGAGGCCGTCCAGTTCGGCAAGCGTAGTGGCGGAGAATGCGGGGCATTCGGAAATTTCGCCGTTGGCGGCAAGGGCCTTGAGCCATTCGATTTCGACACGAACGCGATTGCGGATCAGGCCGTACTCGGAAAAGTGCAGGCGCAGGCTTTCGACTTTCGCGGCATAACGTCCGTCCAGCGGCGAGAGTGCGGTGAGTGGGTTGAGTGTCATGTCTATGGCGGGAACGGGCGCGACAGGCGGGGAAGGACGGCGCAATTTTAACATGCGGGCTATTCCCGCTGAATGACGCGGCATCGGAGCCCTTGGGTCCCATGGTATAGTCTCGCCGCCATGAATTCCACCGATCCGAACAAATGAAACTGATTGCTTCGCTGACCAGTCCTTACGTTCGCAAGGTCCGTATCGTGCTGGCGGAAAAGAAGATCGATTGCGACCTCGTCCTCGATTCCCCCTGGGTCGAGGGCAATCAAGTGGCGGCGGTCAATCCCTTGGGAAAGATTCCCGTGCTGGTGCTGGACGATGAGAGCACGCTTTACGATTCGCGGGTGATCGCGGAGTACCTGGATACCGTGGCGCCGAACAACCGGCTGATTCCGGCCTCGGGCCGCGAACGCATCAGCGTCAAGCGCTGGGAGGCGCTGGCGGATGGCGTTCTCGATGCCGCCGTCGCGGCCTTCCTCGAAGCGAAACGTCCCGATGGTGAGCGCAGTCCTGCATGGATCGAGCGGCAGCGCGGCAAGGTTAGTCAGGCCTTGAAAGTCATGTCCGATGACCTGGGCGGCCAGCCATGGTGCCATGGCAGCAGCCTTTCGCTGGCGGATGTCGCCGTCGGCTGCGCGCTGGGTTATGTTTCCTTCAGGCTGGGCGACATGCGCTGGCGCGAGCAGTACCCCAATCTCGCGCACCTTTACGACAAGCTGATGCAACGTCCTGCGTTTGCGGATACAGTACCGCAGGGTTAGCTAACCGCCCTCCTTGTGTCCGGAGGTGGAACTCGTGCCGTCCAGGCGCGAGATCAGTCGCGGCAGCAGCTTTTTTTCCGCCTGATCATTGAGTTCTCCCATCAGTTGATCCGCCAGGCCATCCGTCACCTTGAGGACTGCCTGCGGCAACTCCTGTTCGAGCCATCGTGAGATTTCTTCGCGCAGGGCATCGAGATGCTGTTGCATGTGCGGGGGGGCGGTAGCGAGTGCCGCTTCGCGTTCCGTCACGATGTCAGTGAGGACCGGCAAGTCGTCCTCGGCCGGTGGCGTTGGTGGGGGTGCGGGCGACGATCCCGCAATAAAGACCCGGGTGCGCCGGATAAGCGCGTCGGCTTTGCGCATGACCTCTTCCGTGTTGTCGTCAGCCACCTTTCAGATACCTCCGGAGATGTCGCGGTTTTCCAGAGGATAGCCTCGTTCGCGATAGAAGCGGAAACGCTCGCGGCCGGGCAGCCGGTCCTCGTCTTCGATGCTGATGATCTCGATCAGTTGCTGAAAGCGGCTGAAACCCGGTGGAATCTCGTTCGAAAGGTTCACGAGGCAATTGTCGTGCAACGGACTGTCGAGTTCCGGGGCGAGAATGATCGGTGTCTCCGCCGCCAGCGGATCGCCGGCGCGGCAGTGCGGGGTAAAACCGGTAGCCGGCTGGGTCCACAGCAGACGATCCAATTGGTCGCTGCGATCATTTGCCGGCACATATACCATGACTCGCCTGCCTTCGCTGCCGGCGCGCGCCAGCCACGCCGCTACCGCCCGCAGTCGGTCGCGTGCACCGTGGAAAAAGCTGATCTGCGTCATCCCCGCTTGCGCTTGCCGGCGGGATTCGGTGCCCGGCGCGCCCGATCCATCAGGAAATGGGCAAGCAGGGGTACCGGTCGACCGGTGGCGCCCTTTTCCTTGCCGGAGCGCCAGGCGGTGCCGGCTATGTCGAGGTGCGCCCAGTGATACTTCTCAGCGAAACGGGCAAGAAAGCAGGCTGCCGTTATGGTGCCGGCAGGGCGTCCGCCGATGTTCGCCATGTCGGCGAAATTGCTTTTCAACTGCTCCTGATAGTCATCCCAGAGGGGCATTTGCCAAGCGCGGTCGTAGGAGTCCTGGCCGGCGTCGAGCAGTTCCTTCGCCAGGCACTCGTTGTTGGCGAGCAGTCCCGTGGCCACGTTTCCCAGTGCGATCACACAGGCACCCGTCAATGTGGCGATGTCCACCACGCACTCCGGACTGAAGCGCTCGACGTAGGTAAGGGCGTCGCAGAGTATCAGGCGGCCCTCGGCATCGGTGTTGAGGATCTCGACGGTCCGACCCGACATCGATGTGATGACATCCCCCGGTTTCGTGGCTGCCCCGCCGGGCATGTTCTCCGTTGAGGGAATCACTCCGACGATGTTGAGCGGCAGTTTCATCAGGGCTACTGCCTTGAGGGTTCCCAGCACACTCGCGGCACCGCACATGTCGTATTTCATTTCATCCATTTCCGGTCCCGGCTTGAGCGAAATGCCGCCGGAATCGAAGGTGATCCCTTTTCCCACCAGAACCACCGGTTTCGCCCCTGCGGCTCCGCCGCTGTAGCGCAGGACGATGAATTTCGGCGGCTCGTGCGATCCGCGGGCGACCGAAAGCAGGGTGTTCATGCCGAGCTTTTCCATGTCGGCACGGTCGAGGATGTCGACGCCGAGACCGTGCGATTTTGCGATTTCCCTGGCCTGGTCGGCCAGATGGCTCGGGGTGCAGATATTGCCCGGCAGGTTGCCCAGGTCCTTCGCGAGTTCCATTCCGGCAGCGATCGCCAATCCTTCAGCGAGTGCCGTCTCGGCACTCTGCAATTCGTTGCGGCGGCTGACGCAGAAGGTCAATTTTCTCAGTGGTCGCCTTACTTCATTCTTCTTGGATTTGAGGCGGTCAAACCGGTAGAGGGTTTCCTGCACGACGAGTGCGGCTTGCCTGATTTTCCAGGCAACGTCACGCTTCCTGACATTGAGTTCGGTCAGGTAGACGGTGCCGTCGAAGCCACCGGTTTCATTGAGTTGGCGAATCGCAGCGGCCAATGCGGCGCGGTATTCCTTTTCACGGAACTCCCGCTCCTTGCCAAGCCCGACCAGCAGGACGCGGTCTGCTTCGACTCCGGGTACATTGTGGAGCAGCAAGCTGCTGCCGGACTTGCCTTCCATGTCACCGCGGCGGAGGATGTCGCTGAGAAACTGATGGGCTGCCTTGTCGACAATTTCCGCCGCGGCCGAGAGCTTTCTTGGCTCGAAGATGCCGACCACGACGCAGGCGCTGCGCTGCTTTTCCGGGCTTCCGCTTTTTATGCTAAATTCCAAAATGCTCTCCTTGGGGGCTTCGGGAAATCATAGAAATTGTTCTGTTTTGGGAGGTTTCCGTTTCTGACCCGATTATTCCCCAAATTTTCACTAAAAGTCAAAGCAGGCACACCGCTACACGATGATTTTTCAGCGCGCTGTAATCCGGGAGTTCACCCAGACTGCGGCGGGGGTGTTTGTCGCTCTCTTCGCGATTCTGATGACCACCCAGCTGATTCGCCTCCTGGGCGACGCAGCGGGCGGGAAGCTCGCCTCCGAAGCCGTAGTTGCCCTCCTCGGATTCCGTGCCATTGGCTATCTGCCTGTTCTGCTCTCGCTGACGCTCTTTGTCGCCGTGCTGATGACCCTGTCGCGCTGGTATCGGGACTCCGAAATGGTGGTCTGGCTGTCGTCGGGAATCCCGCTGACGGCCCTGATCAAGCCGGTCTTGACGTTTGTCGGCCCTCCGGTGATTGCGGTTGCGGCGCTTTCGGTTTTCCTCTCGCCGTGGGCGGCGCAGAAGAGCGAAACCTATCGGCAAACCATGGACCAGCGCGACGACGTGGCGCGCGTGTCGCCCGGGGCATTCAATGAGTCGAAGGCCGCCGACCGCGTGTTTTTTGTGGAGAGCATGGCCAATGAGGACGGGAAGGTGAAAAATGTCTTCATCAGTTCGATTCAGCAAGGCAGACTGGGGGTGATGGCGACGGCGCACGGCTATACCGAGACCATGCCCAACGGCGACCGCTTTCTTGTGCTCGATCGTGGGCGACGATATGAGGGGACTGCCGGCACTGCGGAGTATAGGGTGATGGAGTTCGATCGCTATGCGGTCCGCATCGAAACCAGGGAAGCCCGCGGATTCGCCGACTCGCCGCGCAGCCGGCCGGTGTGGGAGCTTCTGCGCGATCCGAAGCCGGCGAACATGGCGGAACTACTATGGCGACTGGGGATCCCGCTTGCGGCGCTGAATCTGGCGTTACTGGCAATTCCCCTGTCGTTCGTCAACCCGCGTGCGGGACGGGCAAATAATTTCCTGTTCGCGCTGTTTGCCTACATGATTTACAGTAATTTGCTCAGCGTCAGCCAGGCTTGGGTCGCGCAGGGCAGGCTGGCCTTCGGGGTCGGGGTCTGGGCCGTCCACGCAGGCATGTTTCTGCTGCTGCTCCTGCTCTTCCACAGGCGGCAGAATCCCCTGGCGTGGGGCAGGCTCCGGTGGCGCTGAAAATTTACGAGCGCCATCTGGCGCGCGAGATTTATGCATCCACAGGGCTGGTGTTGCTGGCCTTCCTGATGCTGTTTGCCTTTTTCGACCTGATCCATCAGCTTGAAAGCGTGGGTCGCGGTGGCTACAAGATTCAGCACGCCCTGGGGTACGTGACATTGACATTACCCGGACGCTTGTACGAGTTGTTCCCGATCTGCGTGCTGATCGGCACCCTCTACGCGCTTACCGTGCTTGCCCGCCATTCCGAGATTACCGTATTGCGGGCGGCCGGCTTGTCCACTCTTGACCTGCTGCTTGCCCTGGGCAAGATAGGGCTGGTGTTTGCGGTTATGACACTGCTTGTGGGGGAGTTTCTCGCGCCGCCCGCCGAGAGGGCGGCACAGCAACTAAGGCTGAGGGCGATGGGCAAGCTGGTGGCACAGGAGTTTCGCTCGGGTTTATGGGTGAGGGACGAGCGCTCCTTCGTGAATGTTCGCGAGGTTCGTCCGGATGCATCCCTGCTCAGTGTCCGCGTGTTCGAGTTCGATGACCGATTCCAGTTGCGTTCTATCAGCCAGGCCGAACGCGGTCGTTATATCGGCTCTGGAACCTGGGCACTGGATGGCGTGGTTCGCACCGTGTTTTCCGATGATGCGGCGCACGTCGAAAAATTTTCTGAAATGACCTGGAAGTCCGCCCTCAACCCGGATTTGCTGGCAGTCCTCCTGGTGGTTCCGGAACGTATGTCGCTGGTGAATCTCTATGTATACGTTCGCCATCTGAGTGCGAACCAGCAAAAGACCGATCGCTATGACATAGCAATGTGGAAGAAACTGATCTATCCACTGGCCGCGCTGGTGATGATGGCTCTGGCGCTGCCGTTTGCCTACATGCAGGATCGAATGGGCGCCGTCAGCATCCGGGTCTTCGCCGGCATCATGCTCGGCATCGGGTTCCACATGCTGAACGGACTGTTCTCCAGCCTTGGCGTAATCAACAGCTGGCCGCCGTTCTTTTCAGCGATAACCCCGAGTGTGCTCTTCTCGGTGGCGGCGGTCGGCATGTTGTGGTGGGTCGAGCGACGCTGAATCGGTGCTGCTTCTGCGTCTTGGCCGGGGTCAGCGGCGTTTCAGCACAAGGCGGGTACCTGCCAGACGGTCATGGAGAAACTGTCGATCGCGATCGAAGATCGCCCACACCAGGCCGGCGCCCAGGCAGGTTACGCTTGGCCAGGCAAGAAAATACCGGAGCACCAGTTGCGTCATCGAGGGGTCTGCACCGTCGGGTGTCGAAAGCCGGATTTTCCAGGTTTGCATCGCCAGGGTTTGCCCGCCATGAAGCCAGTACCACGCAAAGTATCCGCCAAGCACGATAAACACGTGGGCCCACAACACCCAGCCGGGCAACGCGATATCGAACGCCATTCCGAGTGCCAGATGTGGAAGCATGAAGCACGCCGACAGCACGCCGAGCAGCAGCAGGCTTTCGTAAGCCATGCTGGCAAATCGACGGCGAAGAGTCGGCGTTTCCTCCCTGGAGTCGGGCGCAGGGGTTCGCATGGTGGCAGGTCAGCGGGTTGCCGATTGCTCTGAACCGGTTACAGGGGGCGCACCGGGGGCGGGGGTCTGGGTGCCGGTTACCTGTGGCTGACCGCCGGTTGCTGCCGGTTTGGCGGCAACCGGCGGTTTCGAGGGGGTCGGGCGTGGGTCAGGTTTCCGCGCTGCCTCGGCGTTGAGGCGGCTTTTCTCGCTTTCCGGCAGTTCCTTGTATTCCTCCCACTTTTGCTTCACGGCTTCTTTTTTCTCGGGAGGGGCTTTTTGCAGCGACTGATACTTCTCCCTTGCACGCTTGCGTTCCTCGGGTGTCAGCTTGGCCCATTCGGTCATCCGCCGCTGCATGCGGGCCTGCTCGTCGGGACTCAGGGTTGGATAGCGCTGGGCAATGCCCAGCCACTTTTTGCGCCGGAAGCCGTCCATCTTGTCCCACTCACCGGCCAGCGGAGCCAGGATGTTTTTCTGCTCCGTGCTCAGTTGCGCCCAGGACGGCTGGGGCAGGGGGGGGGTGACGACTGCGTGGCCAACCGGCGAGGTCAGCCAAAGAATTGTGGCGGCTATGAGTCCGAAGCGAGCTCGAGCCATGCCTGGAAGCCTCGATCAAGATAAACGGAAGGGGGCAGTTCGTCGGCAAGCAGGGCGCTGTCGATTTCCTCGTATTCCCGCGCCTGTTCGAAAGCATTCCAGTAATAGGTACCTGTGGCGCCTACAAGCAAAGCCGCAATGGCAACAAGATTGCGTGCGCTGGCGAACAACGAAACATCGAAACCACTTCCGGCTCCGGCAAGACGCATGCCGGCTACCGGAACTTTCTGGCAATTCAAGGCGATCTGACGGGCGTTGTGCAGGCGGTCGACAATACGGCGATCAAGGCTATCCACACCCTGGTTGAGAATTTGCCTTGTTCTGTAACCGAATTCAGTATCTTCGTTCATGGTTTTATGCCTTTTGCCCCAAGTGCGGCAGCCAAGGTATGTGTTGCGCGCGAGCAGTGTGTTTTTACGCTTCCTTCCGAACAACCCATTGCCGCTGCCGTTTCGGCGATATCCATATCCTCCCAGTAACGCATCAGGAAGGCTTCGCGTTGACGTGGCGGCAGCTTCCCGACCTCTTTTTCAATGATGCCAAGGATTTGCGAAATTTCCATCTGCCGGTCGGGGGCCCTCAGGCACTCTGACCCATTTTCCGCCGAAATGGTTTCGAGTGGATCATCATCCTCATCGTCGTTCGGGAAAAGCGATGAAAACAGGGTTGTCCACAGCGACCGCACCTTGAATCGCCGATAGCTGTCGCGTATGGCATTTTGCAGAATACGCTGGAACAGCATCGGCCACTCGGTGCCAGGCCGGTCTCCGTATTTTTCCGCGAGCCGCATCATGGCATCCTGAACGATGTCCAAAGCCGTTTCTTCGTTTCGAATGGCAAACATGGCTTGTTTGAAAGCCCGGCGTTCCACACTGGCAAGGAAGCTGGAAAGTTCGACTCTAGTACCCAGGGAAGGCTCCTGCCTATTCGTGACAGTTTCTCATAAATAAAAACAGACTATAAATCTTGACCATTCGCGGCCGAGTCAGTAAGGTTATATGTTTCCCTCGAAAAGTGTAACAGGTGCTATCAATGCAGCTAACTGGCGCAGAAATCGTAATCAGGTGCTTGCAGGAGGAAAAGGTCGAGTACGTATTCGGCTATCCCGGCGGCTCGGTTCTCTTTATTTATGACGAACTGTTCAAACAGGACAAGTTCAAGCATGTCCTGGTTCGGCATGAGCAGGCTGCCGTTCATGCAGCGGATGCCTATTCACGGTCTTCCAACAAGATCGGCGTTTGCCTGGTCACCTCGGGACCCGGTGTTACCAATGCGGTTACGGGAATCGCCACGGCGCACATGGATTCCGTGCCGCTGGTGATCATCAGCGGTCAGGTTCCTACGGGTTATATCGGACAGGACGCCTTTCAGGAATGCGACACGGTGGGAATTACGCGACCCTGCGTGAAGCACAACTTCCTGGTCAAGGATGTCAGGGATCTGGCGATTACCCTGAAGAAAGCCTTTTACATTGCGAAGACCGGGCGTCCCGGCCCGGTATTGGTCGATATCCCCAAGGACATCACCAACCAGAAGTGCGAGTTCGAGTATCCCAAGACGATTGCCATGCGGTCATACAACCCGGTGGTCAAGGGACATGGCGGCCAGATCAAGAAAGCGGTGCAGATGCTGCTGGATGCGAAGCGGCCGATGATCTATGCCGGCGGTGGGGTGATCCTGTCGGATGCCTCGGAAAAACTGGTCAAACTCGCCCGCAGGCTAGGCTATCCCGTGACCAACACGCTGATGGGCTTGGGTGGGTATCCCGCGACGGACAAGCAATGGCTGGGCATGCTGGGCATGCACGGCACGTACGAGGCCAATATGGCCATGCAGAATTGCGATGTGCTGATCGCCGTCGGGGCGCGCTTCGACGATCGTGTGATCGGCAATCCGGTCCATTTCGCCGAAATTCCGCGCAAGATCATTCACATCGACATCGACCCGTCCTCGATTGCCAAGCGCGTGAAGGTCGATGTGCCGATCGTTGGCAATTTGCCGGACGTGCTGGACGATCTGCATAGAAATCTCGAAGCGTCGGCCGGTATGCCCGATCCGAAAGCACTGGCGGCATGGTGGAAGCAGATTGAGGAGTGGCGCGGCAAGAAATCACTCAGGTACAAGCAGGGCAAGGAAGTCATCATGCCCCAGTACGTCGTCGAGAAACTCTACGAGGTCACCGGCGGCGACGCTTTCGTTACTTCCGACGTCGGCCAGCACCAGATGTGGGCCGCCCAGTATTACAAGTTCGACAAGCCCCGCCGCTGGATCAATTCGGGCGGCCTGGGAACAATGGGTGTCGGCCTGCCCTATGCGATGGGCGTGCGCTTTGCCAATCCGAAAGCAACCGTGGCGTGCATAACCGGCGAAGCGTCGATCCAGATGAACATTCAGGAATTGTCGACCGCGAGACAGTTCCGCCTGCCGGTCAAGATCATAAATCTCAACAACCGCTATCTCGGAATGGTGCGTCAGTGGCAGCAGATGTTCCACGGCAACCGCTATGCCGAGTCCTATGTCGATGCGCTGCCGGACTTCGTCAAACTGGCCGAGTCGTATGGGCATGTCGGCATGAAAATCGAGCGCCCGGCGGATGTTGAGCCGGCTTTGCGCGAAGCTTTCACCAAGCACAAGAACGACCTGGTCTTCATGGATTTCCTCACCGACCAGACAGCCAACGTGTATCCGATGGTCGCGGCAGGCAAGGGTCTGTCGGAAATGATTCTGGCCGAGGAACTGTAAACATGCGACACATCATTTCCATCCTTATCGAAAACGAGGCGGGTGCCCTGTCCCGCGTTTCCGGGCTGTTCTCGGCACGGGCGTTCAACATCGAATCGCTGACGGTGGCGCCGACGGAAGATTCCTCGCTGTCGCGCATGACGATCGTCAGCACGGGCTCCGAGGAAGTCATCGAACAGATCACCAAGCAGCTCAACAAGCTGATCGATGTCGTCAAGGTGGTGGATCTTTCGGAAGCCGCGCATATCGAACGCGAACTGATGCTGGTCAAGGTCCGTGCGGCGGGCAAGGATCGCGAAGAGATGAAGCGTATCGCCGACATCTTCCGCGGCCGCATCATCGATGTCACCGATTCGACCTACGTCATCGAACTGACCGGCAACGGTTACAAGCTGGATGCCTTTCTCGAAGCCATCGACCGTACCCTGATCCTGGAAACCGTGCGCACCGGCGTGTCCGGCATCGGGCGCGGTGATCGAATTCTCAAAGTCTGAACTCTGCAACCAAGGAAACCCTATGAAAGTCTATTACGACAAGGATGCCGATCTCTCCCTCATCATGGGCAGGAAGGTCACTATCGTTGGCTACGGATCGCAAGGCCAT
>JADYZH010000278.1 GCA_020853215.1 Sulfuritalea sp. | reverse complement strand
GGGCGCAGGACCCAGAGCGAACCGCCGATCAGCAGCAGCAGGCAGAGGATGGCCAGGGTGGTGCGGGTCAGGTCGCGTCGGATATCGGCCATGCGGGGTCTCGCTGGATATTGGAAAAGCGGATGTTACCGGAAGGCTGCGCCGGCGGCCGGTTCCGGGCCGTGGCGGCAACCGGCGGAGAAACGTCCGGTCGCTAGAGGAACTTGCCCAGCGCCCACTTGATCAGATCGTCCAGCGGTACCAGCGTGAACACCACCGCGACCAGGGGCAGTCCCGCCGCGACGACGACCTGGGTCACCGCCGCGCGATTGATCGGGGTGTAGCCCATCTCGCGGATGGCCTGGATGGTGGTGTTGAGTTCCGAGGTTGAAGGCAGCCCGGACACGTCCGCCTGGCCTTCGTCGTCGTCCGTCCTTCCGGTCCACTTGCGATGCGTGGTGACATGCTGCCGGGTTGCCATGCGACCGTATTCGATCTGTGCCTTCTCGCGCGCCACGTGCAACGGCAGGGCGAATACCAGCAGCGGGCCGAGGAAAACCAGGAGGTTGAGCCCCAGCCATCCCGCGACGGCAAACCAGACGATTTCCGCGGGGCGCTGTTCCACCGCGAGATCCTTCAGGATCGATGCGGAAATCACGCAGCTCAGGGCGAAGGTAAAGCCGGTGAACACGCTGGGATAGATCGACAGGAAGCCAAGGCCGGCGGCGCGATCCGGGTGGGTGGGTATCAGTTGCAGTGGCAGCCGGGAGATGCGAAACAGCAGCGCGGCCCAGACCAGGAACCACCAGCCCCAGCGCAGGAGCAGGAAAAGGTAGAGGGGGTTGCTGACGTAGCGGGCCGCGGCGCCGGCCCACGACAGCTCGACCTGGCCCCCGACCAGGCTGCCCTCCCAGCTGGCGCCGGTGAGCGTGATGACGAGATGAATGGTGGATCCTGAAAAGACGAGCGCCAAGGCGAGCATGATGGCCTCCGCCAGCCAGGCACTGGAACGGCGGTCGGCGATGGCCAGGATGGCCTCGTAGCGCGGCAGGCTGTCACGGGAGAGCAGCCTCGCCTCGCGGAACTGCAGGCCGAGAATCTTGAAGCGGCTGTCGGCGTAGCGCTCGGTGGCGACCATCGCCCAGATCGCGATCAGGTAGCGCGCCGGCACCGTCAGGTCGGTGAAATAGCTCCAGCCCCGGTCGCTGCCGTCGGCCAACGATTGCGCGACCGCCAGCAGCGCCGGCGGCAGCCACGCCAGCAACGCAAGAAACGTGGCGCAGCGCAGCGTGGTGAGCCGGTCCGCCCCCAGCAGGCCCAGGCGCCGCAGGACGAGGTAGAACGGCCCGCCGGCAACGAGCGAGAAGCTGGTATCGGGTGTCGCGCTTTCGGCTTGCGTCATCGGCATTTCCTTCTGAATGGCAAATTTGATTTCGAAGCGCAAACCCGATCAACCGGTCGCGATGCAATGGTAGCTCAGTGCGCGGCCGTGATGCAGTGCGCCGGCGCTGCGGTGATCCGGCCCGAGCTGCGCCCTCGACGCCCGGACTGCGGACAGTCGGCAGTTCGCCCCACCGCGAGCCCGATTCAATGCAGAATGCGTGTATGACACCCGCACAATTCATCGCCCTCTGGCAGAACAATTCGCTCAGCGAACGCGCCGGCGCGCAGGGCCACTTCGACGACCTGTGCGAGCTGCTCGGCGTGGACAAGCCGCGCGACCCCGACCACTACTGCTTCGAGCGCGGCGCCGGTAAAGCGAGCGGCGGGGATGGCTGGGCGGATGTCTGGAAGCGCGGCCATTTCGGCTGGGAGAACAAGCGGCCGGGACGCGACCTGCGCGCCGCGCTGAAGCAGCTCACCGACTACGCGCTGGAACTGGAGAACCCGCCGCTGCTGGTGGTCAGCGACCGCGAGATCATCGAAATCCACACCGCCTTCACCGGCTACCCCGACCAGCCGCGCCGTATCGCCATCGCCGACCTTTCGCGGCCGGAGCACCTGCAAACCCTGCGCTGGGTATTCACCGAGCCGGAGAAGCTGCGCCCGGTCAAATCGCTCGCCGCCATCACCGAGGAAGCCGCCGGCCAGTTCGGCGCGCTGGCCGAAACCCTGCGCAAACGCGGGCTGGATTCGCAGCCCGTCGCCCACTTCCTGATCCAGTGCCTGTTCTGCATGTTCGCCGAGGACGAGGGCCTGCTGCCGCGCGGCATCTTCACCGGCCTGCTGGCGAAAGCGGCCGACGACCCGGCGCGCGCCGCGAACCGGCTGACCGCCTTGTTCACCGCCATGCAGACCGGCGGCGACTACGGCGACGACACCATCGCCTGGTTCAACGGCGGTCTGTTCGCCGCCATCGCCGTGCCGCCGCTGGAGCGCGCCGAACTGGCCGCCCTGCAACACGCCGCCGACATGGACTGGCGCAACATCGACCCCTCCATCTTCGGCACCCTGTTCGAGCGCGGGCTGAATCCGTCCAAGCGCTCGCAGCTCGGCGCGCACTACACCGACCCGGCCACCATCATGCGGCTGATCGATCCGGTCATCGTGCGCCCGCTGACCGCCGAATGGCAGGCGGCGAAGACCGCCATCGCCGCCGCATTGAAGAAATCGAAAAAGCAGAACGACAAGGCGCACAAGGACGCCGCCGCGCTGTTCCACGGCCACCTCGAACGCCTGCGCAATTACCGCGTGCTCGACGCCGCTTGCGGCAGCGGCAATTTTCTCTACCTCGCGCTGAAATCGCTGAAGGACCTGGAGCGCCGCGCCAACACCGAAGCCGAGGCGCTCGGCCTGCAACGCCAGGTCAGCATCGAGGTCAGCCCGGCCAACGTGCTGGGTATCGAACTCGACGCCTACGCCGCGGAACTCGCGCGCGTCACGGTCTGGATCGGCGAGATCCAGTGGATGCTGAGGAACGGCTATCCGGTATCGGCACAGCCGATATTGCGACCGCTGGACAGCATTGAGAATCGGGATGCATTGATGGCTTACGTGCAGACCACGGACTGGGACGGTGTCGACAGTAATGGCAATGAAATCCACGGCGAAATGGGCTTTGGCACTGAAGCCGAATGGCCGGCGTGCGATGCGATAGTCGGCAATCCGCCATTCCTTGGCGACAAGAAGATGCGCAACGAATTAGGCGATGGATACACCGAGGCGCTGCGCGAGTGCTACAAGGGCCGCGTGCCGGGCGGCGCCGACCTCGTCACGTACTGGTTCGAGAAGGCGAGGGCGCAGATCGAAGCGGGCGAGTGCGTTGCGGCGGGTCTGGTCGCCACCAATTCGATACGCGGCGGCGCCAACCGTAAGGTACTCGACCGGATCGTCGAAACGACGAATATCTTTGACGCGTGGAGCGACGAGCCGTGGATCAACGATGGGGCCGCAGTGCGCGTTTCTCTGGTAGGTTTTGGCAAGGGTGATGCGGCAAGACTCGATGGGGCCGAGGCCGGCCGTATCAGCAGCAACTTGACGGCTGGCGGTGCCGACCTGACTTCGGCGATGCAACTTGCCGAAAATAAAGCCTGTTGTTTCTACGCGACCGTGAAGGCGGGCAACTTCGACGTAGAAGGCACCACAGCGCGCGAATGGCTGACACTGCCCAATCCTCATGGCAAACCGAATTCAAACGTCGTCAAACCATGGAAGAACGCCATGGATGTCACGCGCCGACCAGCGGACAAATGGGCCGTCGATTTCGGCACCGACATGGCGAAGGACGATGCGGCTCTTTACGAGGCACCGTTCGCGCATGTCGTCACGCACGTGAAGCCCGCTCGCGATCTGACACGGCGCGACAAGTACCGCAACGTGTGGTGGCTGTTTGCCGAGCCTATACCCGGCATGCGCAAGGCCATCGAGCCACTGCAACGCTACATCGCTACGCCGGCTCTCGCTAAACATCGGTTATTCGTCTGGCTTCCCGCCGTCGTTATTTCCGATCACGCGCTCATGGTCATTGCCCGCGCCGACGACGTCACCTTCGGCATCCTGCATTCGCGCTTCCACGAACTCTGGTCACTGCGGCTTGGCACTTCGCTCGAAGATCGTCCGCGCTACACGCCGACCACCACCTTCGAAACCTTCCCCTTTCCCGCCGGCCTCACCCCGCGCGACACGGCGCCGGTCGCCGGCCAGCCGACGCCGCCCTGCCTGGCGGGCGAGGTGACGGCGGCGAACATCGCGGCGGCGGCGCGACGGCTCAACGAACTGCGCGAGAACTGGCTCAACCCGCCCGAGTGGGTGGAGCGCGTCCCCGAAGTCGTCCCCGGCTACCCGGATCGCATCGTCGCCAAACCTGGCCATGAAGCCGAGCTCAAGAAACGCACCCTGACCAACCTCTACAACGCTCGCCCGGCCTGGCTGGACAACGCGCACCAGGCGCTCGACGCGGCGGTCGCCGCCGCCTACGGCTGGCCCGACTACACGCCCGCCATGCCCGACGAGGAAATCCTGCGCCGCCTTCTTGCTCTAAACTTGGAGCGCGCCGCTCGTTCCAAAGGAGAAAGCCCATGACCATCGCCGAACAAATTGCCCGTATCGCCGGCACTCTGCCCGAATCGCTGGCAAGGGAGGCGCTGGATTTCGTCCGCT
>JADYZH010000277.1 GCA_020853215.1 Sulfuritalea sp. | reverse complement strand
TGGGGCTGCCCGATCCCGCTGATCCATTGCGACGCCTGCGGCACGGTGCCGGTACCCGACGATCAACTGCCGGTGAAGCTGCCCGAGGACTGCGTACCTGACGGCTCCGGCAATCCGCTGGCGAAGCGCGCCGACTTCGTCGACTGCGCCTGCCCCAACTGCGGCAAGCCGGCCAAGCGCGAAACCGACACCATGGACACCTTCGTCGATTCGAGCTGGTACTACGCGCGCTACTGCGTCGATCCGGCGACGCGCGCGGCGAACTCGGCGATGGTCGATGCCGCCACCAACCACTGGATGCCGGCCGACCAGTACATCGGCGGCATCGAGCACGCGATCCTGCACCTGCTCTACTCGCGTTTCTGGACCAAGGTGATGCGCGACCTGGGGCTCGTCAAGTACGACGAGCCCTTCGCCAACCTGCTGACCCAGGGCATGGTGCTCAACCACATTTTCAGCCGCCGCACCGACAAGGGCGGCATCGAGTACTACGCGCCGGAGGAAGTCGACCTCAAGCGCAATGAGGGTGGCCACGTCATCGGCGCCACCAGCAAGGCCGACGGCCGGCCGGTGGATTACGGCGGCGTCGGCACCATGTCGAAGTCGAAGCGCAACGGCGTCGATCCGCAGGAACTGATTGAGACCTACGGCGCCGACACCGCGCGCTTCTTCATGATGTTCGCGAGCCCGCCGGAGCAGACCCTGGAATGGTCCGATTCGGGCGTCGAAGGGGCGTACCGCTTCCTCAAGCGCGTCTGGGCCTTCGGCCACGCCAGCCAGGCCGTGTCGCGTGTCGCCATGCCGGCAACGCTCGCGGCCGGCCCCGCAGCGCTGCGGCGCGAAATCCACCTGCTGCTGAAGCAGGCCAATTACGACCTCGGCAAGCTGCAGTTCAACACCGTCGCTTCGGCGGCGATGAAGATGCTCAACTCACTGGAGAAGGCGCACAAAGAGTCACAGGCGGACCAAGCCCATGCACCTGTCCTCATCGAAGGCTTCGGCATCCTGCTGCGCATCCTCTCGCCGATCGCGCCGCACATCTGCCACGCGCTCTGGATCGAGCTCGGCTATGGTGCCGACATCCTCGCCGCGCCCTGGCCCGAGCCGGTCGAGGCGGCGCTGGTGCAGGACGAGGAGGAACTGGTGTTGCAGGTCAACGGCAAGCATCGCGGCAACATCCGGGTAAAAGTCGGCGCTGACCGCACGGCGATCGAGGCCGTCGCGCTGGCAGCGGAAGGCGCGCAGAAGTTCATGGAAGGCAAGCCGGCGAAGAAAGTCGTCGTCGTGCCCGGCCGCCTCGTAAACATCGTCGTCTAGAACACGCCTCAAGGGGTCCCACAATGCGCGCCGCCAAACTGTCCGTCATCCTGCTGCTGGCCGGCCTGCTCGCCGCCTGCGGCTTCAAGCTGCGCGGCAGCACCGACCTGCCCGCCCACAAACTGCCGTTTGCGACGATCGCCCTCACGCTGGCGCCCACCTCGGAGGTCTACGCCCAGCTCAAGCGCAACATCGAGGCGTCGTCGGCAGGCACCCGGGTGGTCGATGCCGGCGAGGCGGAAGCCATCCTGGCGGTGCTGGGCGACACCAGCCAGAAGAACATCCTCTCGCTCAACACCTCGGGCCGGGTGCGCGAATTCCAGCTGGTACGCACGTTCTCGTTCAAGGTGCAGGCCAACAACCCGGCGGCCGCGCCCGCCCCGCAGGTCAAATACACCGATGCGCCGGCCGTCGCGCCCACCGAATATGTTCCCGCCAGCACCATCGTGCTGCGCCGCGAAGTCACCTACAGCGATGACCTGGTGCTGTCCAAGGAAGGGGAAGAAGCCCTGCTCTGGCGCGACATCCAGAACGACCTGGTACAGCAGCTGATGCGCCGGCTGGCCACCGCCAAGCTGCAGCCGGTGAAACAGGACTAGGCACCGTGCAGTTGCGGCCCGAACAGCTCGCGGCGCAGCTCGCGCAGTTGGATAGGCCGCTGGCGCCGCTCTACCTGCTGCACGGCGACGAGCCGCTGCTGGTGCTCGAGGCCGCCGACGCGATCCGCGCCGCCGCGCGCCGGCAGGGCTTCGAGGAACGCGAAGTGATCGTCGCCGGCACCGGCTTCAAGTGGGACGACCTCTTTCTCGCCGCCGGCAACATGTCGCTGTTCGGCGGCAGCAAGCTGGTCGACCTGCGCATCCCCTCGGGCAAGCCCGGGCGCGAGGGCAGCGAAGCGCTGCAGCGCTACATTTCGACGCTCGGTCCCGGCATCGTCACCCTGATCACCCTGCCGGAACTGGACTGGCAGGCGAAGAAGGCCGCCTGGGTCACCGCGCTATCGAACGCGGGCGTCGCCATCGAATGCAACGCGCCGCCACCGGCGCGCCTGCCGCAGTGGATCGCCGAGCGCCTGGCGCGCCAGCAGCAGAGCGCGCCGTGCACCGCGCTGGAGTTCATCGCCACCCATGTCGAAGGCAACCTGCTCGCGGCGCACCAGGAAATCCAGAAGCTGGGCCTGATCCATCCGCCCGGCGAACTCACGCTGGAGCAGGTCGAGGCCGCCGTGATGAACGTCGCCCGCTACGATGTGTCGGACCTGCGCGACGCGCTCAAGGCGCGCGACACGGTGCGCGCCGCACGCACCCTGGAAGGCCTCAGGGGCGAGGATGCGGCGCCGCCGCTGGTGCTCTGGGCGCTGGCCACCGAGGCGCGCAGCGCCAACCCGAATGGCAGAATGGCAGCCCTCTTGCATGCGGCGAAGATTGACCGCATGATCAAGGGTCTCGCGCAAGGTGACATCTGGGACGAGTTCCTGCAACTGGCCTTGCGTCTGACGAGAAGCAGAAGCATTTAGCCACAGAGGACACAGAGAGC
>JADYZH010000276.1 GCA_020853215.1 Sulfuritalea sp. | reverse complement strand
GGTGTCGCGCTTGGATAGTTCCAGCGCCAGCTTGACGCGTTGTGCCTCGCCGCTCAACCCGCCAATGCAGCCTTGATCTGTTCCAGCGTAGACGGATCGTCGATGGTTGTCAGGTCGCCGGCATCGCGGCCTTCGGCCAGCGCCTGGATGGAACGGCGCAGCATCTTCCCGGAGCGCGTCTTGGGCAAGCCGGTGACGAAATGCACCCGCTTCGGCCGTGCGATGGCACCCAGATTCCCGTCGACAACCTTCTTGATTTCCGCTTCCAGCGCGGCGCGCAGTTCCGGGGTCGCAACCCGCGCCGGATCCTTGACCACTGCGAAGGCGACCGGTTCCTGGCCTTTTAGCGCGTCGTTTACCCCCACCACGGCCACCTCCGCTACGGCACTGTGCCCCTGCACGGCTTCCTCGATCTCGCGCGTGCCAAGGCGATGACCGGCAACGTTGATCACGTCGTCGGTGCGGCCGAGGATGTAGTGATAGCCCTCCTCGTCCTTGATGCCCCAGTCGAAGGACGAATACACCTGCGGTTCCTTGAACAGGCTGAAATAAGTGCTAACGAAACGCTCATCGTCGCCCCAGACGGTGGACAGGCAGCCGGGCGGCAAGGGCGGGACGATGCCGACGATGCCTTTTTCATTGGCGTCGCATACCGTGCCGTCTTCGCGGAAAATCCGCAGGTCATAGCCGTAAACCGGAAAGCTCGGCGTACCGTACTTGATCTTGGTGTTCTCGATGCCGGGCACCGTGGACAGGATCGGCCAGCCGGTCTCGGTCTGCCAGTAGTTGTCGATCACCGGCAGCTTCAACTCGCCCATGATCCATTCGTGGGTCGGCTGGTCCAGAGGCTCGCCGGCCAGGAACAGGTGCTTGAGCGTGGACAGGTCGTACTTGTGCAGCCAGCTGTTGTCGCTCTTCTTCAGGACACGAACCGCGGTGGGTGCGGAGAACATCACGGTGACTTTGTACTTCTCGACGATCTGCCACCAGATGCCCGGATCGGGACGGATCGGCGTGCCTTCGTACATGATGGTTGCCATGCCGGCGATCAGCGGACCGTAGATGATGTAGCTGTGGCCGACCACCCAGCCGATGTCGGAAGTCGAAAACATGGTCTCGCCTTCACCGCCGGTGAAGATGTGCTTCATCGATGCCGCCAGCGCCACGGCATAACCGCCGGTGTCGCGCTGCACGCCTTTCGGCTTGCCGGTGGTACCCGAGGTATAGAGGATGTAGGAGGGTTCGGTGGACTCCATCCATTCGCAAGGGACTTCGGCATTCATGTGCTGGGCACGCAGCTCCGCGTAGTCGACATCGCGGCCGGCAACCCTCGGCCAGCCCTTGTCCAGGCCACGGTCGATCATCAGGACCTTCTGCGGCGGGAATTCGGCCAGCTTGCAGGCCTCATCGAGCAGGTGCTTGTAGGGCACGGCCTTGCCGCCGCGCATGCCCGCGTCACTGGAGACAATCAGCTTGGGCTTGGCATCGTCGATGCGGGTCGCCAGCGAGCCGGAAGCGAAGCCGCCGAACACCACCGAATGGATCGCGCCGATGCGGGCGCAGGCGAGGATGGCGAAGGTGGCTTCGGCGATCATCGGCATGTAGATCAGGACCCGATCGCCCTTGCCCACACCAAGCGACTTCATAATCGCCGCCGTGCGCATTACCTCGGACTTCAGCTCGGCAAAGCTATAACTTTTCTCCTCGTTGGTCTCGGTCGAGATATAGACCAGCGCGCGGTCATTCGGACGCTTTGCCGCGTGGCGATCCACCGCGTTATGGCACAGGTTGGTCTTGCCGCCGACAAACCACTTCGAAAAGGGGGGGCGCGAAAAATCGCAGATCTGCTGCGGCGGCGTCTGCCAGTCGATCAGTTTGGCCTCTTCGGCCCAGAACTCGTCGCGCTTTTCGATTGAACGCTTGTGGAAATCGGCATATGTACCCATGACACTCCTCGCTGGTGGTTGACTCGTGGTCGTTATGTTTCGGATGGTGAGATGGTGCTTGGTAATCAGTCGGCAATTTTTACGACGACGCGCCCCTTGACGCGACCCTGGATGTAGTCGTCGAAGGCGGCCGGCAGGTCGGCAAACGCGATATGGCGCGTCATCGCCGCCAGGTGGCACGGCTTCATGTCGCTGGCCAAGCGCTGCCAGACGCCGCTGCGGTAGGGGTCGCCGATGTAGCCCGAGTCGATCCCGAGCAGCGAAGCGCCGCGCAGGATGAACGGGGCCACCGTCGTGTTAAGGTTCATGCTGGCCGCCAAGCCGATGCTGGCTATGGTTCCACCCTGCTTCATGGTACTGGCGATCCAGGCCAGGAAGTCGCCGCCGAGGTTGTCAACCGCACCGGCCCACAGTTCCTTGCCCAGCGGCTTGATCTTTGCCAGGTCCAGCGATTGGCGGAGCATGACTTCGCTGGCGCCGAGCTCCTTGAGGTAATCCGTTTCGCTCTCCTTCCCGGTCAGCGCCACAACCTCGTAGCCGCGGGCGGCAAGCATGTCGACGGCGAGACTGCCGACCCCGCCCGTGGCGCCGGTCACGATCACGGGACCATTGCCGGGCTTTAATCCGTTCTCTTCCATGCGCACGATGCCGAGGCCCGCGGTGAAGCCCGCGGTACCGAGGGCCATTGCCTCGGAGCACGTCAGCCCCGCCGGCAGCTTGTGTACCCAGGCGGCGGGAATTCGCGCGCGCTCGGCGTAACCGCCGTGGTGGGCGACGCCGATGTCGTAGCTGGTTGCCAAGACTTCATCGCCCGCCTTGAAGCGCGGGTCGGAACTGGCCAGCACCTTTCCCGCCAGATCGATGCCGCCCACACAGGGAAAGCGACGGATGATGCGTCCGGCCCCGGTGGCAGCGAGCGCGTCCTTGTAGTTGATGCTGGAATGGGTGACGGCGATGGCGACTTCGCCCGGATCGAGTTGCCCATCGTCCATATCGACGAAGCGGCTGGCGACCTTGCCTTCCTCCTGATTGATCAGGTAAGCCTTGAAACTCACAGTAGCCTCCTCGAATCTGCGACCCGTTGGCGCGCGGGTCATCATAGTTTTTATTGGGGATGCGAGAATTCATTATAGCCAGTAGAGGCTTACGGGGCGCTGAACGGGCGGAACGGGGTTTACAGGCAAGGCGGTCGATGCTAAGGTCCGCCCCCATGCAAGGAATCCCCCTCCTGATTGTGCGAGTTTTCGTGCTCGCCGGTTTCCTCAACGCTTCGTCCGCATACGCCGACGAGCCCATCGTGGTCCAGCCGCCGTCGCCGGTATCGTTCGTCGACCGCGCTTCGGCCACCGCGCAGGATGCGATCGACCAGGCCATGGATCTGCTCGGCATCCCCTATCGTCGCGGCGGCAGTTCACCGGAATCCGGCTTTGATTGCTCGGGCTTCGTCGGCCATGTCTTCCGCGAAGGCCTGGGCCTGATTCTGCCGCGCAGTTCCAAGGAAATGAGCAAGTCGGGCGAAGCCATCAGCAAGGATCAGCTCCGTCCCGGCGATCTGGTGTTCTTCAACACCATGCGCAGCGCCTTCTCCCACGTCGGCATCTACCTTGGCGACAACCAGTTTGTCCACGCGCCACGCAGCGGAGGCAGGGTTCGCGTCGAGGATTTGCGCGACGGTTACTGGAACAAGCGTTTCAACGGTGCGCGCCGGGTCAACCCCGATTAATACCCCTGCCGCGCCCTAACAGCCAGCCGCGTGCTGGTTTTATTTCGACTTGCAATTGCGAATGATTCTTAATACAATACCTCCAGTACCTTTTCACTAACCGGAGAATCATTCATGAAATCAAAAGTTTTTCTCATTTCCCTGCTGGCTGCCGGAACCGTTGCTACTGTCTCGGCGCAGGAAAAAGTCCTCAACCTCTACTCCGCCCGGCACTACCAGACGGATGAAGCCTTGTATGCCAATTTCACGAAGCAGACCGGCATCAAGATCAACCGTATCGAGGCCAAGGAGGACGAATTGCTCGAGCGCATCCGCAACGAGGGCGCCAACAGCCCGGCGGACATCTTCCTCACGGTCGATGCCGCACGCCTGGCCAAGGCTGACGAACTGGGCCTGTTCGCTCCGGTCAAGTCGAAACTCCTGGAAGAACGGATTCCGGCCAATTTGCGCAGCCCGGACTGGTTTGCCTTCTCGACCCGGGCACGGGTCATCGTCGCCAACAAGGCGGCGGTCAAGGCCGAAGACGTGCAGAACTACGAAGACCTGGCCAATCCGAAGCTCAAGGGCAAGGTCTGCTCGCGCTCGGGCAGCCACCCCTATAACATCTCGCTTATGTCGGCCCTGATCGCCCATATCGGCGAAGCCAAGGCCGAAGAATGGGCGCGCGGGGTGGTGGCGAATTTTGCGCGTACGCCCAAGGGTGGCGATACCGACCAGATCAAGTCCGTCGCCGCCGGGGAATGCGGCGTGGCCGTGTCGAATACCTACTATCTGGCCCGCCTGCTGCGCTCGGAAAAACCCGAGGACAAGCGCCTGATGGAGCAGGTGACCGTCATCTGGCCGAACCAGAAGAGCTTCGGCGCCCACATCAACATCTCCGGCGGCGGCATGCTGAAGACCGCGCCGCACAAGGAATCGGCGGTCAAGTTCCTCGAGTACCTGGCGGGTGACGACGCCCAGCGCTACTTTGCCGACGGCAACAACGAATGGCCGGCGGTGGCCAGCGTGGTGGTGAAGAATCCGGCCCTGGACGCCATGGGCAAGTTCAAGGCGGACAACCTGCCGGTGGCGACGCTGGCCAAGAATGCCGCCGCCGCCCAGCGCATCTACGACCGCGCCGGCTGGAAGTAAAGGCGAAGACCCGTCCGGCGCGCTCGCCGCGTGCCGGGACTTCCGCTGCGCCGTGCCGCCGGCGCCGACTTTTCGGCCGCGAGCCATGATCGCGATTCCCCGGGACGGGGAATGCCTCTATAGTGCGAACCTTGTTCCCAGGATCAGGAGAGCCGCATGGCCAAACCGGAAATCGCCGCAAAATCCCCCTTTGCTGTCAATGTCGAACAGGGCAAGGACTACTGGTGGTGCTCTTGCGGCAAGAGCAAGTCGCAACCATTTTGCGACGGCAGCCACAAGGGCAGCGAGTTCAATCCGGTCAAATACACCGCCGGGGAGAGCAAGGCGGTTTATTTCTGCGGCTGCAAGCACAGCGGCAATGGCGCGCTGTGCGACGGTTCGCACAAGTCGCTGTAGACGGAACCCTCAGCAGGAACTGACCTCGCCGCGCCCGGCGGAAATCTGCCGGGCCAGCAGGACGATCGGCAAGAGGCCGACCGCGACAATCGCCAGCGCGGCGGTTGACGCCTCCGCCAGACGTTCGTCGGCCGCCAGCGTGTAGGTCTGCGTCGCCAGCGTGTCGAAGTTGAAGGGACGCATCACCAGCGTCGCCGGCAATTCCTTCATCACGTCGACGAACACCAGGAGCCCGGCGGTGAGCAGGCTGCCGCGCAGCAGCGGCAGATGCACGCGGCGCAGGGTTTGCGCCTGGCTGCTGCCGAGGCTGCGCGCGGCGGCTTCCATACTCGGCGTAATCCGCGCCAAGCCCGCCTCCACGGTGTGCAGGGCAATCGCCAGAAAGCGCGCCAGATAGGCATACAACAGCGCGGCGATACCGCCCGTCAGGATCAGGCCCGGATTGACCCCGGTCATCTGTTGCCAGGCCGCTGCCAGCCAAAGGTCGAGCCGGGTCACCGGGATCAGCACGCCGACTGCGATCACCGAACCCGGAACGGTGTAGCCGAGGCCGACGATGCGACTCGCCAGTGCCGACAGGCGGCGGCCGTCGCGGGCGGCAAATCCGATCAGCAGCGCCAGCAGCGCGGCACAAATTGCCGCCAGAGCGGCCAGGGTGAGACTGTTGCGGGCGAGCACCAGGAAACGTCCGGCAAAACCCGCGCCCTCTTCCCCGGCATCGCCCAGGGCGAGACGCAACAGCAACGCCGCCGGCAAGGCGAAGCCGATCGCCACCGGAATCGCACACCCGATCTGCGCCAGCAGGGCATGCCAGCCTGTCAGCACCTGGCGCGTGGCACGCCGCCGGCCGCTGCTGTCGTGATAACGCGCACGGCCGCGACTGATACGCTCGAGCAGGATCAGCAAGGCGACAAAACCGAGCAAGGCCGCTGCAAGCTGCGCGGCGGCAATCCGGTCACCGAGCGAAAACCACGCGCGGTAGATGCCGGTAGTGAAGGTCTGCACCGCGAAGTAGGCCACCGTGCCGTAATCGGCCAGCGTTT
>JADYZH010000275.1 GCA_020853215.1 Sulfuritalea sp. | reverse complement strand
CTTGGGCGCTGGCTTGGGCTTGGCGACATTTGCCACCGCCGCCGTTACCGGGCGTTTGGCGGGCGTCGCCTTCGTAACGTTCTTTGTGGCTGCCATGGTCTTTTCCTCCTGATTGCGAAAAGCTTATGGCTCCATCCTGCGCTCACTGCATGTCAATATGTTGACACGCATCAAGAGTCAGTTTCGTGCCAGCTGCAGCGCGCCGCGCAGACCCAGCAACGGATCGGTGGCAACGTGGATCGGCATGCGCGCGGCGATCGTGGTGTGTTCGGCCTTGGCCTTGAAGGCGGCCAGAAAGCCGCTGTGCGGCAGCAGCGGCAGCAGTTTGGCGGCGATGCCGCCGGCGAGGAAGACACCGCCGCGCGTCAGGCAGGCCAGCGCCATGTCGCCGGCAAAGGCGCCATAGGCGGCGAGGAACATATCCAGCGAGCGGCGCTCGGCGCCGGTCGGATCAGCCAGGGCGCGGTCGGCGATCTGCTCCGGGGACAGGCGGATGCCCGCGACAAGCTCGTTGATGGCCGTCAAGCCCGGTCCCGAAACCACCCGCTCCCAGGTAACCCGGCCGTGCCGCGCATGGAGAAAAGTCCACAGGGCCATTTGCCGTTCGTCGGCCGGGGCGAAGGCAACATGACCGCCTTCGCCAGCCACGATGCGCCAGCCGCCATGCTCCGGCAGGACGATGGCCATGCCCAGACCCGTGCCGGCGCCGACGACGAGGCAGGGCGCCGTCGCCAGCGGATCGCCCTGCTGCAGGGTAAACCGCTGCGCCGGAGACGAGGTGACGGCACCCATTGCGGCGCCCGCGAAGTCGTTCACCAGGCGCAGGGCCGGCAGGCCGAAGTGGGACGACAGGACCGCGCTGTCGATTTCCCACGGCAGGTTGGTCAGATGTGCCGAGCGGCCGTCATCGGCAATCGGGCCGGCCAGGGCGAGGCAACCGCCGCGGACCTGCCGGGTATCGGTTCGGGTTTCGGTGAAAAAGGCGGCAAGGACGGCGGCGAAGTCTGGAAAGTCGGCGTTGGCGTAACGGCGATGGTCAAGCGATTCGCCATCCGGCGACAGCCCGAGCAGCGTCTTGGTACCGCCGATGTCTCCCGCCAGGATCACACTGCCACCGGCGCCGCGATGTGCGGATGGGGGTCGTAGCCTTGCAGCGTGAAGTCCTCGTAGCGAAAGCCGAAGATGTCCGTCACCGCCGGATTCAAGGCCATGACGGGGCGCGGCCGGGGTTCGCGCGAGAGTTGCAGGCGGGCTTGTTCGAGGTGGTTCGAATAGAGGTGGCAGTCGCCGCCGGTCCAGACGAATTCGCCGGGCTCCAGCTCGCAGACCTGGGCCACCATTTGCAGGAGCAGGGCGTAGGAGGCGATGTTGAAAGGCACGCCGAGGAAGATGTCGGCGCTGCGCTGGTAGAGCTGGCAACTTAGCCGGCCACCGGCCACGTAGAACTGGAACAGGGCGTGGCAGGGCGGCAGCTTCATCTGCGGAATGTCCGCCGGATTCCAGGCCGAAACGATGTGGCGGCGCGAGTCCGGGTTCTTCCTGATGCCGTCGATGAGCTGCGTGACCTGGTCGATTTCGCCGCCCTTGCCATCCGGCCAGTGCCGCCACTGATGGCCGTAGACCGGGCCGAGGTTGCCGTCGGCGTCGGCCCAGTCGTCCCAGATCGAGACGCCGTTGTCCTTCAGGTAGCGGATGTTGGTATCACCCTGGAGGAACCACAGCAGTTCGTGGATGATCGAGCGCAGGTGCAGCTTCTTGGTCGTCAGCAGCGGAAATCCCGCGGCCAGGTCGAAGCGCATCTGCCAGCCGAACACCGAGCGCGTACCCGTGCCGGTGCGGTCGGCCTTGACGTGGCCGTGCTCGAGTACGTGGTGCATCAGGTCGAGGTAGGGGCGCATGGCGGATCGCGGCTGAGTCGGGTCGGGCCGGACATTCTAGTGGCTATTCCGGCCGGAATCATCCGCGGTCCCCGGGCCAGCGCAGCCCGGGCAGGCAACGACCACTCCCGCGGCCGGACGGCGGTTTCGGCCTGCGCGAACCCCATGAACCGGGGCTGACAGGGCGCTGCAGAAAGGCTATGCTTACGTGCATTGCGGCCCGTGCCCCCAACGCACTTGCGGACGACCCATGCTCGGATTCTTTACCCACAAGCCTTCGCATCCCCTGACGGACCCTCGCGAGGCCAAGCGCGTCCTGGCCGAGATCGCCGGCCGGGATCCTCAGGGTGCGATCGAGGAAGCCATCGGCTGGATCGAGTCGGTCGGCGCCGATGACAGCTTGAAGCCGGCGCAACGGCTCGATCTGCTGCTGAAGCTGGATGAAGCAACCGTGTCACAGATACGGCGCCTCGCCCGCGATTACCCCGCCCGCAGCGCGGCAGGCCGCGCCCAGGAAGTGAAATTTTGGGAACTCGGCCATGGCTACTGCGGGGCGCTGGTCGCCGCCTACCTTGTCTGCCTTCGCGGCTATCAGTCGGGCGAGAAGGATGCAGATGCAATCAAGCCCCAGTTGCAACTCCTCTATGGCCGGCTGGGCGGTGTCATGGGGGCCAACCTGAAATGGGATCAGTTTCGCTATGGGCCGATCGATCTTGATTTCTGGGCTACCCTGGGCGGCATCTATCTGGCCGCGGTCGAAGCCAGGCTGGCGCAGAAACCGCTGCTGCCTTATCCCAACCAGCCGGAAACCACGATAGAGGCTGAGTACATCAAGACGCTGGTTTTCCAGGCTTCCTCGATGGACAAGCTGACGCCGCTGCAGATCGAACTCGGCGAGCACCTGATCGCCTATTTCCTGCCGTTTTTTGCCCTGGTTCGCGAGGTCCGCCCCGAAAACGTCTATTGGGTCGATGCCGCCAAGCCGCTGCCGCCGACACGGCTGGCCAAGGTGCCGGAGATCACGCCGACCTTGCGGTTTTTCGGCTGCACTCGTGCGGTCGAGGCGGTAGGCCGGACGATCGAGCAACTTACCAAAGAGGGCCGGGTGCCACCGGGAATCAACCTGGGTGCGCAGTACGACGTCGCTGCGGTGATTCCCGTCCTCAGGCATTTCGAGATGTGCTGGGCGAAAAATCCCCCGATACGCAGTACCGCCAGGCGTCGCGTCAATTCGGAACTCAAGGTGGTCAACGGCCTGGCCGGAATCCACCGGCACCTCGCCGGCCATGCCAACGGCGCGGATGTCATCGAGACTTGGCTGGTGGAAGACGTCAGCCTCGGCGGCATGGGCGCCCAGTCCGCCGTTGCCCGCAAGGACTGGATTCGCATCAAGGCCCTGATCGCGGTGCAGCCGCAGGGGGGCGACAACTGGCTGCTGGGGGTGGTTCGGCGCTATGCACGCAAAGAGCCGACCCGCGGTTCCGTCGGCATCGAGACCCTTTCCAGGACGCCACGCGCCGTGCTGGCCGATTCGGGCGGCATCCTGACCGAGGCCCTGCTGATCGACGTGCCGGAAGTCGGCGAGTATGCCCGCATGGCGCTGCCGCCGAACACCGTCGAAGAGAACGTGGCACTGCTGTTCAGCGACGATGGCAAGAATGCGCGACTGCATCCGCGCGAGACGCTGATGAGCGATCCCGATTACGTGATCGTCAATTTCTTCGTGCAGTCCTACAGCTGATCCGGTTTGCGGATGGCGGATTTCGGCCGGAAGGCCTTGACCACGGATTCCCTGGTCTCGACGTAAGGCCCGCCGATCAGGTCGAGGCAGTAGGGCACCGCGGCGAAAATGCCGGGTACGCGTTGCGTGCCGTCGGCATCCTTGACACCTTCGAGCGTTTCCCTGATCGACTTCGGCTGCCCGGGCAGGTTGAGGATCAGCGACTGGCCCCGCGCATGTTGTCTGATGGCGCCGACCTGGCGCGACAGGATCGCCGTCGGCACGAAGGCCAGCGAAATCTGCCGCATCTGCTCGCCGAAGCCGGGCATGACTTTGTGCGCCACGGCCAGCGTGGCCTCCGGCGTCACGTCGCGCGGCGCCGGGCCGGTGCCGCCGGTGGTCAGCACCAGGTGGCAGCCGGCGACGTCGCAGAGTTCGATCAGGGTTTGCTCGATCCGTGCCTGCTCGTCGGGAATCAGCCGCGTCTCCATGCGCCAGGGCGAGGCCAGTGCGGCGCCGAACCACTCCTGCAGCGCGGGAATGCCCTTGTCTTCATAGACGCCACTGGAAGCGCGGTCGGAGATCGAGACGAGGCCGATCAGGAGTTCTTCTTGCATCACGATTCCTTCAGGAAGTTGTAGAGTTGGCCCAGATATTCCCTCAGCGCCAGGCGGCTGGTGACCAGTCCGCCGGGCAGCAGGTCTTCCAGCAGCGATGGCGATCCGGTGCTGAAGGCCGTCGGCGCCGGCGTCACTTCGATTCCCTGCTTCTCGAACAATTCGATCGCCCGCGGCAGGTGCCAGCCGTGGCTGACCAGCGCAATGCGGGTGACGCCGGCCGCCTTTAGCAGCGGCGCCGAGAGACGGGCGTTTTCCGCCGTGTCGCGGGCGGCACTCTCGACCCAGCGCACCTTGACGCCGAAATCGCGCTCCAGCGCCTCGCGCATGGATTCGGCCTCGGCGCGGCCGCCGAAGGGCGCGCCGCCCGTCACCAGCAGGGGCAGGCTCGATTCGCGTCCCAGCCGGGCGCCGTAGCGCAGGCGTTCCAGCGTGTAGTGGCTGACCGTGTCGCCGCCGTATTCCGGCGCGGCGAAGTAGGAGCCGCCGCCGAGGATGACAATGGCCTGGACATGCCGCAGTTGCCCGGGCGTGATCGGCGGATTGGGTTCGAGCGGCGCCATCAGCGCGTTGCCGACTACCGGCAGCGACAGCAGCAAGAGCGAGGCCAGCGCCAGCGTCGCCAGTGCCGCGCCGCCGTGCCGCCAGCGCCGACTTTTCGATCGCATCAGCCACAGCCCGAACAGCGCCAGCAGGATAAGTCCGGCGGGCGGCAGGATCAGCGCGGCGAGGATCTTCTTCAGCAGGAACATGGCTCGGGCAGCGGATTGATCGCGTATTATTCGCAAGGTCGCGGGCCGCCATTATCGGCCCAAATCGACCTGACCAAGACCATGACGGATCGCCAATACGGAATCGAAACGCTCTGCCTGCATGCCGGCGCCCAGCCGGACGCGGCGACCGGCGCGCGTGCGCTGCCGATCCACCAGACCACCTCCTTCGTCTTCGATTCGGCGGAACACGCGGCCAGCCTGTTCAACCTGCAAACCTTCGGCAACGTCTATTCGCGCATCGGCAACCCCACGGTTGCCGCCTTCGAGGAGCGCATGGCGGCGCTCGAAGGTGGCCGCGCCGCGGTCGCCGCGGCCACCGGCCTCGCGGCGCAGATCGTCGCGCTGCTGACCCTGTGCCAGGCAGGCGATCGCATCGTCGCCGCGCGTTCGCTCTACGGCGGCAGCTTTTCCCAGCTCGATGTCAGCCTGAGGAAGCTCGGCATCGAAACCGTCTTCGTCGATTCCGACGATCCCGAGAACTTCCGCGCCGCGCTGTCCGACAACACCCGCTGCATCTTCGCCGAGACCGTCGCCAACCCGCGCCTCAACGTGCTCGACATCGCCGCCGTGGCCAAGGTCGCGCACGATCACCGTGTGCCGTTGATCATCGACAACACCGTGCCGTCGCCGTATCTCTGCCGCCCCTTCGAGCATGGCGCCGACATCGTGGTGCACTCGGCGACCAAGTTCCTCGGCGGCCACGGCACCACGCTGGGCGGCGTGGTGATCGAGTCCGGCAAGTTCGACTGGGGCAACGGCAAGTTCCCCAGCATGACCGAGCCCTCGGCCGGCTACCACGGCGTCAAGTTCTACGAAACTTTCGGCGACTTCGGCTTCACCATGAAAGCGCGCATGGAAACCCTGCGCACCTTCGGCCCGGCGCTGTCGCCCTTCTCGGCCTGGCAGTTGATGCAGGGCATCGAGACGCTGCCGCTGCGCATGCAGCGCCATTGCGAAAACGCGCTGGCCGTGGCGCGGCACCTGCAAAAGCATCCGCGCGTGGCCTGGGTCAACTATCCAGGCTTGCCCGAGAGTCCCGGCCATGCGCTGGCACAGCGCTACCTGGGCAGCGCGCGCCATCCGGGCGCCGGCGCGCTGCTTTGCTTCGGCGTCAAGGGTGGACAAGAAGCCGGCGAGCGCTTCATCGACGCCCTGCAATTCTGTTCGCACCTGGCCAACATCGGCGACGCCAAGACTCTGGTGATCCATCCGGCATCGACCACGCACCGCCAGCTGGGCGAAGCCGACCAGCAGGCTTCCGGCGTGACGCCGGACCTGGTGCGCCTGTCGGTCGGGCTGGAAACCATCGACGACATCCTCTGGGACCTGGACCAGGCCCTGGAGCGCGCAGCCTGACGGCCCGCGCGGCCGCACAAACCTGAAAGGAAAGCACGCCATGAGCCGCAAGATCATTTCCACCGCCGCCGCACCCGCCGCCATCGGCACCTACTCGCAGGCCGTGCAGGTCGGCGACACGGTCTATATGTCGGGCCAGATCGGCCTCGATCCGGCGACCATGACCATGGTCGAGGGCATCGACGCGCAGATCGTGCGCGTCTTCGACAACCTCAAGGCGGTGGCCGAGGCGGCCGGCGCCACGCTCAACGATGCCGTCAAGCTGAACATCTACCTCACCGACCTGACCAACTTCGCCAAGGTGAATGAAACCATGGCGAAGTATTTCAGCCAGCCCTTCCCGGCACGCGCCGCCGTCGGCGTCAAGGAACTGCCGCGCGGCGCCCTGGTCGAGGCGGACGCCGTACTGGTCCTTGGCTGACAAGAAGCCGCAGCAGGGCAACACGCTCGCGGGGCGCCTGGCCAGGCTCGGCCTGAAGAGCGACAGCGACTTCGTCCTGCACCTGCCGCTGCGCTACGAGGACGAAACGTGCATCACGGCGCTGGCCGACGCCCGGCCCGGCATCGCCGCACAGTTCGAGGTCGAGGTGCTCGGTAACGAAATCGCCTACCGGCCGCGCCGTCAGCTGCTGGCGCGCGTGCGCGATGCCAGCGGCGCGCTCTCACTCAGGTTCCTGAATTTCTATCCAAGCCAGCAGAAGGTGCTGCAGCCCGGCACGCGCTTGCGCGTCTTCGGCGAAGTGCACGAGGGCTACCTCGGTCCCGAGATCATCCACCCGCGCTTCCATGTGGTGGCGGCCGGCGACGCCCTGCCCGAGGGGCTGACGCCGGTCTATCCGACCACGGCCGGCCTGGGCCAGGCCACGCTGCGCCGCCTGATCGAGAAAGCACTGGCACGTGCCGATTTCGCCGATACGCTGCCGCCGGAACTGCTGCAGCGCCTGGACCTGCCCGGCTTCGCCGAAGCCATACGCTTCCTGCATACGCCGCCGCCCGACATGGTGCAGGCGGTGCTCGAAGCGCGCGACTATCCGGCCTGGCGCCGCATGCAGTTCGATGAACTGCTGGCCCAGCAGCTCAGCCTGCGCCGCGCCTACCTCGCCCGCCGCGCGCGCGGCGCGCCGCGCCTGGCGCCGAGCGCGAAACTCACCGACGCGCTGCTGCGGTCGCTGCCCTTCCGCCTGACCGCGGCACAACAGCGCGCCTGGCGCGAGATCGCCGCCGACCTCGGCCAGCCGCATCCGATGCAGCGCCTGCTGCAGGGCGATGTCGGCAGCGGCAAGACCGTGGTCGCCGCGCTGGCCATGCTGCATGCGGTCGAAGCCGGCCATCAGGCGGCGTTGATGGCGCCCACCGAAATCCTCGCCGAGCAGCATTACCGCAAGCTCGCCGCATGGCTGGAACCGCTGGGCATTGAAGTGGCCTGGCTCACCGGCAGCCTGAAGAAGCGCGACAAGGAGGCGGCGATCGCAAAAGTCGGCGCCGGCGACACGCCGATCGCGATCGGCACCCACGCCTTGATCGAAGACAAAGTCGAATTCGCCCGCCTTGGCTTGGCCATCGTCGACGAGCAGCACCGCTTCGGTGTGCGCCAGCGCCTCGCGCTGAAGGACAAGGGCAGCTTCGCCCACCAGTTGGCGATGTCGGCGACGCCGATCCCGCGCACCCTGGCGATGAGCTATTACGCCGACCTCGATGTCTCGGTACTCGACGAACTGCCGCCCGGGCGCAGCCCGGTCACCACCAAGTTGGTCGCCGAAGCGCGCCGCGATGAAGTCCTGGCGCGCGTGCACGATGCCTGCCGCAGCGGGCGCCAGGCCTACTGGGTCTGTCCGCTGATCGAGGAATCCGAAACCCTGCAGCTGAAGACCGCCGAGGAAACCTACGCGCGCCTGGTCGCCGAACTGCCCGACCTGAAGATCGGCCTGGTACACGGCCGGCTCAAGGCGGCGGACAAGGCGGCGGTGATGGCCGCCTTCGTCCGCAACGAAATCCATGTGCTGGTGGCGACCACGGTGATCGAGGTCGGCGTCGACGTGCCCAATGCCAGCCTGATGGTGATCGAGCACGCCGAACGCTTCGGCCTCGCCCAACTGCACCAGTTGCGCGGCCGCGTCGGGCGCGGCGTCGACGCGTCGGCCTGCATCCTGCTCTACGCGCAGCCGCTGGGCGAACTGGCGCGGGCGCGGCTGAAGGTGATTTTCGAAAGCACGGACGGCTTCGCCATCGCGCGCGAGGACCTGCGCCTGCGCGGCCCCGGCGAGTTCATCGGCGCCCGGCAAAGCGGGCTGCCGCTGCTGCGCTATGCCGACCTGGAAGATGCGGCGCTGGTGGAACAGGCGCGCGCCGTCGCCGAGGACATTCTGCGCACCGACCCCGTGCGCGCCGAGGCGCACCTGCAACGCTGGCTGGGCGGCCGCGAGGAACTGCTCAAGGCCTGAGCGTACCGGGCGCGCTTGATTACCTTGCCGCTGATGCACCGGCGCGCTGCCGCACGTGCTTGCCGTCGGTTTACGCGGGCATTGCGGGTGGCTCGCCGAACTCGAATGCGGCATTGAGCATCGGCAACGGGTGCCATTTCTGCGGCGCGATGCCATGGACTGCCAGCCATGCCGCGTAATAGGCGCGGGCCAGTACATGCAGTTCCAGCGTTTCCAGCGGCGCGCCGGTCTCAAGGTCCGACACGCGGTAGTTCGTGAGGCGAGGGGTCATCTGCGGATCCGTCATGGTGGTGGACAGGCGAACCTGCATGCCGCCTGCGAAGGATTGCAGATTGCCAGTCCGCACCCGGATCCGCTTTACCCCGCGCGCCAATCGCTTGACCGCAGGCGCCAATCTTTCGGGTCGCTCGAACAATGGCGCGCCGGGTCAAGCGATTGGCGCCGCAGATCAAGCAGTTCCCGGCGGGTCAACCTAAGCTGGGGCCTTCCAAATTCACCGGCAGTTCACCCAATGCCTGCCATGACTTCACCCTACCGCAACAAACCGGGGCACCGACCAACGCCGAAAAGCGAGGGCGGCATTCTCCTCAGGCAGCTGGTCGTCGGCGGATTGTTGATCGCCGTCGGCGGCATCCTGGCCGGCATCAAGATCGCGGAGATGATCCTTCCATTATGGCTGCCGGGTCTGGCGCGTTGAGCGTCCGCGCCGCGGTGCCGATATGGGCCGGCCCTGCCTCAGGCGGCCGTGACCGCAGCGCGGCCGGCCCGGTAGTCGGTCGGGCTGGATCCGGTCCAGCGCTTGAAGGCGCGCGTGAAAGCACTGGGTTGCGAAAAGCCCAGCGAAAAGGTGATGTCGCTGATCGAACGACCGGCATCGACGACATAGCGCAGCGCCAGATCCCGGCGCGTGGCGTCCACCAGTTGCTGGTAGGTGAGGCTGGCCTCGGCCAGCTTGCGCTGCAGGGTGCGCGGGCTCATGTGGAGCAGCTTCGCCGTTTCCTCCTCGGAAACCTCGCCGGAAGTCAGGTGCTCCAGCACCGCCGCCCGGCAGCGGGCGATCACGTCGGACTTGTCGTGCAGCGCCAGTTCGGCGCCGAGCATCGAGTCGAACACGGTGGCCAACTGCTTGTTGGACGACGGCAGCAGCGCGTCCGCATCGTCCCGGGAGAGCACGAAGAAGTTCTCTGCGGCGCCGAAGCGGACCGGGCAGCCGAAAAAGTGCTCGTAGGGCGCGGTGGACTCGGGTTTCCTTCGGCGCAGGCTGACGGCCAGCGGGCGCAATGCCGCCCCGGCGTTCATGCGGCACATGTCGAGCAGCAGCGCGATGGCCATGTCCACCACGACGGCGGCGACAGGCACCTCGGCCGGATCGCCCCGCTTGCCCCAGAAGCGGACCTTGATGCCCCTTGGCACTTCCTCGATCTCCGTGGCGCCGCGATCGCCGATCAGCCGGTGGTAGCGCTCCATCCGGCGCAGCCCGGTGCGCAGCGTCGAACTCGACAGCCACGCATAGCCGAGAACCCCGAGGTTGGCCGGGTGCCAGCAGCGCGCCACCTGCAGGCCGAAGGCGGGATCGCGGATCAGCGGGATGGCGAGTTGCAGCACCGCATCGGCCTTGTCCGCCGCAATGCGATCCGTGGGGCCGATCACCTCAGGGAGAACGATCCCGGCCCGCCGGGCCAGCGCCCCCGAATCCAGTCCGTACATCTCCAGCAGGCGCCGCATGATCGGACGCATGGAGGCCAGCACGGTGTCTTGCGGTTTGCCCATTTACAGCTTCCTCGATTCAGCTTGGCGCACAGGGTAAAGCGATGGGCGCGGCGGGTGAAGCGATACGCTTGTTGGATCGGGATAGTACACGCATCGAACAGGCAACCGAAGGCGGCCGAACGAAACGTACCGCACAGCGGATCGCCCCGGACCGCAAAAAGTCGGCGCCGGCGACACGGCGCTGGCTTGCAGGGGGCGTGGTCGGCAGCGGCCGGCCTGCTACCGGTAAAATCGCAGCATGACCTTCGCCGAACTCAAGCAACGCTTCGACCTCTACGAAAAGCTGATGCGGCTGGACAAGCCGATCGGCACGCTGCTGCTGCTGTGGCCGACCTTGTGGGCGCTATGGATTGCAACCCGGGGGCAGCCGCACTGGATGCTGGTCTGGATCTTCGCCCTCGGCACGCTGCTGATGCGCTCGGCCGGCTGCGTCATCAACGACTATGCCGACCGCGATTTCGACCCGCATGTCGAACGAACCCGCGACCGGCCGCTGGCGGCGGGCAAGGTGTCGGCGCGCGAGGCGCTGACCCTGGCCGCGGTGCTGGCCTTGGGCGCCTTCCTGGTGGCGCTGCCGATTTTTCGCGATGTCTGGTGGCTGGCACTGATTGCGCTGTTCCTTGCCGCCAGCTATCCCTTCACCAAGCGCTTCTTCGCCCTGCCGCAGGCTTACCTCGGGGTCGCCTTCGGCTTCGGCATCCCCATGGCCTTCGCCGCGGTGACCGGCCAGGTCGGCGCGCTGGGCTGGGCACTGCTGGTCGCCAACATCTTCTGGGCGCTGGCCTACGACACCGAGTACGCCATGGTCGACCGCGAAGACGACCTCAAGATCGGCATCCGCACGGCGGCCATCACCTTCGGCCGCTTCGACGTCCTCGCCGTGATGCTCTGCTACGCCATCACCCTCGGCATCCTGGCCTCGATTGGCTGGACGTTGCGCTACGGCGCAGCGTATCTCGGTGGCCTGGTGGTGGCCGCCGCGGTGGCCGGCTATCACTACACGCTGATCCGCAACCGCAGCCGCGAAGGCTGCTTCGCCGCCTTCCGCCACAACAAGTGGTTCGGCGCGGCGATCTTCGCCGGCATCGTCGCCGAACTCAACCTGCGGCCGTGGTTGGGACAGTGATGCGCCCGGCGGTTAAACTGAGTCCATGAAATACACCGATCTGCGTGACTTTGTCAGCCAACTGGAAACGCTCGGCGAACTCAAGCGGATCGCCGTCGAGGTCGATCCCTGCCTGGAGATGACCGAAATCGCCGACCGCGTGCTGCGCGCCGGCGGGCCGGCGCTGCTGTTCGAGAAACCGAAGGGCCATGCGATGCCGGTGCTGGCCAACCTGTTCGGCACGCCGCGCCGGGTGGCGCTGGGCATCGCCGCCGCCGAAGATGAAGCCAGCGCGGGCCTCGACTGGAAAGCCCGTTTGCGCGAGGTCGGCGAGCTGCTGGCCTGGCTCAAGGAACCCGAGCCGCCCAAAGGCTTGAAGGACGCCTGGGACAAGCTGCCGGTGCTGAAGCAGGTGCTCAACATGGCGCCCAAGGTGGTAAGTTCCGCGCCCTGCCAGGATGTGGTGTGGCAGGGCAAGGATGTCGATCTCGGCCGCCTGCCGCTGCAGACCTGCTGGCCGGGCGACGCGGCGCCGCTGGTCACCTGGGGCCTGGTCGTCACGCGCGGGCCGGCGAGGACGCGGCAGAACCTCGGCATCTACCGCCAGCAATTGCTCGGGCCGAACAAGCTGATCATGCGCTGGCTGGCGCATCGCGGTGGCGCGCTGGATTTTCGGGAGCATTGCGCGGCGCATCCCGGCGAGCCCTTCCCGGTGGCGGTGGTGATCGGTGCCGATCCGGCGACGATACTGGCGGCAGTCACGCCGGTGCCCGATACGCTGTCGGAATACCAGTTCGCCGGCCTGTTGCGCGGCGCCAAGACCGAAGTGGTGAAGTGCATCGGCTCCGAGCTGCAGGTGCCGGCATCCGCCGAGATCGTGCTCGAAGGTTTCATCGCGCCGGGCGAAACCGCGGCCGAAGGCCCCTTCGGCGACCACACCGGCTATTACAACGAAGTGGCCGAATTTCCCGTATTCACGGTCGAGCGCATCACGCTGCGGCGCGATGCGATCTACCACAGCACCTACACCGGCAAGCCGCCCGACGAGCCGGCCATGCTCGGCCTGGCGCTCAACGAGGTTTTCGTCCCGCTGTTGCAGAAGCAGTTCCCCGAGATCGCGGATTTCTACCTGCCGCCCGAAGGCTGCTCCTACCGCATGGCGCTGGTCAGCATCAAAAAGCAGTATCCGGGGCACGCCAAGCGCGTGATGTTCGGCATCTGGAGCTTCCTGCGCCAGTTCATGTACACCAAGTTCATTATCGTCACCGACGACGACGTCGATGTGCGTTCCTGGCCCGAGGTGATCTGGGCGCTGACCACCCGCGTCGATGCCGCGCGCGATACCCTGATCGCCGAGAATACGCCCATTGATTACCTCGATTTCGCCTCACCGGTGGCTGGCCTGGGGAGCAAAATGGGCATCGATGCGACCAACAAGTGGCCGGGTGAAACGACCCGCGAGTGGGGGCGCCCCATCGTCATGGACGAAGCCGTCAAGCAGCGCGTAGACCTGCTGTGGAAAGACCTGGGACTGTAGGAGGAACGATGACCGAATCCGAAGTGATTCCCGCGCGCGACGATGGCGATCTGGACGGCCCCCGGGCCTGGTGCCATGTCATGTACGGCCTGCATGCGCTGTCGGCCGCGTCCGGGATACTCAGTTCCGCCACCATCATCGGCGCCTTCGTCTTCGGCTGGCCGTCGATCGTCGCCGTGATCATCAATTACCTGACCCGCGACAAGGTACGCGGCACCTGGCTGGACAGCCACTGGCGCTGGCAGTTGCGCAGCTTCTGGTTCGCCGCCTTGTGGCTGCTGGCGGCGGGCGTGCTTATGCTGACCCTGATCGGCATTCCGGCGGCCATCATGGTCATCGTCGGCACCGGGCTGTGGGTGCTCTACCGCGTGATACGCGGCTGGCTGGCCCTGCTCGACCGGCGCGGCATGCCGGTGCCGGTCGTGGTGTCGGCCGCCTGACGGCCCGTCGCCGCACGAATTGCGGCATCCGGCGGACCCTGCTTTGCCCATGCTTCGCCTCTGCCTTGCGACCCTGATCCTGCTGTGCGCAGGCCTTGAGCCCCTGCCGCTGTCTGCAGCCGAAGAGGGAGACGAGCGATCCGTGCTCCTGATCGCGAGCGAGGACATGGCCGATCCGCGCTTTCGCCAGTCCGTCGTGCTGGTGACGCGGCACGGCCGCGGCAATTCGCCGCTCGGCGTCATCGTCAATCGCCCCCTCAAGGCCGGCCTCGACCGGATTTTCCCGGAGCTCAAGCAGGCGGGGCAGCATCGCCTGCACTACGGCGGCCCGGTGGCGCCGGGCGATATCGTGTTCATGTTGCGCGGTGAGACGGCGCCGGAGGCATCGATCACCGTGGCGAAAGGCCTGTTTCTGAGCAGCGACATCGAAAGTTTGCTGCGCCTGCTCGAGGCGCCGACGCCGGCGACCCGGCTGCGGGTCTTCCGCGGCTTCGCCGGCTGGGCGCCGTATCAGCTCGAAAGCGAGATCGATCGCGGCGACTGGCACCTGCTGCCGGTCGATGCCGATGTCCTGTTCAACGAAGCGCCGGACGGGATGTGGCTCAAGCTGTGGCGGCGCGCGACGCAGGTCATGGTGCGGGCGCCGTCGCCTGACGGCGGCAGCACGCTGGCGCAGCGCTGATGCCGCGTGCCGCCGGCCCCGAAGTTTAGGCGACGCAGACTACTACCCGTCGTCGCCCGGCCGCATACTGCGGCACCCGTTGCACCTTCCCCTGGAACCGTCATGACCATTTGTCCGATCGCCATCGTCGCCGGCTGCAAGAAATGCCCGGCCTTCAAGGTCTGCCCGCTTAAAAACGTGCTCGGTGACGCGCCGCCGCCCGCGGCGGCAAGCACCGCGCCAGCAAAGCCGCGCCGCGTGGCCACAAAAAAGCAGAAGTAAGCCTGTTCCCGGCCTGCGGTGGCGGATTTCCGGCCGCGCAGGCGGGAGCCGCGCCCGGTCAGCCGGCTTCCTTGCGCGCGGCGCCGATTTCGATTGCGGCGGCGCGCCGCATCTCGCCCGAGTCGAACATCCGCGGGTTGTCGACGAAGGCATTGGCCCAGGCGATGGTGTCGCTGCCCCAGAAGTTTTGTCCGCGCAACGCCAGCGTCGGCACGCCGAACACGCCTTGCGCCGCGGCGGCAGCGGTGTTGTCCGCCAGCTTCTGCTTGACCGCCGGATCGCCGGTCAGCGTCGCCGCTTGCCCGGCGTCGACGCCGAGCCGCTCGCAGAACAGCGGCCATTCCGCGGCAAGGTCGCGGCCCTCGCCAAAGACGAAATCGAAGGCCGCATCGACCGCCGCGCGCGGCGCGCCGAGCGCGACCAGCAGGCGCTGTCCGTGCAGCGGATTGAAGGGATGGCGCGGCGGCATGCGGAAGGGAATGCCATGCTGGGCGGCGGTCCACACGCAACTGCGGTAGGTGTGCAAACGCTTCGGCGCCAGTTCCGCCGGACCCTTGTTGTCCCAGTGCTTGAGCAGGCCGGCAAAGAGCACAGGAACGAACTCGACATCGAGCGCCGGATGCAGCTCGCCGAAGCGCTTCAAGTGCAGGTAGGCGAAAGGCGAGACGATGTCGAAATACCAGCGGGCGGGAATGCGTTCGGTCATGGGCTGCCTCCTCTGTCGGCGCGATTCTATCGCCGGCTGCGTTCAGCGCGGGTCGACGCGCAGCCACAGCGGCGCGGCGTGGCTGCCGGCGCCGCCCAGATAGGTCCGTGCCTTGAACTTGCCGGCGGCGTCGTTCTGCGGATCGCCTTCCACTTCCAGCCAGAGCGGAAAGGCGACGCCCGGCGCAATGCCGGATTCATCGCGCTCCAGCGCCAGCTCGAAGCGGCGGTGGCCGCTGAGCGCGCTGGCGCCGCGCGCCCGTTCGTAGATGCGCCAGTCGGTGCGTGACCGCGGCGCATGGTCGCCCCAGGGAAAGCGCGTCTGGCGCAGTGACGATACCCTGCCGTGACGGTCGAGAAAGGCACGTTCGTTGTCCAGCCAGGGCGACAGCCCGATGTGGAACCAGACGCGGAACTGGTCGAAGCCCCCGCTGGTCGTGTCGGCCGGCACGTCGGCGGCGAAGTAGAGGTAGCGCTGGTCGGCGGCGACATGCACCACCGTGCCCAGCGCCGGCGGCGCCAGTTCGATGCGGCGCGCGCCGCGCCATTCGTCCGCGCCGATGTTGCCGTCGAGCAGCGGTGGCGTCGCGAGGTAGGGGATGTCCAGCACTTCCTGCCCGGCCGGCGCCGTGCGCGCGGCGGCCAGGCGGCTGCGTGCCGCCTTGGTCCAGTCCTCGAAATTACGCCAGGGCGGGAAGTACCAGCGCCGCGCTTCCCCGCCGGCGATGCGCGCCCAGCCCTCGTCCTCGACCAGCAGCGCATAGCGTGCCAGGCGCTGGTGGTCGTCGGCGACATCGGGCCAGCGCGGCTCCGCCGGCATCGTCACGAACAGCAGTTGCGCTGCCAGCGCCGCCGCGACGACAAACCAGCCGCGCCCCGACCATGACAGCTTGCGCAGCCAGGCGACCCACACCGCCAGCGCGATCATGCCCATGAGAACCGCGCTGCCGCCGAAGGCGATGCGCCCGAAGTCGGCGCCGTCGAAACCCGTTGCCAGCCAGAAGCCGCCGAGATTGCCGGAGGCGGAGAAGCCGCGCCGGCTGCCGCCCCAGGCGATCCAGGCCGGGATCACGGCAAACAGCGTCAGGATGCAGTTGCCGATCACGGCCTGCACCCAGGGCGGCGTGCGACCCTGGCTCGCCAGGCTGGCGCCGGCCAGGGCGAACACGCCGCCCGCCGCCAGCAGCACCCAGGCCGGCGCATTGAGTCCGCGCAGGGCATCAGGCCAGGTGCCGGCGGCGACGGCGACGATACCGGCGCCGACCGCCAGCATGATCACGCCGAAGACGTCGCGCTGACCGCGACTGGCGCTCATCGCCGCTTGTCAGTCACGGCTGCTTTCTTCGTTGCCCGGCTCCAGCGCGGCATCGCCGCCGATCAGGTGCAGGCAGCGCATGGGATAGATCTCGACATACGCGAGCGCCAGCGCCAGCCAGACGCGAGATCTCTCGCGGAACGGCGCCAGGTGGCTGCGTGCAGCCGGCGGCTGGGTGAGAGGCGCGGACATGGGCGGATTGTCCCGCAAAAAAGTCGGCGGCGGCGCCCCGCCACCGCACGCTCAGTCGGCGAAGCTGTATTGCGCTGCCTTGACCGTGTCGGCCTCCATCGTCACCTTGCAGCTGTGGCGGCCGTAGCTGCGCGAGTCACCGAGGAAGCTTACGCCCCTGTCTGCGGCGGACCCGTCGAGCCGCTTGTCGAGCACGAACTGGTTCACTTGCGCCCGCGTCATGCCGGGCTTCACCTCGCCGCAGACGGCCCGCATCCGGTCTTCCCCGGTGAGGTTGAAATAGCTGAAGAAGACGACGGCGAGCACAAGCGGCAGCCCGAACAGCGCCGCCAGGCCCTTTTTGAGCGGACTCATGGTCTGCCCTGTGCCGCTGCGGCGCGAACGGTTTCAGACATTGAGGACCTGCAGCATCGGCGAGTTGCGGCCGGCATCGTCGCTGAAGCCGGCGACCAGCAGCACGTTGTGGCCGGTGCGGGTCAGTTCGCAGCTGCGGGCGATGCGCCGGCACAGCGCATCCCAGTTGCCGTATTCCGACTGGGTCGCGGTCATCGGCACGATGCCCCAGTTCAGCGACAGCCGGCGGCAGACCGCCGCATTCGTGGAGACCGCCACCAGCGGCGCCGTCGGCCGG